>JAJTFM010000100.1 GCA_021298575.1 Saprospiraceae bacterium | reverse complement strand
ATGCAGCGGCTGGAAGAACTGCTGCCCCACCACTGGCAACCCCTTCAGCCGGGTCTGAAAGCAGACCCGCCCCGGAGCGAAGCCGAGACCTGAAACCCCGCAGAAAGGGGCTTCTGGGAATGCTCCCTAAAAGGAGCCGGAAAAACAAGATGGTGTTGGTCGGGGGTTTACACGAAACCCGCCCGAACGCAAAGCCCGAAAACGTTATGCGGCATTTTAAAACGACAACATTATAGCGAGATACTTTCAAAAAATGAAGACATCAAAGAGTTTATATTATTGGTTTGCCTTATTTGTACTTTGCTTTATTGCATATCAACAAGTGCAAGACAACATTAGACCGGCTTACACAGGCGGAAACTTGACAATAATATATTTGTTGGGAATTGCTCCTAATTTTTTTCCAGCAATTGGAATACCTGCATTATTTATTTTAATAATTCCACAAATACAATGGACGAATAAATGGTTAAACGAAAAGAAACACATTACTGCAAACCTAATTTCACTTGCAGGACTTCTATCCTGGGAGTTTTTGCAAACTCTAACAACAAGAGGACATTTTGACTGGAATGATATTCTATGGACACTGATTGGTGCTTTTGTTTTTCAACTAATTTGGACTATTACCCCAATCAAGATATAAAGCAAAGTATGATGGAGCATAAAGAAAAACGACCGCATAACACGGGTTTGGCAAAAGTGGCGGTTCAGTGCTCTGCGGACACATTTGTGGTTAATCAAAGTTTGGTTCTCCGCATCAACATTTGTGGTGAAAATCGCCACCTTCGGGTAGCGGCAAACCGATATGCCTCATCCCCCCCCCAATCGACAACCCCAAGCCGCAGCAGTGCCAAATTTTGGCAGATGATTGGCAGGGGAACCCGATTATGCAAAGACCTGTTTGGGTTTGGTATTGATAAAAAGGAATTCATGATTTTTGATTTCTGCGAAAACTTTGAGTTCTTTAATAACAAGCCAAAAGGAATTGAGGGCACTTCGGGCAAGTCGCTGAGTCAGCGATTGTTTGAACTCAGGTTGCGATTGTCATTTGTGTTACAAAATCAGGATGAAACGGAATTGAAAGAATATGGCCGCGCCCTGCTTCAAGGATTAATCTTGCAAACGCAGTCACTCAATACAGACAGTTTTATTGTTCGTCAACATTGGCGTGAAGTTGAAAAATACAGAGATCCGAATGCCTGGAATGCCTTGACCGATCTGGATATAAAGGAACTGTTTGATCATATAGCACCTTTGATGGCAGAAACCGATCAGGATGAAATGGCCAAACGGTTTGATGCGTTGATGCTGGATATTCAGTTATCGGTTTTAAATGGGGAGAAGAAACAAGCCGGACTCATTCAGAAGGTGGTTACAACAGTAGGTAAACTGGCCAAAAAAGCCGGCATTCCTTCCGTTGCAAAAAAAATGGACTTCATTCAAGATGCTCAAAATAAAACATTCTGGGCTGCCGGAGACATTCCTGCCATTGAACGCTTGAGAACTGAACTCAGAGAGTTGATCAAGTTTATTGATTTTGAAAGCACGGTCATTTACTATACCATGTTCGAAGATGAGTTTGAAGGTGATGCGCAGGTACACCCACTGGTTTATGGGTTTAATGATCTGGATGCTTATAAACGTAAAGTTGAACAGTACCTGAAACAACACAGTAATCACTTTACCATCCATAAAATCAGAAACAACATCCAAATTACTGAAGGTGAATTGGGTGAATTGGAACGCATGCTGTTTGAACAAGGGGAATTGGGTACAAAAGATGAGTTTGTAAAAGCATACGGTGAACAACCATTGGGTAAATTTATTCGGGGCATTGTTGGTCTGGATGCCAATGCTGCGAAACTTGCCTTTGGGGAAATATTGGGCGGTCAAACCCTGAACTCTCAGCAAATTCGGTTTATGGATACCATCATTAACTTTTTTACGGTTAAAGGTATTATTGAACCAGCGATGTTGTTTGAACCACCATTTACCGATATAAACACGAGTGGAATAATGGGGGTGTTTGATGAGATAACATCATCAAGAATCATTTCCCTGATAGAGGGTGTTAATCACACCGCTGAAGTGGCGTGAGTCAGCCGGCAGGGTGCATCCAAAACACTTTTTTCGTTTTGTACGCGCACCCCCGCAGAAAGGAACTTCGGGGAATACTCCCGAAAAGGAGCCGGAAAGACAAGGTAGTGTTGGTCGGGGGTTTACTTTCATGCCTCGTTTGAGAAAAGTCAAACGATATTGAATCAGTTGAAGCAAGCAGTAAAATGAGTTTGAAGCAAAAAATATCTGTACGTTTTTTTAACGACTCCGAAGTACGTGCTGTTTGGGATGAGCAAAATGCCAAATGGTGGTTTTCGGTATTGGATATTGTGGGTATTTTGAATGAAGAAGGGGATTATACTAAAGTGCGAAACTACTGGAAATACCTGAAAGCCAGGCTCAAGAGGGAAAAAAACGAGTTGGTTAGTGCTACTACCCAACTGAAATTAATTGCAGCCGACGGTAAAAAGTACAATACCGATATGCTTGACAGCGATGGGGTAACTGCATTGGCTAAAAATTTCCCGAATAACAGATCTATGAAGTTTTTAGATTGGTTTTTGTACAGCGATACCAGTATTGACGGGCAAAGCAAGAAAAAAGCCTACACCCTTTTATGGAAGGCAATGGCAGAAGCACCCGATTATGGTTGGATTTGATGCTCAAAAAACAACTGAAAAAATGTGTGGACTGGAGCAAGATTAGCAAAGCCAATTACATGAACGCCATGATTATCAGCACGGTAGATAGCAGTGTATTGTTGCAACTGATACAAACCGCATTGACCACCAAAATCAACGACCTGGAAATGTATATGAAAGGTATTGATTATTCGTATTATTATGAAGAAAATAATTAAACAAGCTGGCTTGTGGAGACTGATCTGCTCGCTGCAACAATCAATTATGAAAAAAACAACCCTGTACTGCGTCCTGTTCGCCTTGGTGTGTCTGAATGTATCGTTCGGACAAAACAACAGATACGCAACCCACAACACCATTGGCTGGTATAACTACTTCGGAACTTTTCAGCTGAGCGACAAGGTCAGTCTGCACACGGAATACCAGTGGCGCAGAACGAATCTCGTTACCTCATGGCAGCAGAGTCTTCTGAGGGTTGGCATCAACTACCAGCTGAGACCGACGGTGCTTGCCAGACTGGGTTATGCCTGGATTGAGACATATAACTACGGCGAGTTCCCGCTGAACAGTCTGGGTCGCGATTTCACCGAACACCGTATTTATGAGATGCTGCAATTGTCGCACAAGGAGGGCAAGGCCGATTTATCGCACCGGTTTATGCTCGAACAGCGATTTTTGGGCCGCTACTCATCGGCGTCTGTGCAAAAAGAGGATGAATTTCCCTTGCTAAACCGGATGAGATATATGTTCAGAGTGAAATATCAGCCTGGTGGCTGGTTTCCTGACAAGCTGTACGGAGTATTGTACGACGAAATTTTTATCGGTTTCGGTAAAAACGTGAATGTCAACGTGTTTGACCAGAATCGAATCGGAGCGCTGATCGGCTTTCAGGCGGGTAAAAATCTGAAACTGGAAGGCGGTATTATCAACCAGATTCTGCAGTACGGACGACTGATAGAAGGCAAAAACGTGTTCCAGTACAACACAGGGCTCATTGTCAATACTATTTATCAGTTTGATTTGCGATAACTCTTACAAAACAGCCACTCCGGTCATGAAACTAAACAAAATAGCCGCCTTTTCCATCCTGAACGGACTGATTCTGATGTGCCTGACGCTCGCCGAGTTTCTGGGACTGATGAAGTTCGGGCCGGTGTTATCCCTGCAGTGGCACAAGGTGCTGCACATTGCAGGTGTTATCCTGTTCATCGGAAACATGACCGTGGGTCCGGTCTGGTTCATGTTCGCCTACTATTCCCGCGACAAGGCACTGCTGCGTTTCGCGTGCCGGCTGCTCGAACTCACCGATCTGCTGATTACCATGCCCGGACTGGCGCTGACGGTACTGAACGGACTGTGTCTGGCTTCCGTACTCGGTGGCAGCAGAAGTCAGCCGTGGCTGTTTCAGTCCGATATGCTGCTGTTCCTGATGTGGGGCCTGTCGTTCCCGCTGATATTGCTGCAGAACCGCCTGTTCCGCGCCGTGGAGCAGGATGACACTCCCGACCGGAAAATTGACCTGCTGATTATCTACTGGGGAATTCTCGGTACCATCGTGATGATACCACCGCTTGTCATTTTTTACCTGATGATAGTCAAGGCAGTCTGAAGTACATTCTTTCACATAAACTGAATGGTCATGCGCAATCTTCTTGTAGTTTGTCTTTTGGCAATGATTGCCTCCCCGGCGTTTTCCACCAGCTATTATGTAAGCGCAGCTGGCAATGATGCTGCCAGCGGCACCTCCACTGCCACAGCCTGGAAAACCATTGCCAAAGTGAATTCGGTGCAGTTTGCTCCCGGCGACAACCTGTTTTTCAGGGGCGGCGATACGTTTTACGGAAATATATACTTCGACAGCAGCGACGGGAACAGTCCGGATGCTGTTTTTACCGTTTCATCCTACGGTACCGGCAGGGCTACCCTGAACGCGGGTAACAGTTACGGTATTTTCGCCTACAACACGCAGGGCATCCGGGTGGAAAACCTGATTCTGACCGGCTCCGGGATGAATACAAACAACCAGGACGGACTCAGTTTTTACGCCGATCTGCCGGGCGATGTCAAACTGCGGGGACTCAGTTTCGACAACCTGGAGGTGAAAAATTTCGGGAAAACAGGAGTGAAAATCGGGAGCTGGAATGGCAATACCGGTTACGAAAACCTCGTCCTCAACAGCCTTTCAGTACACGATAACCTGTGGGACGGAATACTGGTGTACGGCTACATCGGTTTCAACAATTACGTCGGCTACCCGCACAAGAACGTGACCATTACTCATTGTACTTCCTGGAATAATCCGGGCGTACCCGATCCGAATGCCATCAGGGGCAACGGAATTGTATTGAGCAATACCGACGGGGGCCTGATAGAGCACTGCGTGGCATTCAACAACGGTGCCGGCAACATACACTGCGGCGGGCCCGGCGGAATATGGGTGTACGATGCGCGCGGAGTAACCATACAGCACAACGAGAGCTTCAGCAATCACAGTACCAGCACCTGCGATGGCCTTGGCTTCGATCTCGATGGCGGTTCCATTCAGTGTGTCATGCAGTACAATTACTCGCACGATAATGATGGCGGCGGTTTTCTGATGGGTCAAATGCTCAACGGTCGCCCGTGGAAGAACAATATCTGCCGGTACAATATCAGCGAGAACGACGGCCGGCACAACGCGGCGGGCATTACGCTGTTCAAGGAGGGCAGTACCACGGTGATGGACAGCTGTCTGGTGCATAACAACACCATATATATAACACCGGCTCCTGCCAACAACAGCGAGGCCGCGTTCAAGATAACTGAATGGTACACCGGCATCAATCATGCCCGGGTATTCAACAATATTTTCGTCACGACGGGTGGGGTTCCGCTGGTGGACGTACCTGCAGGATATTCCGGCTATTTCGCGGGCAATCTGTACTGGTCGTCGGGAGCGCCATTTGTGATCAGATAGCAGGGGACAGACTACAATACCCTGGATGCCTGGAGAGATGCCACCGGCAATGAAAGAAGAGATGCTACGGAGACCGGTATCGTGGCAGATCCGCAGCTCGCAGGTGCAGGTGCGGGCGGAACAGTTTATCCGCAGGCTCCCGGCGAACTGACAGCCTACCGGCTGACTCCCGGTTCGCCGGCCATAGATGCGTGTCTCGATCTGGCATCCCGGTTCGGCGTGGACAAGGGCCCGACCGACTACTGGGGAGCTCCTTCTTTGTCGGGCTCCTACGGCGATATCGGGGCAAACGAGTATGCCGGTTCGACCGCTGTGTACGAGACGGGCGGTACAGATTACCAGGCACCGGTGGTTTTTCCCAATCCGTCAACGGGCGTGCTGAACGTGAGCGGCGCCGGCAAGGGCTGGCTGGAGTTGTACAATAGTGCCGGTTTGCCTGTTTTGCGGCGTACGATACAGGGTAATCTGGTGGAGCGGGTGGATTGTTCCGGTCTGCCAGCCGGTGTGTACTGTCTGCGAGTTGCGGGTGGGGGGAATACGAGGGTACTGCTGATGCAATAAATCGCGGTTAAACAATCCCTTACCCGTACATCTCCGCCCGCAGCTTTTTGATTTTGTCGCTGTGCAGGTACTCGCCGTACGACATGGACTGATCTATCAGGCCACGGGGGGTAATTTCCACTATGCGGTTAGCTACAGAATCCAGCAACTGATAGTCGTGTGAGGTAAAAATAATATTGCCGGTAAAGTCCTTCATTCCGGTATTCAATGCTGTGATGGATTCCAGATCCAGGTGGTTGGTGGGTTCATCCAGAATCAGCAGGTTCGGGTTGGCCAGCATGATTTTGGACAACATGCAGCGAACCTTTTCCCCGCCCGACAATACGCTGGATTTTTTGAATACCTCCTCGCCACTGAACAGCATACGGCCCAAAAAGCCGCGGATAAACGGCTCGTCTTTTTCTTTGGAGTATTGCCGCAGCCAGTCAATCAGGTTCTGGTCCTGATCACCGGTAAAGTACTTGCCATTGTCGTTGGGAAGATACTGGAAAGAGATGGTTTGTCCGTATTGAAATTCACCTTCAAAGTGCTCCTCTTCCCCGGAAAGAATATCAAACAGGGCAGACACCGCCATGGCATTTCGGCTCAATATTCCCACTTTGTCGCCTTTATTCAGGCGCAGGAAAATATCCTTGAACAGATACTCGCCCACATTGTTTTTGGCACTCAGTTTTTGAATATCCAGAATTACATCACCGGGTTCGCGCTCGGGGCGGAAAGCGACGTAGGGATATTTTCGGCTGGACGCCTGGATTTCCTCCAGATTAAGTTTTTCGAGCGCTTTTTTACGGCTGGTTGCCTGTTTTGATTTGGATGCATTGGCCGAGAAACGGGCGATAAACTCCATCATTTCCTGCCGTTTTTGCTCTGTTTTCTTGTTTTTATCTGCCATTTGGCGGGCCATGATCTGGCTGGTTTCGTACCAGAAAGTGTAATTGCCCGTAAACATCCGGATTTTACCAAAATCCACATCCACCACGTGGGTGCATACCATGTCGAGGAAGTGGCGATCGTGCGACACTACAATGGCAATATTCTGGTAATCAGCCAGAAAATCGCAGAGCCAGTCGGTTGTTTCGGCATCCAGGTCATTGGTTGGCTCGTCCATGAGCAAAATATCAGGAGAGCCGAACAGGGCCTGCGCCAGCAGCACCTTCACGCGGTCGGAGCCTGTGAGGTCGGCCACGAGGGAGTAGTGCAGCGATTCGGGTACACCCAGATTGCTGAGTAATTCTGCTGCATCGCTCTCGGCCATCCATCCGTTCATTTCTGCGAATTCACCTTCCAGTTCGGCCGCCCTCATGGATTCTTCTTCGGTGGCGTTAGGGTTGTCGTAGATGGCATTTTTTTCCTTCATGATGCTGTACAGTTTGGGATAGCCCATGATTACTGTATCCATCACCGGATATTCGTTGTAGGCGAAGTGGTTTTGGGAGAGTACAGCCATACGTTCGCCCGGCGTGATCTCTATGCTGCCACGCGTACTGTCTATAGCTCCCGACAGGATCTTCAGGAAGGTGGATTTTCCAGCCCCGTTTGCTCCGATTACACCGTAGCAGTTGCCTTTTGTAAATTTCAGATTGACCTCATCAAAAAGCACCCGCTTTCCAAATTGTAGCCCGACGTTGTGAACTGTTAGCACCTTGTTTGTTGTAAATATGTGAAAAGAGCCGCAAAGGTACGTTGGCAGCAGCAGTTTTGCGGTACCCGAAAAAAAGTATCGGCCATGACTGGGAAAATCGCCAGGGACTGGTTGAGCCGGGCGCAGTGCCGGAAACGAGTAGTCTGCGTAACTCTGCGCAACTCTGCGGTTAAACTCTTTATGCAAAGGTTTCCCGGTTGCTAAAGGTGGAAACAGGTCTTGTCCGGAAACTGGCAGGAGTGAGTATCCCGGGGAAACACAGGTTTTTTGAAAAAAAAGTGCCGATGAGGATCATATCGTTCTGATTTATGAAAAACAGAACGTTCATTGTTAAAAATGAATGATATGAACCTGATCGGCACGAACTTTGTGTGGAGCTGGCGAGAGTCGAACTCGCGTCCGGACAAAGCGTGACATCCCCTCAGGCAATCCTGCTTTTTTGATGATGCGCGGCGGCCTGTGTAGCAGGCATCAAGGCTAAGAGGGAGACGCTGAGCGTGGCCCTCACGCGGCACAAAGGCTTTCTAACTCGCTTGAATTAGGCAGCCATGGCATACTGAGTGTTGCCAGTTGTTGTTCGGTCATTATTTGATAACGGGGTAACCAACCATGCCCCGGCATGCTTACGAAACGACTACACTTTCCCGTCAATACCAGGCAGCCCCGTTGTTGGGAGAGGTAAAGGAGAGGTAATCTCGTATTCCTCAAAGAACTCAAACATAAACGCAAAGGAATTCCGTTTAGTTCATTCTTCAGACGAATTCCCGAAAAAAAGTCACACACTTTGCTAAAAAAAATGACAAACAACCCCTGAACTCGCTTTCGGAAGGTCAAAAAATACCTTGTTTGAAAAAAAATTAGCTTTTTTGAACAATTGAGCGTTACCTTTGCGTCCGCTTCATTTGGAAGCAAGTGCAATTTTGAACTTAAAATTCTGATTTTCAAATAATTAGACGAATATGGCTTTAATCGGAACGATTCAATTCTTACCAGATACGCACCCAGGTATGGGATTATTTCGTACAGGAGGCTGTCATTTCTCAGGAAGCTGAGGATGCAGGTTTTGGTGTGAGCAAAGACGAGCTCCTTGACCTTCAGTTTGGCGAGATAATCAGCCCGGTGATTGTGGAGCGCTTTAAAGACGCTTCCGGTCAGCCCAACCGTGCCATGCTCCAGAATGTGAAGCAGTCTATCGAAGCCGGTACATTCACCGACCCGATGAACCGTGCATACTGGGCTGTTCAGGAAAAGGAAGTAATCAAAAAGCGTCTGGAAGACAAACTGATGACAGTTGTTTCCAAGGGTATGTACACACCGGCATGGATGGCTGAAATGGCCTTCAAAGAGGGTAATGAACGCCTTGACTTCCGCTATGTGGCTGTGCCTTACGACCGCGTGAAAGATACGGAAGTATCCGTTACAGACGGAGATTTCGAAAAATACCTCGATGAAAATCCGCATCTGTACGACCAGACGGAAGAAACCCGTGTGCTGGCCTACGCTGAATTTACAGTGGTAGCTACATCGCAGGATTCTGCCAATGCACGTACTGCAGTGGCGGCCCTTCTCGACGGTTTCCGCAATGCCAAAAGCGACTCTACCTATGTCATTGCCAACAACGGCACCATTGATGGTGATTTCAAGCGTAAAGCGCAGTTGCCATTCACGATGGCCGATACGCTGTCCTCTCGTCCTGTAGGTTCTATTGTAGGTCCATACCTCGATATGAGCGAGTGGAAAATCACTAAAATCCTCGACCGCAAGGTACTTCCCGATTCAGTGCGTGCCCGCCACATCCTGATCCGCAACGCGCAGGATCCGGCATCCAAGAGCACTATTGACAGCCTGAAAACACTGGTTGAATCCGGCAAGGCCCGCTTCGACTCGCTGGCAGTCAAAGTAAGCCAGGATCCGGGTTCAGGTGCCAAAGGTGGTGATCTGGGATGGTTCCCGGAAGGTGCCATGGTAAAGGAATTCAATGACGTTTGTTTCATGACCGGCGAGCAGGGAAAACTCTATGCAGTTTCCACACAGTTCGGCTGGCACCTGATCGAGATTACCGGCAAGAAGTTCATCAAGAGCGAGGCCAGCGTCAAGGTGGCAACTATCGGTCGCAAAATCGAGCCCAGCAAGAATACACAACAGTCGGCCAAAGACAAGACTCTTGCTGTACTTCAGGCTGTAAAGAAAATCGAAGATTTCGTATCTGCGGGTGGCCAGCAGGGCTTCTTTATCCAGAATTCCCCCATGCTGAAAGAGAACGACTACAACGTAGGCAATCTTGGTTCAGGTGAAGATGCCCGCGAGATGGTTCGCTGGGCGTGCAATGAAAAAACAAAACTG
>JAJTFM010000099.1 GCA_021298575.1 Saprospiraceae bacterium | reverse complement strand
AAAAACCCTGTACTTCATTGGGGCAGCACGGAGCGACGGAAAGGCAGGTGAGGATCCGTACGAGGTAAAACTGAATGGCGTTAAACCAGGCAAACCGGAACTGGTGGAAGGACTGGCCTCCTGGGGTAATGAAGCCCTCCTTTCCATCACGGCTGATGGCAAGGAAGCCCTGATTTTCAAGGATGGCGGCCTGCATACATCGGAAAAGAAGGACGGCAAATGGACTGAACCCGTGCGAATCAACGAGATCAGTAACCGGTTCGACTGGGTTGGAGTAGCCCAGATTACCAATGACGGCGGTGTGATGCTGTTTGAAGCCAGGAAAAGCGGTAACGCTGACTTCTACGTCACTTTCCGGCAGGATGACGGCAAATGGGGTACTCCGGTACGCCTGCCGGACAATGTGAACACTGATGAAGATGACCGGTCGCCTTCGCTATTCCTCGACGGAAAAGTCATGTATTTCAGCACATCGGGTCACGAGGGATTCGGCAAAATGGATGTATTCAAAACCACCAGACTGGACGACACCTGGACGAAGTGGTCAGACCCGGTTAATCTCGGAAGAGCCATCAACACGGCAGACGACGAATGGGGATTCAATTTTGCGGTAGCTTCAGATGGCAAGACGGCATTTTTCGCCAAACAAAACGGAAGCTTGCACGATCTGATGATGACAGAGTTGCCTGCGAGCATGCGTATAAAACCCATGAAAATGATTCAGGTCCCCATCAAATCCGTCAACGTCACCTACGTTGAAGTACGAAACAGCGCCGGTGAACTGATCCAGTCTATCCGGGTAAAACCGGGCTCAGAGGAGATATTTATCAGTGTTCCGGAGGAAAGCTGGGATGAAAAAATAACCATTACCCCCAAAACAGGCGACGATGTAATTACCACTCCGGTAACTATTGATATGAAAAAACCGACTGTCGTACTGGATACGATAGTAGCCATACCTGTAAGGAACTACATAGAGAGCGGGGAGAACTTCAAAATAGGTGCCGTACAATTTGATCTGGCAGAAAGCGAGCTCAGACCCGAAGCCAAAGAGGCGCTCGACAAATTTTGCAAGGCACTTGCGACACAAAAAGTGAGCATATTCATCACGGGCCATACCGACGATAACGGCTCCGAGGCCGACAACCAGGTATTGTCGGAAAAAAGAGTTGCGGTTGTAAAGGCATATATGGTCAGTCGGGGCATACCTGAAAAGTCAATCACAGCAACCGGGATGGGCGAAACAGCGCCCAAAGTACCCAATACATCCGACAGAAACCGGGCTATCAACCGTCGGGTAGAGTTCCGATTCGAGTAAAACACTATTGCGGAGTAACGGGGTCAAAAGTTAAAGTTTTGTTTTTTTATCAACATTGGAAACGACAGCAACATTTGGCCCCGTTTTTGTAATTGTTATTCACAGTAACAGCTACTTTCTCATTTAACCATTTCACCTGAAAAAAACTTAATCCTATGGTTATTCTCACTTGCCTGCTGCTCCTGGCGCTTGTTTTCGGAGGAAAAGCCCTTAAAGAGGCCTGATTCGAACCGCCACACAGCATTTGTTAAAGACAGTAATCCCCGCGCACTGGTCCGCGCACATGTACAATCCCTTTTCACGCCCGAATTCTTCTGCCCGGAAGAATTCGGGCTTTTTTCTTCAGAAAACCCGAAAATAACGGCGCGGATAGTGGATTTTATCTCAATTTTGCTGCCGAATTTCAAAAGCTGATATGGTATCATTCAACCGGACGATTTTACCCAACGGACTGCGCGTGCTTGTGCATGAAGACAGAAGCACACCGCTGGTAGCAGTAAACGTATCATATTATGTAGGCTCGCGCGATGAGAACCCGGAAAAGACGGGGTTTGCTCATCTTTTTGAACACCTCATGTTCTCGGGCAGCAAAAATGCCCCTGACTTCGACAATCCGCTACAGCTCGCGGGTGGAGAGAATAATGCATTCACCACCAACGACTACACCACTTTTTATGAAATTTTGCCTGCAAACAATATAGAAACCGCCTTGTGGCTGGAAAGCGACCGGATGCTGGCACTCAGCATCTCGCGCCGGTCGCTCGACGTGCAGCGCAAGGTTGTAGTGGAGGAATTCAAGGAAACCTGCCTGAACGAACCTTATGGCGACTGCTGGCACCACCTTTCGGCCATGATGTACGAACAACATTCGTATCGCTGGCCAGTGATAGGGCTCACCCCGGAACATGTGGAAAATGCCTCTATTGACGACGTGCGCCATTTCTACCGCACCTGGTACACACCCGCCAATGCCGTGCTGACTATAGCCGGAAACATCTCTGTCGGCAAAGCTACAGAACTGGCTGCAAAATGGTTCGGCGACATCCCGTCGCCTGCTTCCCCACCGGCCAGAAAAATACAGCAAGAGCCCGTACAGTCGGCCCCCAGACGCTGCGATGTACATACCGATGTTCCGGTGAGTGCCATGTACCTCGCATTCCGAACACCGGCCAGGCTCACGCGTGATTTCTACGCCGTTGACTTGTTGTCAGACATACTGGCCCAGGGGCACTCGGCACGACTTTACCGGCGACTGCTCAAGGAACAACCCCTGTTCTCCCAGATAGACGCCTACATAACTGCCAGTGTTGATCCCGGCCTGTTTGTTATAGAGGGCCGTCCGGCAGAAGGTATTTCTGTCGAAGAGTGCACAAAGGCAGTCTGGGCAGAACTGGACAAACTGAAAGAGGAGCTGATCGAAGATCGGGAACTGACAAAAATCAAACACCGCTTCGAGAGCACAGTAGTATTCTCGGAAGCCAGTGTACTGAACAAGGCTCAAAACCTGGGATACTATGAACTGATCAGCAATGCAGAACTGATGAACGACGAGTCGGATATATACCTGGGCGTAACCCCGGAAGAAATACAGCAGGCCGCAAAAACATTGTTCAGACCGGAAAACTCGGGCTTGCTGACCTACTACCCGAAACAAACGACATAAAAGCGGATATGAAGCGAACTGCAGCCCGTTTTATGCTGTAACTCACGTTCTTTTTGTTCAAAATAGTTCAACGACAGGCATACCTTTGCCAGCAGAAATACTAATCATCAATGGACACAATAGGCATACTTGGCGCGGGCTCCATGGGCAGCGGAATTGCTCAGGTGGCGGCGAGCGTCGGCCACAAGGTCGTTATCTGCGACAACCTCACGATTGCATTATCCAAATCGGGAAAAAGCATACAGGGCACACTGAAATCACTGGTGGAAAAGGGTAAAATGACCGATTCCAACGCCTATGAAATGTTCAGCAGGATCAAATTCAGCGATCACATGAGCGATTTCAGGGACTGCTCCATGGTGATTGAAGCCATTGTAGAGGATATCGAACCCAAACAGATTGCGTTCAAAAGCATGGAGGCCATTGTAAGCGAGAATACCATTCTGGCCAGCAATACCTCCTCGCTGTCTATTTCAGCTATGGGCGCCCAACTGAAGCACCCCGAGCGTATCGTAGGGATCCATTTTTTCAATCCGGCACCCCTGATGCGGCTCGTGGAAAAATGACATCAACTATGCTGTGACAGAGGTGGTATTCACCAACTTCTTCTACGACCCGCGCTACCGTCCCTCCATGACACAGAAACGACTCGTGGACGCCAATTATCTCGGCAGGAAAACCGGGCGGGGCTTTTATGACTACCGCAACGGCGCAGTAATGCCCGAACCCGTACGGAATGAAATGCTTGGACGAGAAATTGCCCTCCGAATCATTGTCATGCTGATCAACGAAGCAGCCGAAGCCCTCTATCTGCGTATATCAACCCGCGACGACATCGAACTGGCCATGACCAATGGAGTAAACTATCCGAAAGGTCTGCTGGCCTGGGCGGACGAGATTGGTATCCGAAACGTAGTGGAAAAGCTGGATGCCCTCTATGTTGAATACCTGGAAGACAGATACCGCTGCAGCCCGCTGCTCCGGAAAATGGCCCGCAACGGACAAAAATTTTTCTAAGAGCTTGTTCAGGATTATCTCTCCGAGTCAAAATTGACTCTTCTTGCCATCGCCAGAGAATCCTGAATACGCTCTAAAAACATACCCTATGGCTTCTATTTTCACACGAATTGTCAATGGCGAGATTCCTTGCCACAAAATCGCGGAAACCGACGATTACCTCGCCCTGCTCGATGTGCGCCCGCAGGCGTACGGACACACACTCTGCATCACCAAGAAGGAAATTGACTATATTTTCGATGTGGAGGACGAATTGTATCAGGGTCTGTGGCTGTTTGCCAAAAAAGTGGCCAAGGCACTGGAAAAGACGGTTCCTTGCAGCCGAGTATGTATTGTGGTAATCGGAGAGGAGGTACGCCATACGCACGTACACCTGCTACCGTTCAACAGCATGGAAGATGTGCGCTTCACCGGTAGCGCCAAGGTGCATCTTTCTCAGGAGGAACTGGCGGAACTGGCGGCCAGGATAGGGGCGGCGATATGACAGCCTACCTGTACATCCACGACGTATCCCCGAAATCATAGTCAAGCAGCACCTCGTCGAGGAGGGTGTCCACCCCTGTCCGGTAGCCCTCTTTCAGGTCATAGCCCCACAACTTGCCCATTGCATTCCAGTAGGCGGCGGTAGTGGAACCCCGCGTGCCCTGAATAACGACGTAAAAGGGTTGACGCAACTCCTTTTCAATCATTTTAATCAGAACGTGCCCTTCCGTTCTGGTGAAGTTTTTCAGTGTCTCTGTCAGGTCCTCTTTCACTTCCTGATGCTCGTGACGCATATATCGGCGGCGCTGCCAGCGGCTCATATTACCAGCCTCCTCCTGTACCTGATCATACAAATTCACTGCGCGTATGGCGTAAGGGTACACCTTTCTTGCTGCCCGGGCATAGCGCCAGTACTGTCGCTGCTCGTCCTGATCTCTGAACTTCCGGGGAGCGCTGATTTTTACCGGGCGCAGGGCCATAACAAAAGTGGAGTCACCGTTATCAATTTCAAGCAGCGCCCATGCCCCGCCCTGATATGCTGTTGAATCATATACAGGCTTCGACCCTGTCTGTGCAGACAGTCCGGAGCAAGACAGGACAACCAGTATTATAGTGAACAAACGGTTCATGATACCACATTAGAACGAACAAAAGTATGGGTAAGTATAGGGCTGATGTCAACAAATACGGTCCGGAGAGGTATATTTTTCATCTGAATCGCAATTCATTCGCCGGAAGCACGGTCAAAAGTATTTCATTCACCTACTTTTGCGGACAATTATGGCAAAAAAACATTACATCCTGCCCAATGTACCCATTCACGGTATAGCAGACCGCGGCAAAGGCGTGGGCCGCAGTGAAGACGGGATAACCGTTTTCGTGGAAGGCGCTGTCCCCGGCGACGTGGCCGACGTTTTCATTCAGAAAAAGAAAAAGGGCTTTGCAGAAGGCGTCGCCGACCGAATCGTGGAACCATCGCCCGACCGGACGGAACCCTCCTGTGAGCATTTCAGTATCTGTGGCGGTTGCAAGTGGCAGAATCTGGACTATTCGGCCCAGTTGCGGCACAAGCAACAGGTGGTGGAAGATGCCTTGTTCAGGATAGGGAAGGTACAAATAGCTGAAATGCTGCCTATTCTCGGTGCGCCTGAAATATTCCACTACCGGAACAAACTCGAGTTTGGCTTTTCGAATCGCCGCTGGCTGACGGCGGATGAAATAGGCAACCCGGACCTGGATACAGGCCATGCCCTGGGATTTCACCGGGCGGGTTTCTTCGACAAGATTATTGACATCAAACGTTGCTGGCTCCAGGCTGAGCCCTCCAATACCATCAGGAATACCTGCCGGGAAATTGCCATGGAGCAGGGACTGGATTTTTACGACCTGCGCGGGCACACGGGCGCACTGCGCAACCTCATGCTCCGTATCACCACAACAGGCGAGGTGATGCTGCTCGTGAGTTTCGCCCATATTAAAGAAGAGGCCGTCAATCGGTATCTGGATGCCATTCTGGAGCGCTTTCCGGATCTTACTACGCTGGTTTACTGTATCAACACCAAATTCAATGATACAGTTTTTGACCTGGAGATGCACACGTACCACGGAAAGGGACATGTGGAGGAGCAGCTCGGCGACCTGCGCTGCAAAATAGGCCCGAAATCATTCTTCCAGACCAACTCCCGCCAGGGAAAGAACCTGTATGATGTGACAGCGTCTTTTGCGGGACTTACCGGAAATGAAAATGTGTACGATTTATATACCGGAACAGGCAGTATAGCCCTGTATCTGGCACACTTGTGCCGTCAGGTGGTTGGTATCGAGGAGATACCCGAGGCTATTGCCGATGCGGAGGAGAATATGCGCCTGAACAACATCAGCAATGCCGTTTTCTACGCTGGCGATGTCAAGAACGTGCTGAGCCCCGAGTTCGCACAGAAACACGGCAAACCGGACGTGGTGATTACTGACCCCCCGCGTGCGGGCATGCACGAGAAAGCCGTGCGTTTCCTGCTCGATCTGGCGGCACCGCGTATTGTATATGTGAGCTGCAACCCTTCTACGCAGGCGCGCGATCTTCAGTTGCTGTCGGAAAAATACGACGTACTCAAATCACAGGCCGTGGACATGTTCCCGCACACACATCCCATAGAGTATGTAGTTTTGCTGGTGCTTCGGGCGCAGTAGCACCTACTTCAATCCGGGCGTAGTGGCATTCAGGTATGTTTCCAGGTGTTCGCGGATGATCAGGCGGGTGAGAATCTTCCGGTTCCTGTCGAGGGCAAAGACCATGGGCGTACTCGGTATGGGAAACTTCCGGTTGATGCCCTGTCGCTGGTCCTGAGGGACATACACATTGACCCATTTGGTCGGGTGCGCCTGCAGGGTTGACTTCCAGCCTTCTTCAAGTCGGTCGAGATTCATGGCATACACCTCCACGCCGAGCGGGTGTTGCCGGGCATATATTTCACTCAGTACCGGTTCGTATTCCCTGCAATGAGAGCAATTTGATTTCCAGAACATGATGACCGTGAGCTTGTTTTTGCTGCACACATCGGCGAGTGATACCAGATTGCCGTCGGGGCCCGGGTATTTCAGATCTTCCACCACATTTCCGGGTGCACAGTATTTCAGCGCCTCAATCATGTCTTTGGTATAGCCCGGAAGCGGAGAGTCGTCGGTACAGTCGGGCGGATACAGCGTAATCAGGTGGCTCATACCCGGCTCGTCCATTTTGGCGAGCATTTTATCCATCAGGAATCGGAACATGAACATATCCACGGCCTCGTTGCCATTTCTTTTAGCCATAAAGGCATCAATCGCCGGTATATAATCGGTTCCGAACAGATTAAAATACTTGTCGAGTTTACTGTAGAACACCTCATGCTGCAGGTTACTGCCGTACTGGAAAATAATTTTATCGAGACCGTGTTCGCGCGCCCATACGCGGGCATCCTGTCCGGCAGGCGCCTGCATCTGATAGAACAGATTGGCGGCGATATCGCCGCAGAACGAGCCTTTATACTTCTTTGCTGTTTCGGTGCAGCGCTTGTTCAGTTCATTTTCAGCGGCGAGAATCTGTTCGGGCGTTGCTCTGGAGGTGGAGTCCTGAAGCTTTTCCAGTTCTTTGCGAGCGGAAGCGATATAGAAATAGCCTTCATTTTCGGAGGAATTAGTGATGCGTGCGGGGCCGCCGTTCATTTGCCGGGCGTCGAGGTCGAAGAGGAGCAGCGTATCACCTTTACCAGACTGATGAACAATAAAGTCGGCGGTTTCGTGATACTGGGCGGCCAGCCTGAGGCGGGCCTGCGCCGTCATCGGCGGATTGACTTTAATATCAAACACCCCGTTCTGCATCTGAATAATGGCCAGTTTCTCCCATTTTGTGACATTCCAGTATTCGGCGATAGCGACATCCAGATCGCCAGGGCGCATATTGGCGACCTTCCCGCGCAGGGTGACTTGCGCCTGAGCGAAAAGCGGGAGAAGAGCGAGCAGGAGGAGGAGTTTTTTTGTGTTCATATCTGCGTTCCGATTCTTTTTGAGAGTTCAACGAATTCTTCCCATCCGAGTTGTTCGGGTCTTTTCTCGAAGTAGGGATCCTGCATGAGCAGTTCACCCGGAAAGAAGGGTTTCAGCGTATTCCTGAGCATCTTTCTGCGCTGATTGAAAGCAGTTTTAACCACTTGCCGGAACAATTGTTCGTCGCAACCGAGATCAAAATTATCCTTTCTGGTGAGCCGGATTACCGCAGAAAGCACTTTGGGGGGCGGATTGAAAGAACCTCTTTCTACGGTAAACAGGTACTCAGTGCGGTAGAATGCCTGAGCCAGCACACTGGTGATGCCGTAAACCTTTGATCCCGGGGGCGCAACAATTCGATCGGCTACTTCCTTCTGAAACATACCCACCATTTCAGGAATCTGTGCGCGAAAATCGAGCAGTTTGAAGAGTATCTGAGTGGAAATATTGTAGGGGAAGTTGCCAATCAGGCAGAAGGGTTTGTCTCCGAAGACCGAATTAAAATCCAGGTCGAGAAAATCCCTGAAAATCAGGTTTTCAGGGGGCCATTCGGGGTAGTTTTTTTGCAGATACTCCACCATATCCCTGTCGGCCTCCACGGCGAAAGTCTGATACTCGCCGTGTGCGAGCAGGAATTTGGTGAGCATGCCCATGCCGGGGCCCACTTCGAGCACTATACCGGTCTGAGATGCGCGTTGCAGGCTGTCGGCGATACGCGCAGCGATGCTGTCATTTTTGAGAAAATGTTGTCCGTACGACTTTTTAGCCTGCATCAGCCATTATTTGAGCGTGAATAGACATATAAAGGGATCACGATAAATTATTCAGCCGGTCTTTGCCTGCGCGGGAGCGTGAGCGAAAAGCTGCTGCCCTTGCCCGGTTCGCTTTTCACGTCAACCAGCCCCTTGTGAGCCACCATGATAGCCTTTACGTAGCTCAGTCCGAGCCCGAAACCTTTCACATCGTGGATATTGCCCGTATGAACACGGTAGAATTTGTCGAAAATATGCTTTCGGGCCTCTTTGCTGATACCCATACCATGATCGGTGACTGTGATTTCGATGCCGATGGGCACATTGCGGGTACTGACGGTGATATCAGGCTTTTCGGGACTGTATTTATTGGCGTTATCGAGCAGATTATGGATAACACTGGTGAGGTGCGTGGCATCGGCCTCTATAACAGGTTTATCGGCCAGCAGTTCTGTCCGGATAATACCCTCGCGTTTTTCCACCTGCAAACTGAAGTTGTCAACAGCCTGAAGAACCAGGTCGTGAACATTAACCTCGGTAATTTTCAGTTCAAAATCCTTTTTATCAATGAGTGCCATCTGGAGCACCCTTTCCACCTGACTGTTCATTCGGCGGTTTTCCTGCCGGATAATATCAATAAACCGCCTGATTTTGTCGGGATTACCCATCACCACCGGACTTCCGATACTGTCGGCAGCGAGCGATATCGTGGCAATCGGTGTTTTGAACTCATGGGTCATATTATTGATGAAATCATTTTTGATTTCGGAGAGTTGCTTCTGGCGGAAGATTACCTGAATCGTGTACCAGAAACTGAACATGATAATACTGGTGAACACTACCGAAAGCAACAGCATACTGAGTGAAGAGCCCAGCACCAGACGCGTACGGTTCGGGAAATACAGAGAAAGATAGCCTGGCGACTCAATATCCTGATTAAAAAGAGAAACCTTGTACGGGGAGTTGAACAACGTGGGTGCACCTCCGTGCGACACCTGGGGACCGCTGTCTTCCACCACAAAATGGTCGTTGACAATTACATAACTGTTGCGCGCTTCGGAGTAAACACCATACTGATATTCAGCATTTATACCCTTGTTTTTGATTTCCTCGCGGACGATTTTATTGAGGGCGTCGAGCGGAATACGCTCGGCGAGCGGTTTGGAGTCAATGAGCTCCATGACCTTTTTGTACTCCCACGGGTTCAGGCGGTTTTCAGCAGACAGGCTTTCGTTCTGGTCGGGGAGGGCGTTAGCCATTTTCCTTGCGACGAAGCCGTTCATGGCCTGATCGGGAAGCCTGACCACGTCTTTCATCTGGGAAATTTCGTAGTTCTGCAGGCGGTTGGCCACACTGTTCAGCGCTTCAAAAACATCATTGTCGAATTTTTTTTCATTGAAGTTGATATTCCAGTTGATCCAGTATGCCTGAAGCCCGATGATACCAATCAGGGCCAGGCTCATCAGGCCGATAATGAGTTTAATGCGGGTTGCGTTCATGATTGTTCGGATATAACGACGGGTTTACTGGCACGGTACAGGCGTTGAAAAAGCCAGCCCAGCAACATAACGAGTCCGCAGCCCAGCGGATTGTACCAGAGGAATGCATCTTTACTCACACCGAAGAAAAGGGCAATAATGACTATTTCAGTGATGACAGCTGCCAGCAAAACGGCCTTTCCACCCACTTTTTTCAGAAAGAACGCGGTGAAGAAAATGCCCAGGATTGTTCCGTAAAACAGTGAGCCAATCATATTCACTGCCTGGATAAGATTTTCCGACAATGCAGCAAATGCGGCGAACAGGACAATAAAGACTCCCCAAAAGCCTACTGTCCATCTGGAAGCCTTCAGATAATGCTCATCGGAACGGCCCGGCGCGAGCAGACGTCGGTAGATGTCGGATACAGCGGTGGCAGACAATGCACTCAATTCGGAGGCTGTGGTACTCCACGCAGCACAGAATATCATGGCCAGCATCAGTCCGACGAGCCCGCGGGGTATATGACCCAGAACGAAGTTGATGAACACAAAGTCCTTGTCTTCCGACTTGGCACCGTTATTGGCTGTTTTGATAATTGCCTCGGCCTCAGAGCGCAAGGCAACACGCTCTTTCTCCAGCTCCCGAATATCATTTTCTGCTGCTGCGAGCACCGTTGCATCCGATCCGGCCTTTGCCACCGAGAATGCATCCATTGCAACCGTCTTGCGTATAAATAAAAGAGAGTCTTGCGACGCAAGTTGTCTGTACGCTGCTTCCCCGGGAGTGCCTTTAATCAGGGCTACGTTGGCATTGTTAAAATGCAGCGGAGGCTGATTAAACTGGAAAAACACCCATACCATGACACCAACAGCCAATACCAGAAACTGCATCGGAATTTTGATGAACCCGTTGAATATCAGTCCGACGCGACTTTCCCGCAGAGATTTTCCAGAGAGATAGCGCCCCACCTGACTCTGATCGGCACCGAAATATGATAAAAACAGGAAAGTAGAGCCCAGCAGGCCCGACCAGATATTGTACCTGTCCTGCCAGTGAAAAGACCAGTCAACCACCTGTGTTTTCCCGGTTGCGCCGGCAATTTCCCATGCTTCGGAGACACCAATACCTGCAGGCAGATTGTGTACGATCAGGATGAATGCCAGAATCAGTCCGCCCAGCATGACACTCATTTGAAGTTCCTGCGTACGGCTCACCGCGGCGCTTCCACCCGAAACCGTATAAAACACTACAAATATGGTCATAAAAATATTGGTCAGTATCAGATTCCAACCGAAAACGGCGCAGAGTATAATACTGGGTGCCAGAATACTGATAGAGGCAGCCATTCCCCGTTGAATCAGGAACAGAACAGCCGTGAGCGTTCGTATTCGGATATCGAAACGCTGTTCTAGGTATTCATAAGCGGTGGTTACACGTAACTTGTAATAGACCGGCAGCACAAAATAGGCCAGGAAAAGCATGGCGATGGGCATACCGAAGTAAAACTGCACGAACTGCATGCCGTCGGAGAAGGCCTGACCGGGCGTACTGAGGAACGTGATGGCACTGGCCTGCGTGGCCATGATGCTAAGGCCGATCGTCCACCAGGGCAAATCTCGCTTGCCGGCGAGAAAGTCATCGCTGTCACTCACAGAGTTTCGGCTCTTCCGGATACCATACAGAACAATGAGGCCCAGCGTGCCAATAAGAACAACCCAGTCGAGTAAGTGCATTTTCAAACAAGTTACGACTGATACAAACGAATTCATCGGGGTTTCCCGGGTAGTTGTATCAGTACAATGAAGTATAAACAAGGGCGCCGATCACGATAAGGAAAAATAGCCAGGCCCAGATCCTGAGGCTGTTTTCGCGCCACACGTTGAAAAGTTT
>JAJTFM010000098.1 GCA_021298575.1 Saprospiraceae bacterium | reverse complement strand
ATACGTACGGCAACCCCGAAAAATTCGGCAAGCAGGTGGGCGGCGATATCCTGCAGAATAAAAAAACCCTGCTCGTACTCAAAACACTGGAAGTGGGCAGTCAGCAGGACCGGGATGAGCTGAACAGGTGGATGCACACCGGACAGGAAGATCCCGACAAAAAAATAGCCGCCGTCAAGGATATTTACAACCGAAACGGCATACCCGCCCTCATCGAAGCGGAGAAACAGCAATTCCAGCGGGAGGCATTCCGGCACCTCGACGCCGTATCGGTACCGGAAGAGCGCAAAACAATACTCCGGCAGGTGGTGGAGGATTTGCTGGGGAGGGAATCGTAACCCCGGGGGAAACAGGGTTTGCCACCGGCAAGAGCATCAAAAACACGCAATTATGCCGTTTGGCATCTAATATGTGTAGAAATCGAACACGAGATTTTAAATATGCCGTTAGGCATATAATATGGGTAGAAATCGAACACAACCTTTTGGTTGAGTCCCTTTAGGGACGAGATATTCTACCGCGTGGCTACCCATATTTAATCCCTGACGGGATTGGGTAGAAACAGCTTTTCCCCGGAAAGAGAATCATGAACATTCTCTTAATCGTCAACCATGATCAATGAGCATTTAAAGCATTAATGTAATGGCTAATACATACACCCAACTGCATATACAAGTAGTATTTGCTGTTCAAAACAGAGATTGTGTCATTCGCAATTCATGGAAAAATGAATTGCATAAATACATCACAGGAATAATAGAAAACCATAATCATAAAGTAATGGCAATTAATGGCATGCCCGATCATCTGCATATTTTGTTTGGTATGCGACCTACACAATCGTTATCGGATTTGATCCAAGACATTAAAGGCGGTAGTTCAAAATGGATAAATCAAAAAGGTTATGTAAAGGGAAAATTTTCCTGGCAAGAAGGATATGGGGCGTTTTCGTACAGCAAATCTCATGTTGATGCGGTGATTGATTATATAAAACATCAAGAGAAACACCATAGGAAAAAAACATTTGTGGAAGAGTATCATGAATTTTTAGAAAAATTTGAAGTAGATTTTGATAAACGATATATTTTTAAACCAGTGGAGTATGATGTTGAATTGTAAATCTTATGCCGTCAGGCATCTAACGTGGGTAGAAATCGAACACGAGATTTTTGTTTCGTCCCTAAAGGGACGAGATATTATCGTGCTGGCACGTGGCTACCCATATTTAATCCCTGACGGGATTGGGTAGAAACAGCTTTTCTCCCGGAAAGAGAATCATAAATACACTATTATGCCGTTAGGCATATAATATGGGTAGAAATCAAACACAGCCTTTCTGTTAAGTCCCTTTAGGGACGAGATATGTTACCGCGTGGCTACCCATATTTAATCCCTGACGAGATTGGGTAGAAACAGCTTTTCTCCCGGAAAGAGAATCATAAATACACTATTATGCCGTTAGGCATATAATATGGGTAGAAATCAAACACAACCTTTTGGTTGAGTCCCTTTAGGGACGAGATATGTTACCGCGTGGCTACCCATATTTAATCCCTGACGAGATTGGATAGTATTCCAAAAGTGTGTCCATAGAAACAATTCCTACAGACACACCTTTCATACCATTACCAATCAATACCCCGGATTCTGCGTCAGCTTTGAATTCTTGTCCAACTCTGCCTGCGGAATGGGCCAGAGCAGTCTTTGCTCATTCAAGTCGTACCCCAGATTTTCGTTGTTGGCGCCGGTCACGGCATTCATCACAGCAATGGCACGGCCGGTGCGCTTCAGGTCGTACCAGCGATGTCCTTCGAAAGCGAGCTCCAGGCGGCGCTCTTTTTCGATGGCCAGCCGCATATCGGCCTGGGTGGCAGCTGTCGTATTCGGCAGGCTAACCCTCGTCCGGATTTGATTAACCAGCTCGGCAGCGCCGGCCAGATCGCCCAGTTCGTTCAGTGCCTCCGCCTTGAGCAGGAGCACATCGGCCAGGCGATAGAAAATATAGTTCTGGTTGCTGCCCTCCGTGAAGGTCCGGTACTTGTTGATGAACGGATACTTCGTCTGCGGCCAGTGCGGATCCGACCACTTGCCTGTCACGTCGAGGAAAATAATCGAGGAGTTTTTGCGCTTTGTGTCGCCTTCTGCGTCAAAAGCACGCGCCAGATCGTTAGAGGGCAGATTGAATTTCTTCCAGTCGAGTCCGCGGAATATTTTGGTGCCCCAGTTTCCATCGGTGATACCTCCGTTGTAGTTGATTTCAAAAATGGCCTCCGGCGAGTTTTCCTGCGAATTGTTCCAGAGTTTATCGTAATCAGGGAGCAACGTATATCCTCCGGCGATAACGGCATCGCAGTACTGATTCACCTTGTTCCAGTCGTGCGGTTCCTGCGTGGCGTAAACCTTGGCAAGCATGGTATTAACCGCGCCTTTGGTGATGAAACCCTTGTGCGGGGCGGTCACGCGCACGCCTGCGAGCGCGACTTCCAGATCCGCGATAATTTGCCGGTAAATTTCTTCTTTGGGCGTGCGGGCCGGGAAGATAATCGGATAAATATCATCGAGTTTGTCTGCACTGATGGTTCTTACCTCCGTCAACTGGAGCGGCACATCACCCCAGAGCTGAACCAGCTGGAAGTACATAAAAGCGCGGATAAAACTGGCTTCTCCGATAATTTCGGCTTTTCGCTGGGCACTGAGAGCAGGGTCGTTTACAGCCTGTGTATTGTTGATTACCGCATTGGCCTTGCCCACCGTAGAGTAGAGGTATGCCCAGTCGCGGCTCACATTCAGGTTGATAGCGTCAATCCGGTAGTCATCAATCTGGAAGTTGGCGGGATTGTCTCCGCCTGCATAGGCATCGTCCGACTGAGCATCTCCGTTCACGAAGTAGTCGAGCTGATAATATTCATTTTTGAAATCGGCGTAAACGCCCGCCAGAGCGGCTTCCACCTCGGAGGCAGATTTGTAAAAAACGGAATCGGCAGAGGTATTGGACACTGCCACGCTCTCGGAAATTGGTTCCAACTCAAGGAACTTCTCACAGGAATTGAGCGAAATCAGCACGGCGGCAGCTGTAAAAAACAGAATTTTTCTCATTTCAGGGAAGTGTTTCAGTGTTAAAAAGTGACGTTCACGCCCGCAGTGACCGTACGCGCCTGCGGATATGTGCCATAGTCAATACCAAGCTCGGTCGCGCTGAGGCCGAAGGCATTCACCTCCGGATCGAAACCGCTGTATTTTGTAAAGGTAAGGATATTCTGTCCGGTACAGTAAACGGTCATTTTCTCCACACCGGCCTTTTTCAGCGATTCGGATTTGAAGTTGTAGCTCAATGTCACCGATTTCAGGCGCAGGTACGAGCCATCCTCCACAAAACGGGTGGAGTTGCGCACATTATCCACATTGCCCTTTCCCACAGCCTTTGGTATATCGGTGTAGCGATTGTCGGGCGTCCAGCGGCGGAGTACTGCCACCGACTGGTTCTTGCTGTCGAACATACCCTCGAGATCAATCCGGGTGGCATTGTACACATCATTTCCGTAACTGCCCTGCAGGAAGAGTACCAGATCAAATCCTTTCCAGGAGAAAGAGTTGGTGAGACCCGCCACAAATACCGGTTGTGCGTTGCCAATCACTGTACGGTCGCCGGTATCAAAGATGCCATTTTCATTGACATCTTTGTACTTCAGGTTGCCGGTTTCCGGGTCAACACCTTCCGACACATAACCGTAGAACGATCCGAGCGGGAGGCCTGCCTTCACGATGGAAACATCGGAATTGTTGCTGTAAACCCGACCGAAGTAATATACATCGGTATATTGCAGTGCCGTCACTTTGTTTTTATTAAAGGAAATATTGAACTCTGTATTCCACCGGAATGCTTTCACGGTATTGACGGTGGCAACGCTGAAATCAACACCCCTGTTTTCTATACTGCCCGCATTGGTCTGGATACTGGTGATAGGTAGCGAATTGGAGAGCTGTACATTCAGCAAAACGTCATCTGTCTTTTTCAGGTAGGCGTCCAGGACAAACACAGCGCGGCCATTCCACACAGACAGGTCAATACCCACGTTGGTTTGTGCCGTGGTTTCCCAGCGAAGATCGGGATTTCCGTAGGTAGTCTGAACAGCCGCCGGACCGGAGAGCGGGTTGGTTGTCGGGCGACGGTAATACGAGACAAGTCCGTACCGGGCATAATTGGGAATACCCTCCTGGTTTCCGTTTTTACCCCATCCGGCGCGTATTTTCAGGTCCTCAATGGCCTTGAAGCGCTGCATAAAAGGCTCCGCCGAGATACGCCAGCCCGCGGAGAATGCGGGCATGGTGCCCCAGTGCTGAGCGAGCTTGGAGGAGCCGTCGCGGCGCAGAGAGGCGGTAAACAGGTACTTGCTCTGGAAATCATACGTGGCGCGGCCGAAAAAGGATGCCAGCGACCATTCCTGAGCACTGGTACTGCCAACCACGCTATTGGCGGCATTCAGCGTTGTCACGCTCACATCATCCGGAAAGTCGTTACCCGATATGAAAGACCCGTCCCAGCGATAGCGCTGGATACTGCTTCCGCCGAGGAGCGTCAGATTGTGTTCGCCGAAAGAACGCGCGTAGTTGGCGGTGTTTTCCCACAGCCAGGTGGAGGAGTTGGACTTGTCGGCCTGGGCGAATCCGTTCTGGTTGCGCCCGAAATTGGTGCGGAACGGATCGAGGTAATAATCCCACTGATGCGAATTCAGGTCAATACCCACATTCGTTTTCAGACTGAATCCGTCAAACAGTTTTGCCTCGGCATTGATATTTCCGAAGAGTCTGATATCGATGGTTTTCTGATCAGGGCCTTCCATATAAGCCACCGGATTTTCCCAGGACGGCTGGAACGGATTCGGGTCGTATTGACCGGAGCCGTCATTTCTGTATATGGAAAGGAAGGGCGGCGTGTTCAGGGCACTCATGATAACCCCGCCTCGGCCTGAACTGGCGTTATCGGGTGTATCTTTGGTTGTGGAATGGAGTGTGTTCACATTCGTACCCACCTTCAGCCACCTGGTCAGCTGATTATCCATGTTCATACGCAGGGAGAAGCGGTTGAACTGGGCGGGTCTGATGATCCCGGCATTATCCAGGTAGTTAAAAGATACCAGATGCCTCGATTTTTCGGTCCCTCCCGAGAACGACAACTGGTAGCTCTGGTTGACACCCGTGCCAAATATTTCGTCCTGCCAGTCGGTGTAGCCCGTAGCTGCCGGATCGAGTGTTCCCGGGATAATTTCGTTGATCAGATCCCGGTATTTTTTAGTGGAGAGCGTTTCCAGCGGCTTTCTCAGGGTGGAAAAGCCGCCATAGGCATTAAACTGGACAACAGACTGGTCGGCCTTGCCGCGTTTTGTTGTGATGAGTACCACTCCGTTGGCTGCCCTTGCTCCATAAATAGCGGCGGAAGAAGCGTCTTTCAGCACACTCATGGATTCTATATCCGACGGGTTCAGTCCGCGGATATCGGTGGTGGGAACGCCATCCACCACATACAGCGGTTCGTTGCCTGCGAGTACCGATGTAGCTCCTCGCACGCGCACGGAGAGATCTGCTCCGGGTTTTCCGGAAGGCTGTACCACCTGTACTCCGGCGGCCTTGCCCTGCAGCGCTTCTGCTGCCGACACCATCGGACGGTTCTGAATGGCCTTTTCATCCACTATGACGACAGCACTGGTGATTTCCTTCTTCTTTTGAGCGCCATAGCCCACCACAACGACCTGGTTGAGGTTAATCAGCTCCTCGAAAAGAATTATATCTACCACAGAACGGCCGTCAATCATCACCACCTGTGTTTCATAACCGGTGTAGGAAAAACGGAGGGCCTCGCCCGCCTCTTTAACAGAATAGTGACCATCAAGGTCAGTAATAGCGCCGGTGTTAGCGCCGACAACCTGTACCGTGACTCCCGCCAGCGGGAAACCTTCCGCATCGGTTACGGTACCAAAAACTTGAGCTGATGCCGACAGTGAGACTGTCAGCATCAGCAACGTTAGATAGAGTTTAGGCATTTTACACAGTTTTTGTCCGGACTACTGGAAGACCCGGACGTAATCAACAAACATTTTCTGCGGGAACTGAGTGGTGGCGTCCGGGTACCCGGGCCAGTTTCCTCCGACAGCTATGTTGAAAATGAAAAAGAATTCCTGGTTGAAACGCCAGTTGGCTGCACCGTTGGTGGTAGTGGTTGTTACAGTGTGGAACAACTGGTCATCCATATACCAGCGAATCCTGTTGGCTTCCCAAATAATGGAAAATACGTGGAACTTATCGTAGAAATTACCGGAGGTAAGGTCGTAGCGGGAAGAAGACGACTGACTTGAGGTACTTCCCTGAGCGCCCCAGTGCGCCGTTCCGTGAACTGTGGACGTCTGGTGCCCCAGATATTCCATGATATCAATCTCGCCACAGGCTGGCCAGCCTACATTGTCAATATTCGAGCCGAGCATCCAGAGTGCCGGCCAGATACCCTGACCTTTGGGAAGTTTGGCCCTGATATCTATGCGTCCATATTGAAAGGTACGCTTCCCCTTGGTAATCATACGTGCAGAAGTGTAATTCCCGTTCGGCCCCTTGATTGCCTCGATCACCAGCGATCCGTTGGCGATGTAAGAGTTGGCATTCAGAGACGTATAGTTCTGCAGTTCGTTGTTACCCCAGCCGCTGGCACCCAGATCATAACCCCAGTTGTTCTGATCTATAGAGGTACCATTAAACTCGTCATTCCACTTCAGCGTATAGCCGGGATATGAAGAGGGTGTGGTATATCCGGTTGGATCGGTCTGTTGCAGCGACTTGTTGCTCTTGATAATTCCTGTAGCCTTGTTGTCGGTAATCACAGCATTTTCAGGCGCCGAGAGGGCAACGTAGAAGTCTTCATCAGCTTCGTAAACATTCTTGCCCGGAACAGACACATCAATGAAAGCGAGTGTTTCACCTGCCGGGATACTCAGCACACCGGAGGCCGCAATAAAGTCAATACCGGCCACGGCGATACCCGTGGATTCGGTTGCGTATGCCACCTTGATAATTTTATCCGATGGCTTGCTCACATTGACAAAAAACCTGAAAGTGGTCGTATTCACCGAATCGCGCTCCTGTGTCACGTCGAAAATGGTGATTTCGGGTAGCGGATCAACGGGGTCAACCGGATCAACCTCTCTTTTGTCGCAGGAAAACAGCGAGGCAATCAAAAAGAAAAAATGAATCATTTTAAAGTTTTTCATTAGTTGTAACCCGGATTTTGTACCAGTTTAGTGTTGTTGAGCTCATTCAGCGGAATAGGAAGCACTTCGTGTGTGCCAGCCTTGAATCCTTTGAATGCCAGCGTAACCGGAGCCTTCCCGGTACGCACCAGATCGAACCAGCGGTGTCCCTCGGTAGCCAGTTCAAGACGACGCTCTTCGTATATACGTTCGAGTGTGACGGGCACGGGCGCGAGTCCCGCGCGTGCGCGCACCTGATTCAGGCGTGTCTGTGCCTTGCCTGCATCACCACCGGAGCGAAGCAGCGCTTCTGCCTCCATCAGGTAGGTGTCTGCCAGTCTGATTTCAATGAAGTTGTTTGGATAGTTGAGTGCCGGTTCACCATCAGGCGCCTTGAACTGCTTGAGTGGGGCAAACTTTTTGACGAAGTAACCGGTGTTTTGATACGCGGGGGCGTAAGTAGCTTGTCCGGCTGCCTTCAGACTGTCAATGTTGGCCACGGTATGCCTGTAACGCGGATCGTTTCTGATGGAATTGACAAAAGCAGGAATAACCGGATTAAAGCTCCAGCCGGATTCATACAGCGGGCCGTTATAGCTGCGTGGGCCGGTCATGTGAACGTACACATTACCCATGAAGTTACCCCAGGCCCACCAACCTGCAATCTGGGCAGCCGAGTGCTGAATCTCGAAAATGGATTCGCTGTTGAATTCATTCAGCGGACTGAATATATCCGCATAATTCGGAACGAGACTGTATTGCGGAGACGTATTCACCTTGTCGAACCACGATGCGGCCTCACCCATACGCGCTTCGTTATTCTGAAACAGTATTGCCTTTCCAAGCAGCGCCATAGCTGCCGCTTTGGTAACCCGACCGTTATCAGCTGGAGCCACAATATTGGGCAAATCGGGGATAGCCTCGTTCAGATCCTTCTCGATTTGTGCATAAACAGCCTCGGGGGTTGCCTGTACCTGCTCATAAATCTGTTCCTGGGAAAGAGTTTCCAGAATCAGCGGAATATTGCGGAACAGGCGAACCAGTTCAAAATAGTAATAGGCACGAAGGAACTTGGCTTCTGCGGTAAAACGCGCACGCTCTCCCGATACCAGATCAGGAATATCTCCCTGAATTTTTTGAAGCAGCAGGTTGGCGCGGTAAATACCCTCGTAATCAATTTTCCAGAAGGTAGCCTGAGGGCCCACGGCACCAGACAACGTATAATTATTCCAGACCTGCCAAAACACCATGTCGGTAGAGTTGGCGCCACCGGCCCAGCATTCATCTGCAGCAGCATTGAGTGGTCCGAGTTTATTGGAATAGGTATTGTCGCCACCGCCGCAGACCGGCAAAAACCTCGTCGCGGGTGCGGTAATAATTGGTTTCCAGCACGAGCCCTTTGGGGTCAGTCTGCAGAAAATCTTTGGTGCACGACGCTACAACAACGAGCGCAAGCAGAATCAGTATGGATATTTTTTTCATGTGTCGCAGGTTTTAAAAAGTCAGATTGGCGCCAACCATCATGGCACGTGCTTGTGGATAAACACCGCGGTCAATACCGTACGTGCCGGCGCCGCCACCGATCTCGGGATCAAATCCGGTGTATTTGGTGAAGGTAAGCAGATTGGTTCCGCTCAGATAAATACGCAGGTTCTCGATTTCAGCGCGCTGCAGCCAGGTTTTGGGCATCGTGAAGCCCAACTGTACCGATTTGATGCGGAAGTAACTGCCGTCTTCGAGATAGAAATTACTCGGACGCGTGAAATTGCCATTCGGATCGCCATCCACCAGTCTGGGGAAATCGGAGGAGGTACCCTCCCCATGCCAGCGGCCAAGTGCCTCAGACGTGTAGTTGGCATTCGGAATATCCAGACGACGAAGTCCCTGGAAAATTTTGTTACCTGCAACGCCCTGTCCGAAGACGCTGATATCAAACTGCTTCCAGTTGGCTGCCAGACTGAGGCCAAAGGTCCAGTGCGGTGTCGGATCGCCCAGGTAAGTACGGTCATTACTGTTGATAACGCCATCTCCGTTCACATCCACCCAGCGCAGATCGCCGGGCTTGGCATCGGGCTGAAGGGCAAAACCGGCATCATTGTTATGACGGGCAATATCCGCCTGATTCTGGAAAACACCGTCACTGAGGAATCCGAAAAATCCGTTTACCGGCATTCCCACCATTTTACGGCTGATTTCATACGCGCTGGACTGGAACGTGGCGTTCACAAGAAAATCAGTCGGCCCCATGTCAAGGACCTCATTTCTGACATAAGACACGTTAGTCTTTACACTCAGGTTTACCTGATTCAGTTGTTTGCGATAACCCAGATCGAGTTCAAGGCCCTTATTTTCCAAAGAGGCCACATTACCCCACGGATCAGCAGAGGCACCAGTGTAGAATGGCTGCTTGATCTGCATCAGCATACCCGTGGTATTCTTCTTGAACAAATCGAACGAAAACGTGAAGTCATTGAAGAGAATACCATCAAATCCGATATTGGTCTGGGCCGTCTGTTCCCAGCGCAGGTCCTGATTGGCTGGAGCAGAGGGGCCGTAGCCAATAGTAATCTGATCCTGTCCAAAAATGTAAGAACCTATACCGCCAATAGTGGATACATACTGGAACGGAGCCAGATTATCATTACCGGTTACACCGTATCCCACCCTGATTTTCAGCGTATTCAGCACCTTGTTTTCGCGCCAGAAAGACTCCAGGTGTGGAAGCCAGCCCACCGAAACCGACGGGAATACACCAAATACATTGTTTTTTCCAAAATGGGAAGATCCGTCACGGCGAACAATAGCCGTAAGCAGGTATTTTCCGGCATAGTCGTAGTTAACACGGGAGAACAGGGCATTCAGGCGATAGGGCTGGTTTTCGTAACCATAGGCAATACGGTTCTCTGTTGGCAGCTGGTAGTTGAGTGATGCGCTCTGGAAATTGTTTACGGGCATGTCGGTGAAACCGCCACCAACACCCCGGGCTACGCGATCCTGACCTTCGAGACCCAGCAGGATAGTTGCGTTATGTTTACCTTTGGTCAAATCGTAAGATGCCGTATTCGTCCAGATCCAGTCAAGACCCCGGTTAAGCGCCCGGTTATAGTTGGTAAGTGTAGTATTCACCGTTGAACTGAGGAAATACACGGGCGAAAAGCCCTCATTACCCCAAAAAGACAACTTGGCACCAATCGTTGAACGAAGTTTAAGGTGGCGCACCGGCTCAATTTCCAGGTAGGCATTACCCGTGGCAGCGTCCGACCAGCCGTAGTTGCCGAGTTGCGTCTGTATATAGGCGAGTGGATTGGTCATCTCCTGAAAGCCGGCTGCGGGAAGCGCGTAATAGTTGCCATTTTCGTCCCTGATCAGACGACTCAGGTTGTTGGCATAAAGCGGATTGGAAGAAAGCTCGGCGGGGTCTTCCACCAACAGCGGAATCACCGGAGCGAGATTGATAGCAGAGCTGAGCGGACCGCCATAACTGCCATTCGGGTCGAAAGAGCCCTGGCTTTGCACGTGCGCGTACGAGAGCGTTTGTCCGAAGCGAAGCCATGATTTGACCTTGTGATCAGAATTCACGCGGGCAGTAAAACGCTGGTAATTGGAGATATCCGTCGCCACAATACCATCCTGACTGTAATAGCCGAAAGAAGCGTAGAATGTGGATTTATCATTTCCGCCGCTGAAACTCAGATCGTGATTCTGCATCAGGGCGTTGTCGTTAAAGATGGCACTTTGCCAGTCGGTACCCTCACCGAGCTGGTCGGCATTGGGATAGGGTACAGGTTGGCCTCCCGCCTCTGCGGATTCGTTGCGCAGGAGGGCATAGTCGCGGGCATTCAGGAGGTCGAGCTTGTTGGCAGCCGTCTGAGAGGCAAGGTAACTGTTGAAATTTACCTTCAGTGCTCCGCTTTTTCCTTTTTTGGTAGTTACGAGGATGACACCGCTGGCCGCTTTGGTACCATAGATGGCAGCGGAGGCAGCATCCTTGAGAATTTCAATTGATTCGATATCAGCCTGATTGAGAAAATCAATGCCGTTCTCGTTGATGGGTACGCCATCTACCACATACAATGGAACACTGTTATTGATAGACGTAATACCGCGAATAATAACAGATGAGGCCGCTCCCGGCTGACCGCTGCCGGAGGCAACTACCACACCGGACGTGCGTCCTTTAAGGGCATCTTCCAGGCGGGTGATGGGGGCATTCTTGAGATCGCCGGACTGAATAGATGAAATGGCGCCGGTAACAACACTTTTTTTCTGGACACCATATCCAACAACAACCAGATCATTCAGGTTCGTGGAAATTTCCAGCAGAGTTACATTGATAACCTGCCGGCCGTCAATGGGAATTTCCTGCGTGGCAAATCCTGTATAATTGAAGACAGCTATGCCCTCCTTTGAAGCAAGCTTGAAGTTGCCATCGAGGTCGGTAACGGCCCCTGCGGAGGTGCCCTTTACATAGACCGACACACCTGGCAGCGGTTGACCGGATGCATCTGTAACCTTACCGGAAACCTGTGCGCCAACGCCCAGTGCGGCAAAGAGCAGAAGCGTTAAAATAAGAAGACGTTTCATGTATAATTGTTTGATCAGAATGGAATTGGATTGGAAATGCCCGGGGCATAAAAACGGGGCAGGCGGAAACCGCCCGCCCCTTAATCACTAAAAACACTTTCTGTATTTTTTCAGTGTAAAAGGCGAATTAACGCACCAATACCACTGTCCAGGCAGCAGAGCCGTCTTTTGCCCCGGAAATGTCAACAGAGAGGGTAAGCGTCTCAACACCGCCGGCATTGAGGTAGCTGATTACCTCATAGCGGTTAGTTGGAGAGCCTCCGTTCGGCGGATTCGCGCTGTTGGAGTTTTCACCACCGTAGTATCCTTTGTAGAATCCTACGAACGCAGCCCCTGTTGCGCCGTTAGTCAGCGTGATAATCGGACGGCCGCCACCTGCACCAGGAGTGAATGTCCAGCTGTGAACGCCGGAACCGAATGCGGCACCGTTACCGCTGGCTGCAATCTGGGCATCAGTCCAGCAACCGTTCGGAGAACCCATGTAGCCATCGTTACGGGCATAGCCGTTGGTCTTGTACTCGTAAACACCGCCTGCGCCGAAGACGAACTCGTCGTCAGTCATGCAAGACCAGTCTTCAGCACCGGTAGAGCTTCCGTCGAGGAAGTTGGCCGGAACAACATACCAGGCATTGCTGCCCAAAGCCGGGCCAACATATACGGAGTTGTTTGCATTGCGCACGCGCCATGCACCACCAATGATATCGCTGGCAGAAACTGTGCCGGAAGTAACCGTGAACTCCTGCTCAAATGAAGCAGAGCCGGCATTGTTGGTAGCAGTCAGCTTCACTTTGTAAACACCTGCAGCAGCGTACGTGTGAGTGGGGCTTGCTTCAGTGGAAGTCGCACCGTCACCAAACTCCCAGTTGTAAGAGTTGGCGTACTTGGACGTGTTGGTAAATCCGATAGTCAAACCAGCCACATTTGACTCGAACGCCGGTGCCGGCTTTGGATCCGGGATAGCCGGCTCGTCAGCAGGATTGTCGTAGTGTACCAGCGTAATCTTCCAGTATGCATCATCGGAAGGATTGGTAGCGGCAAATTTGAAGGCAGACTCGAGGATAAGTGTATCCACAGGGCCGTCAGTCAGTTTGATGATATCGAGTTTAACAGAACTTTGCGGAACTTTCGCCTCGGAATCAGTGGCAATTTTCACCAGGCCGATAAAAGCGCCAAGACCCACCACTTCGAGAGTAGGCTTGTTGCCATTGGTGAGTACGAAAGAGTGTGTGGCATCACCGAAGGCAGAGAGGTCTTCGCCGTTCGGGCCTTTCATATTGGCAGGAAGGGTGTACTGGCATACGTTTGCAGGTTCAAATACACCACCTTCTGCCCAGAAGTCGCCGTTTGAGTTGTAAGTGTACTTGCCATCGCGGGAGAACGTATATTCATCGTTCATGAGGCACGGACGGAGAGCGATCTCGTCGTTATCGCGACCCATAGCCCACCAAACCTGATCTTTGGCAATCGGACCAACCTCCAGCGGCCAGCTACCGGGAGCAGTTACACGCAGGAGCTTCCACGTCTTGGAAACATCGCCGACCAGCTTGGTCAGCTCGGCATCAGGGTCAGAAATACCCACAGCCTGAGAAGAAACGTCGGTGTCACCTTCATCGTTGGTAGCAGTAAGGGTAACTGTGTAGTTGCCTACGGCAGCATACGAGTGAACCGGATTCAGTTCTGTTGAAGTAGAACCATCACCGAAATCCCAGGAAACGCCGGAGTAGTTCTGAGATGCGTTGGTGAATGTCACCTTCTTGAAATCAGTTGCATCAACCACGAAGGTGAACCCAGAAATAACTTCCGGTGTCTTCTTCTTGCAACTGGTCACCCAGATTAATCCGAGCATCAGCAGCGGGAGTGTTGTAAAAAGTGCTTTTTTCATGTTGTGAAAGTGTAAACCCCTTTTCAAAGGGAGTTGGGTAAAATGTTAATAATGATTCTGAATTAGAGATTCAGAAGACAAAGGTGGTGAAACGCTTTCACGCTTTACTAAAAAGAAATACATTTTATATACGACAAAAGAAAATTTCAACTACGTCAGTAGTACTACACCGTTTTTCTAAGTTGTTCATTTTGTGAATAATTTGACTACTTTTGCATGATTCTCATTTCACATGACCCGATACACAATACCCGTACTTTCTCTCCTCCTCCCCGTACTGCTACTCCATCCGCAATTCGCAGATGCCCAGGGGGTAAATCTGGGAGTACCACCGGTAATGAATTTCACCCGGCAGGTTTTCAGGGCCGGCACGCAAATGTGGGATATCGCCCAGGGAAGCAATGGCGTCGTGTGGTTCGCCAATAATGACGGCCTGCTGGAATTTGACGGCGCTCACTGGAGACTTTACAAGATAGCTAATGGTACCATTGTTCGCTCCGTCAGGGCGGATGCCAACGGAAATATTTATGTGGGTGGACAAGGCGACTTCGGATTCTTCTCTCCCGGCAAATCGGGGCAACTCGAGTATCACTCTCTGACTGACAGGCTGGATGACAGTAACAAAAACTTCACTGATGTATGGGATATTGAAGTGATAAATAACTCAGTCTTTTTCCGTACCGATGAACAGGTATTCGAATGGAATGACAACCGGCTCGCACCGCTCATTCCTGATAAAAAAACGCTGCTGTTCATGGGAAAATGGAACAGTAAACTTCTTCTGCAGGATGCCTCCTGCACGCTTTTCACGGTCGAAAACGGCGTACAGTCGCAAATAGCCTCCGGAAAGGAAATCGGCGGACAAATATCGGCAGCGCTCACACTCGACACCGGCCAGCTCTTCTGCGCAATAACAGGATTTTTTGCGCAACCTTGCTCCCCGACAATAACATAGCCCTCGGAACTTCCTTCAACGGCCTCGTCACGCTGGATAAACAGCGCAGGATATTCCATCACATCAATAAAAAGAACGGTCTCGGAAATAATACGGTATTAAGCCTGTTTGCCACGCCAGCAGGCAGTATCTGGCTCGGCCTCGATAACGGCGCAGCTTTCGCCGATCTTAACTCGGCTTTTTCTGCCGTATTCCCGGACGGCGAACTGCAGGGTACCGGATACACAGCAGAAGTTTTCAACGGAAATATCTATTTCGGCACCAATACCGGATTGTTTGCCACAAACTGGAAGCCATACTACCAGCCGGAAGAAAAAATGGCATTCAAAAGGGTAAGTGGCGCCGACGGGCAGGTATGGAATCTGAACCTGCTAGACAATAAATTGCTGATGGGTCACCATGAAGGGGCCTTTGACGTAACGGGACTGAGTGTCAACGGTCTGTCCTTAACGCGCGGGATATGGCGTTTTATCTCGCTTTCGCCCGAACTGGCACTCGCAGGACACTACAACGGACTCGCCATTTTCAAAAAAACCGGAAATCGCTGGTCTTTCGATAAAGTACTCAAGGGATTTTCTGAAAGCAGCCGTATGCTCGCCAGAGATACCGACGGTACGATATGGATGGCTCACCCCTACAGAGGCATATACCGCCTCTCTGTTGATCCCGTACAGGGAACCTGCAATGCCGAGCACTTCGGACAAAAACAGGGACTCCCATCGGATCTCGGAAATCACCTGTTCAAGCTCGGCGACAAGGTACTCTTCACCGGAATCAAAGGCGTTTTCGAATTTGATGCCAACCGGCAAAGGTTTGTCTCAAATGAAAAATTCAGCCAGCTTTTCGGCTACGAAACACGTGTCAAATACCTGAATCAGGATAAAAACGGAAATATCTGGTACGTAACAGAAAAGGAAACCGGCGTGCTGCTCATCCAGTCGGATGCACTGGAAAAGAAAATACGCCGTGTCCCGATACCAGAATTGCATCAGAAACTCACAGAAGGATTCCAGTTCGTCCTGCCGATTGACTCCAGTAACGTTTTTATAGCCACAAGTCAGGGATTTATTCACTTCAATCCCGATAACTATTGGTCAAAAGACACACTTCTCAGGCTCGTACTCAATGAAGTCAGACTGAAAGTGCCAAATGACAGTATTCTTTTCGGAGGATACCGCAGAGGATTAAACCAAACCGAGCTGTCCTGCACCCGGAATACACTCAACTTCTCCTTTTCCGCTCCCGATTACCCTGGCGGAGAATTCATAACCTACGCTTATTACCTCGAAGGGATTGAGAAAACTTGGTCCGACTGGATGAGTAAAACAGACGCTACGTTCAGTCACCTGAGGCCAGGCGATTATACATTCCATGTGAAAGCCCGTAACCAGTACGGTACCGAAAGTACGCCCATCTCGTTTTCATTCACTATTCTCCCACCATGGTATGCCAGCAGCCTCGCATACGCCTTTTATTTCATGATTCTGCTGGGTATCATGACCAGTATCGTTTACAGACAACAAAGGAAATTCGAAGAGGAAAAACTGAATCTTGAAAACCAGCACAGACTCGAATCTGAACAAAATGAATTGCGGGTACGCCGCTCGGAAGAGGCCGTCCAGCAACTGCAACATGAAAAACTCGAGGCAGAAGTTCACCACAAAACGCAGGAACTGGCTTCCGTAACCATGCACCTGGTCCAGAAAAATACCATTCTCGTCAATATTCAGGAAGCATTGCGCAAACTCAAAAACAGAGCCAATGCTCCGGAACTCGACAAGGAAATCGGACGTATCATCCGCATGATGGAACACGACTCCAGGGTGGATGAAGACTGGGAACACTTCTCTCAAAACTTCGACAGGGTACACAGCGATTTCCTCAAGCGACTGGCCGAAAAACACGACCACCTGAGCCCGAACGACTACCGGCTCTGCGCATATCTCCGTATGAATCTCTCCACCAAGGAAATTGCATCCCTGATGAATATTTCTGTCAGAGGTGTAGAGGCAAGCAGGTATCGCCTCCGAAAACGCCTGAACCTGGAAACAGATACCAATCTGACCGATTATCTGATGCGTTTCTGACCTGTATTGTCAGTAATCAAAATACAATTATGCAGATGTCAGCCAATTCAATAATTTTGGGCATAAAATCCATAACGCATGACTACTGCCACAGAACTGATTCGCAACCGACGCGCCATTTTTCCGAAAACTTACCTCCCGGGAAAAGCCATAGAAGCCTCCTTTATTCAGGAGCTGCTCGAAAACGCCAACCACGCACCCACGCACAAGCGCACGGAACCCTGGCGCTTCCAGGTGTTTCACTCCGAAGAAAGCCGCCAGGCTTTGGGCAGCATGCTGTCAGGTTTCTTCAAAAAAAATACCCCCGCTGAACTTTTTTCCGAAGAAAAAATGATAAAAGCCGGAGAAAACCCGCTGAAGGCAGGCGCCGTCATTGCCATCATCATGCAGCGCGACCCCGCTGAAGGTGTGCCCGAGTGGGAAGAAGTCGCCGCCGTAGCCATGGCCGTACAAAATATGTGGCTCACATGCGCAGAAAAGGGTATAGGCGCTTACTGGAGTACGCCCAAAGCAGCACTGGAAGCTGGCGATTTTCTCGGACTGCAAACCGGACAACGATGCCTCGGACTGTTCTACATGGGGTGGCACGAATCACCAGAACTTCCCGCAAAAAGAGGGCCCGTTGAAGATAAAACTGTCTGGAAATGAATACCCGCCAGATTCTCGAAACAGAACAGAAAGCACTCGAAATCAATCTCGATGAGCACATATACGGTGCTTTCGCTGAAATTGGCGCCGGACAGGAAGTAGCCAGATACTTCTTTCAGGTAGGCGCAGCAGCAGGTACAATCGCCAAGAGTATGAGCGCTTATGATAAAACTGTCAGCGACGAAATCTATGGCGATGAAGAAAAAGGTAAGGGCCGCTATGTGTGTGAATCCCGCCTGTACCGCATGCTCGATCACGAGTACGCACTCATGGAAAACCGACTGCGAACCGAACGACCCGATCAGAAGTTTTTCGCTTTCGCAGATACGGTGGCCGCCATCAATTACCAGAAAACAATCAAGGGCGACGGCTGGCTGGGATTGCGATTCCAGCTCGACCCCAAAAAGGCTCCCAACGATGTGGTACTGCATGTCCGCCTGCTCGATAACGATAATCGCCTGCAACAACAGGCCATCGGTATCCTGGGCGTGAACCTGCTCTACGCCTGCTTCCGATATGCCAGCGACCCCGAAACACTGCTCCGCGCACTCATGGACAAACTGCGCGACCGGGTACAAATTGACATGGTACGGCTCGAAGGACCCGATTTTGACCACCTGGACAACAGACTGGTATGCCTCTGGACGGTAGAATACGGACTCTCCAATATCGCTATTTTCAGCCCGCATGGCCGACCCGTTCACGCCGGCGAATTCCTGTACAAAAAATCGGTGCTGATCGCCAGAGGCAGTTACCGCCCTCCAACACTCGTCCAGCAGGACATGATCCGGTGTGCCCACAATCAGTTTACCCGCGACGCCGATAACCCGTCAGATCAAGTCTTTTTCCTCTCCGAAATTGCCCTCGACAACCTGAGCGAAAACGGAATGCCCGATGAACAGGACTTCCTCGACCGGGCAGATCTGCTGTGCGCCCTCGGCCAGACGGTAATCGTATCCAATTTCAAACAACAGAAAGACCTGATCGCCTATTTCTCCGACTACAAGGTGCACCGCATCGGCGTGGCACTCGGTATCCGGAAACTGCAACAACTGGTTACCGATACCTGCCGGCAAAATCCCGGTAATCTGCTCGAGGCTTTCGGAGAGGTTTTTCTCCGGAATGTGCGTTTCTATATCTACCCCGCTCTGCCAACCGACGATGAACAGGCCGGCGAAAGCGGATACCTGAACGCCTCCAGCCTGAATACGCCCCCGAGTATTCATTTCCTCTACCAATACCTGCTCGATAACGGAAATATCCGCGATATCGAAGGATTTAACCCGGATGTGTTGCACATTCGTCACAAGGAGGTACTGTCCATGATTCAGAACGGCCAACAGGGCTGGGAAAGCCAGGTTCCGCCAGAAGTGGCAGCGCTAATCAAGGAGAAAGGCTTCTTCCGTTCATGACTTTTTGTACCTTGCATCACTAATAAGCACAAACCATGTTTGAACGCCGTACCAGACAGGCTTTCCCTGTAAGAAATATTATCCTGCTCGCCGTAGCAGCAGGCGCTCTCTTGATCTTTATGCTCAGAAGAACAGAGAGTATGCCCGCGCAGGAAATCAGGGTGGTTAATCCCGAACAGGAAGAAAAAAGGGACTCCGGACTGTTCCCTTTTGAAGAATACTATGCCGTCAGACAGTATCCCGACTACGAACCTGCTGTCAGTGCCTATGAAACCGCTATGTATGAAGCAAGGCTTTCCGCCGCCGCTGCCCGCCCAAGAGGTGGCCTGGAGGGAATTACTGCCCCCTGGACAGTACAGGGACCCGGCAATATCGGGGCCCGTATCAATACTATAGCAGTAGATCCCTCCGACAAAAACACGATCTATCTCGGATACTCCGGCGGAGGTGCATGGAAAACAACCGACGGGGGTGTAACCTGGAAACCCGTTTTCGACCAGAACGGATTCCTCGCTATAGGCCATATCTATGTTGACCCGCTCAACCCATCCAACGTATATATCGGAACGGGAGACCCCAATATCAGCGCTTATCCGTTCATCGGCAATGGCGTGTGGAAAAGTACAGACAAAGGCGAATCCTGGTCGCTGCTCGGCCTGACCAACCAGCGAATCGTATCCAAAATCATAGCTAACCCCGGTGGCTCACAAAAGCTGTACGCCGCCACCATGGGTATTCCATTCGAGCGCAATAACCAGCGCGGACTGTATCAGTCGGTCAATAATGGCGCAGACTGGCAACAATCGCTGTTCGTATCCAATCAGACAGGTATCATTGATATGGCTGTTTCTCCAGCCAACCCCGGTGTTATCTACGCCGCTTCCTGGGACCGGATCCGCAGCAACCGGGAGAGTCTCGTGTTCGGAGAGAACGCCAGGATCTGGAAAACCACCAACGGCGGACAAACGTGGACTCCACTATCCGGTGGACTGCCCAACGGCCCGCAATGCCGTATCGGCCTGGCTATTGACCCCTCCAACGACCAGCATATTTTCGCCTCTTATTGCGGCACCAACCTGGATTTTCTCGGTCTCTACGAGTCGTTCAACGGCGGACAAACATGGCAGTTCAATCCGTGCAATGGCCTCGACTTTGGTTTTCAGGGCGGATTCGCATGGTACTTCGGCAAGGTCAGAATCAACCCCTACAACCCGTCTGATATCTGGCTGCTCGGCGTGACTTCCTACCGATCACTCGACGGCGGACAAAACTGGTATCAGGCGGCCGGCTGGGCACAGGATATTCATGCAGACCACCACGACCTCGTGTTCCTGAGCGAAAATGATATGCTGCTCGGTACCGATGGCGGCCTCTACCGCAGCACCGATGGCGGCTCCAACTGGTTCAGAGCCGAAAATATTCCAACCACGCAGTTCTATCGGGTAGCTCATAATCCGCACGTACCCGACTGGTACTACGGAGGTGCACAGGATAACGGAACGCTTGGCGGTAATGCCAGCCAAATCAACAACTGGAACAGGTTGTTCGGTGGCGATGGTTTTCAGGCCGTCTTCCACCCGACAAACCCAAATATTTACTACTTCGAATACCAGAACGGCGCTATCAACGGCACGACCGATGGCAACTTTTTCGACGGCGCCACGCAAGGCATTGAGGGCTCTGACCGAAGGCACTGGGATATGCAGTATATCATGAGCCGCCATAACCCCGACATCATGTACACGGGCACCTACCGGCTCTACAAGGGCTATGGACACCTGCCAAACTGGTCACCCATCACGGAAGACCTCACCGACGGGAATATCTATGGCGCACGGTTCCATACCATCAGTACCCTTGATGAAAGCCCGATAGACCCCAACCAGGTTATCGTGGGCACTACCGACGGAAATGTGTGGGTGGTAAACCCGGATGCGGGAACCAGAACCAATGTCAGTGCCGGACTGCCCGACAGGTATGTATCTTCCGTAAAGGCATCCACCAGCGATCCCAACCGGATTTTCATCACCCAGACGGGTTACCGCGATAATGACTTCACACCTCATATATTCCGGTCCGACAATCTGGGGGCCACCTGGACGCCCATCGGCGGCAACCTGCCACCGCTCGCAATCAATGACATGCACATCCTCCCGGGCCATCAGGATTCGGTTATTTTCGCTGCCACTGACGGCGGCGTATATATCACGCAAAACGGCGGTCAGCAATGGGAGCGCCTCGGATCCGGAATGCCTTTCGTGCCAGTATATGATCTGGATATGAACCTCTCCCGCAGAACGCTGATCGCTGGTACGCATGCACGCAGTATCATGACTTATCCGCTCGACTCACTGCGCATCGGAGAAAACTCTTCTACATTCAGTCCGGGCGGCATCGCACCTCCTTCTTTGTCCGTTACCCCAAGTCCGGCAACGGGAAATACCACCCTCACGCTGAGCAACCTGCTATCCAAACAGGAGGCAGCTGTTTATATCGCCGATATGTCCGGCGATGTCGTGTGGCGCGAGTTGTTCTCAGGCTACGGCGACCACCGCAGAAATATTGATGTAAGCCAGTTGGCGCCCGGTATTTATGTAGCCTGCGCCAGAATCAACGGGAAAGCGCTGTTTGTCCGAAAGTTCGTGGTAACCCGATAAAACCGATATGGATAAATTACTGGAAAATACAAGAGCAGTTGTCAGCCAGACAGCGGCGTTCATTCGTGCGGAAACCGGCAAAGTCGGCTCCGGACAAATAGAAGAGAAATTTTTGAACGGGCTCGTCAGCTATGTTGACCGCACTGCAGAGGAAATGCTGGTAGAGCAACTCTCAAAGCTGCTACCCGAGTCGTCGTTCATCACCGAAGAGGAGACGGTTGCTCAGTCCTCTGGCAGCGGACTGAAGTGGATTATTGATCCGCTGGACGGAACTACCAATTTCCTGTACGGAGTGCCGCACTTTTCAGTCAGCGTGGCGTTACAGTCCGACAAAGAACTGATACTCGGTATCGTCCACCATGTACCTGCCGACGAAC
>JAJTFM010000097.1 GCA_021298575.1 Saprospiraceae bacterium | reverse complement strand
AACTGGTGAAGCTGGAGGATCGGCTGCTGAAGTTCAACGTGGCCGACGACCTGACACCCGAGTTCATGCTGGAGCTCAAGAAAAACGGCTACTCTGACGCTCAGATAGCATGGGTCATGCGTATTAATGAGGAAGATGTGACACGTCGGCGCAAGCAGCTGGGTATTCGGAGAGTTTACAAGATGGTAGATACCTGTGCCGCCGAGTTTGAATCAAAAACAAACTATTTCTACTCCGCATTCGACAGCAAGAACGAAAGCCGTCGTTCCGACAAAAAGAAAATCGTGGTACTCGGCTCAGGGCCCAACCGAATCGGTCAGGGCATCGAGTTTGACTACTGCTGCGTTCACGGAGTACTCGCCATCAAGGAAGTAGGCTACGAAGCTATCATGGTCAACTGCAATCCCGAGACGGTTTCCACCGATTACGATCTGGCCGACAAACTGTACTTCGAGCCTGTTTACTGGGAACACCTCGAAGAAATACTTGAGCATGAACAACCCGATGGCGTCATCGTTCAGCTGGGTGGCCAGACGGCCCTCAAACTGGCAGAGAACTTGCACAAAAATGGCTGGAACATCATTGGAACCAGCTTTGACAGTATGGATATTGCCGAGGATCGCGGACGATTTTCCGATCTGCTCAAAGACCTCGATATTCCGTATCCGCAGTATGGTGCAGCCCGCGATGTGGACGCAGCCCTGGAAATCGCCAAAAACATCCCGTATCCGCTGCTGGTACGCCCCTCGTATGTACTCGGCGGACAGCGCATGAAAATTGTGATCAACGATAATGAGCTGGAGCGGCAGGTACTGACCATCTTCAAGCACATGCCCGACAACAAGGTACTGATTGACCAGTTCCTGGAGCGCGCCAAAGAGGCTGAAATTGACGCAATCTTCGACGGGGAGGATTTTCACATCATGGGTATCATGGAGCATATCGAACCTGCGGGCATACACTCGGGCGACAGCAGTGCCATGTTGCCTCCGTACTCTCTGGGTCCGATTGTCATACAGCAGATGGCAGAGTATGGAGAGCGGATTGCCCGCGCACTCAATATCCGCGGCCTGATTAATATACAATTTGCTGTTAAAGACGATAAAGTATATGTGATTGAGGCCAATCCGCGTGCATCGCGCACCACGCCGTTTATTGCCAAGGCTTACGGCGTGCCTTATCTCAATATTGCCACGAAAGTCATGCTCGGGACGCACAAACTGAAAGACTTCAAAATGGAGAACAAACTGGACGGCTATGCCATCAAGATACCTGTATTCTCGTTTGAAAAGTTTCCGGGTGCAGACAAACGACTGGGGCCGGAAATGAAATCAACCGGCGAGGCAATTCACTTTATCAAGGATCTGAAAGACCCCTACTTCAGGGAACTCGACCGGAACCGGAGCATGTTCCTTTACAATTAAAAGCTGTACGCTATCAGGCTTTCAGTTGTCATCGTCAACTATAACGTCCGCCATTTTCTGGAGCAGGCGCTCGGCTCGGTACGCCGTGCCCTGCAGGGTATTGACAGTGAGGTGTGGGTAGTTGATAACAACTCTGTGGATGATTCCGTGCGTATGGTACGCGAGCGCTTCCCGGAGGTCAGACTGATTGTCAATACCGATAACCCGGGCTTTGCCATTGCCAATAACCAGGCAATACGGCAATCGTCGGGGGAGTACATACTTATTCTGAATCCTGACACCCTGGTAGAGGAAGACACATTCCGGCAGTGCCTCGCGTTCATGGACGCGCACCCGGAGGCGGGCGCGATGGGTGTCAGACTGATTGACGGGTCGGGCAAGTTTCTGCCCGAGAGCAAGCGAGGCTTCCCGTCTCCCTGGGTGGCATTCTGCAAAACGTTTGGTCTCTCTTCCCTGTTTCCACGCAGCCCTGTTTTCAACAAATACTACCTTGGGCACCTCGATGAGCATGAAATACACGAGGTGGACGTATTGGCGGGATGCTTTATGTTCATGCGGCGTACGGCGCTGGACGAGGCAGGACTGCTCGACGAAGCCTTCTTCATGTACGGCGAGGACATTGATCTGTCGTACCGGATAACCAAAGCCGGCTTTAAGAACTATTACTACCCGGGCACCAGTATCATCCACTACAAGGGCGAGAGTACCAAAAAAGGGAGTCTGAATTACGTCAGAACCTTTTATCAGGCCATGATCATATTTGCCCAAAAGCACTTCAGCGGTCGCAGGGCAGGCCTGTTTATACTGATGCTGCAGGGTGCAATATGGTTCAGGGCTGGTTTAACCCTCCTGACCGGATTGTGGAGAAAAATCAGTTTGCCACTGACCGATACAATTGCGATATATACGGGGCTAATCATTCTGAAAGACTTCTGGGCCAATTATTTTTACAAAGACCCGGACTGGTTCAAAGACAATGTGCTATGGTTCAACTTCCCGTTGTATATACTGATCTGGCTGGGTTCGGCATGGCTTAACGGCGCTTATGACGAGCGTTACAACATGCGCAGACTGGTACGCGGACTTGGGATGGGCGCTCTGATACTGGCAGCGGTGTATGGATTTCTGGACCTGGATTACCGTCCTTCGAGGGCACTTGTACTGATGGGTTCGGTATGGACAGTACTTGCCACCGTGGGTATCCGCACGCTGATGCATCTGAAAGAATTCGGAAATGTAAATATTGGTCGGGAACGGGTTAAAAACCTGATAATTATCGGTTCGCTGGCCGAATGCCGCAGGGTGGAGAATTTGCTGGCCGTTGCAGGTGTGAGCAAGAACCTGACTGGATTTGTGGCTGCTCCGGATTGTGATGCAGCGGGAGAGGAGATGCTCGGGAGCACCCGGCAACTCGACGAAATCACTCGGATTTTTCATATCAACGAGATCATATTCTGTTCAAAAGACGTCAGAAGTCAGGATATCATGCACTGGATGAGCCGCCTGGGGCCGGCCATTTCCTACAAGATAGTACCTGAAGAAAGTCTGAGCATTATTGGCAGCGGGAACAAAAACGAACCCGGCGAACTGTACACTATAGAGGTCAGGTACAATATTTCGCAGCCGCTTGAGCGCAGAAACAAGCGGATGGTTGATATCGGAGTATGCCTTTTACTTTTTTTCACGTTACCACTCTGGGCTGTTTTTTCGTCAGAGCGCAGGGCCATTGCAAGCCAGTGGTGGCGGGTACTCACCGGAGCAAAAACATGGATAGGATATGCGTCGGGCATTCAAAAGCCATTACCACCCGTCAAGCCGGGTGTATTTACAGTCACCGACGGACTTTCACTGACAGGGCATGACATTTCCACCATCAGCCGTTTACATTTTTTCTATGCGCGCGACTGGGAGATTTCCCGCGACATGGAAGTATTGTGGCGAATACTGACCGGCAAGTGAACCCGAGGCTGATTCACTTGTTTTTGCAAACAGTTATCAAATGGCAGGCATTCCACCGTGTGTGCCCTTACTTTTGCACTTTCTATTCAAAAACACTTTAAAAATATGCTGGCACAGAAACCAAGATTCATCCTGTTCTTTGCACTCTTTTGCTCTTCTGTGGCTTTTTCACAGGGCAAGGCTGATTCAACCCGTATTGAGGCATTCATCGAGGGTATCACTGCAGGAACCACCAAGGTAGTTGGCATGTATGGCGACCAGAATTACATTGCCGACACTGCAATTATTGACGCCACGGGGCATTTTATACTCAAGCGCAAATCTCCCCTTCCGGCAGGACTTTATACATTTCTGCTTCCGGGCAACAAGAGTTTCTCCATACTGCTTGACAATAACGAGCAGTTCGTCACAATCAGGGCCAAGTCGTCCGATTTTCTGGGGTCGCTGCAAATACAGGGCAGTCTGAACACAGACCTTTTCTACCAGACCAACCGCTTTCAGGTTGCTCAGGAACCTGAACTCAACCAGCTCGCCGAACAGCTCAAGAAACTGACACCCGATTCACCGGAGCACAAACAGGCCAAAGCACGTCAGGACCAGCTGGTGGCCGAGCGGAAAACATACCTGGATGGCGTATTCAAACAAAATCCCGATGCATTCTTTACCAAATTCAAGTACGCCGGCCAAAATCCCGATTTTATTGAGTTCAAGAAGCCAAACGGACAAACCGATACTATCAGGCAGGTGGTGAGTTTCAGAAATCGCCTGTGGGATAATGTTGACTTCAGCGATGAGAGACTGCTCCGCACACCCGTAGTTGTGAACAAACTGAAGCGCTACATAAAAGAGCTGACCACACCGCAGCCCGATTCACTGATCAAGGCTACAGATTTTCTGGTCAAAAAGGCGCTCCCATACCCGGCCTACTTCAAATTTTTCACTAATTTCATAGCCCTTCAGCACGAAAATACCAAAACAACGGTTATGGACGGAGAGGCTGTTTACGTGCATATCATCAAAAATTACTTCACCGACGAACTGGCTACCTGGGATACGCGTGAAAATCTGGAAAAGCTGCGCAAGCACGTTTCAGAAATGGAAGCCAGTCTGATGGGTCGAAAAGGTCCCGATGTGATTGCACCGGATGCCTCCGGACAGATGCGCTCTATATACGAGAAAAAGGCCCCACTAATTGTAGTGCTCATGTTTAATCCCGACTGCGAGCACTGTCAGAAAGACGCTGCAGAGATAGAGGCCATTTACAGAAAATGGAAGGATCGCGGCGTTGACTTCTACGGTATTGCCGTGAATACTACCGATGAAGAGTGGAAAGAGTTTCTCCGCAAATACGGATTTACCTTTACCAACGTGTTTGACCCGTCGAATCGGGCTATTTACGGTAAATACTACGTGGATATCACGCCAGAACTTTATATTTTGAACAAAGACCGGACGATAGTGGCCAAAAACCTCAAGGCGAACCAGCTGGAAGAGGTATTCCAGCGCGAGTTCCGCAAGATGAAATAAGGCCAGGGTGTGTCTGAAAAATACATGCCGGCCCTAAAACGCATCTTTTGGAACCTGTCCGACAGGTCTTTTTCAGACACACCCTAGTCGTTCAGCGACCAGTCGTATTCACGATATGCGACAACTGCCTCGTTACTGAACCGGATACCGCTGAATCTGCTCAGGAACGATTTCAGATCGCCGAAATCGGCGGCATACCACTCAAAAATTTTCGACACCCTGGCGCCATCAGCGTTCAGGGCGTTGTATTTAGGGGTATTGATGAAGTATCTGGTACGCTCATCAAGAGCCATCTCCAGATTGGCCGGAGTTAAAGCTTTGTTCCAGAGAGGCGGACAACCTTTGGCGGCGCAATTGATGACAAAGTGAATACGCGGGTCCCTGAACTGCCTTCTCAGAATATCATTTTCGATTTCATTAAGACTGTACTTGCGGTCTCCAAGAGAAATACGCCTGACATCCCAGGTTTTGCCACCATCAAGCTGCATGATACTGGTAACCGGATAGTTTTCAGCAATTAACCGGATAGTGAAGGCGTTATAGGCATTAACCCAGTAGGCCATTTTTTCCCCGTTTGTCCAGGAGTCGGCCGGCTGGTTACTCCCGAGCTGCAGGCAATATTCATTGAGCAGGGCCATATCCTGTCTGAAGCCCTTGTAATTTACCTTTCCATTGGCATCAACATGCTTTTTGAGCAATTCATCAAAAATACGATGGGGTTGTGCAGTGGAATCCGAGGGCATAGCACACATAATGATACAAAAAAAAATCAGCCGTTTCATGTCGGATAAACGAAAAATTAAGTGATTAGTTGCTGTCGAAAAGTACCTTGAAGCGTAAGACCCAACTCTTTTCCATAATTTTGCACCGGAAAAATCAGTTCATCTGAAGCATATCCGCCACCGGGCTATTCCGGGCAGCCGGGGTCGGGCGGCGGGCATGCGATTATCAGCTATCCCAGTGTCGGTAAAAGTATCAGAACTTGTAAAAACGTACGAGTCGCAGCGAGCTGTTGACGGAATCTCCTTCGAGGCACGCAAGGGGGAGGTACTTGGTTTCCTCGGGCCCAACGGTGCAGGGAAAACGACAACCATGAAAATTATCACCGGCTATCTGCCGCCCACCAGCGGGCATGTAGAGGTCTGCGGGTTCGATGTGACCGCAGACACCATGGCTTCGCGGTCGCGCATAGGCTACCTGCCAGAGCACAACCCCCTGTACAAGGAGATGTACGTCAGAGAATACCTCACATTTACTGCCGGATTGCACAAGGTGGCAAAAGTATCGGCCAGGGTTGACGAAATGGTAGAACGTACGGGCCTTGCAAGTCACCGGCACAAACAAATCGGAGAATTGTCGAAGGGTTACCGTCAGCGGGTCGGACTGGCCCAGGCAATGCTGCACAACCCGGATGTACTCATTCTGGATGAGCCCACCAGTGGTCTGGATCCGAACCAGATTGTAGAAATCCGCCAGTTGATCAAAGACCTGGGCAGAGAAAAGACGGTTATTCTGTCAACACATATTCTGGGAGAAGTGGAAGCTGTTTGTGATCGTGCGATTATCATCAACAAGGGCCGGCTTGTGGCTGATGCCCCCATTCAGCAACTCAAACAGCAATTTGCGGGTCAGAGTGTAGTTACCGTTGAATTTGCGGAGAAGACAAGTACACAACAGCAGCTTTCGGGAATAAAGGGTGTAAAACTGGTGGAAAGTGCCGGCGACGGCCGTTGGAAACTGACTTCTGATGCCTCACAAGATATACGGGCAGATATATTTGCTTTTGCCGTCAGGAATCAGCTAACCCTGCTGGAGTTGCACAAGGAAGTATTCAGTGTGGAAGACGTATTTCAGCAACTCACCAGATAAACATCCTGTTAAAATGATTCCTGTATTTCTGAAAGAGATCAATGCTTTTTTTGCCTCCCTGATTGGCTATGTGGTTATTGGCACATTTCTGGTCATCATGGGGCTGCTTATGTGGGTTTTTCCTGAATTCAGTATTCCGGATGGCAATTATGCCTCTCTGGATACGCTTTTTGGCGTAGCACCCATGGTTTTCATGTTTCTGATACCTGCGGTAACCATGCGTTCGCTGGCGGAGGAAAAGCAGACTGGTACCATTGAACTGCTTGTTACACGCCCTGTTACCGACTGGCAGATTGTGGGGGGTAAATTTCTGGCAGCATTTATACTGGTGGTGATAGCGCTCCTGCCTACCTGGCTGTATTACTTTTCTGTATGGCAACTGGGCGCTCCGCAAGGCAATATTGACTTCGGAGGCACTATGGGGTCTTTCATCGGGCTGCTCTTCCTGGCGGGGGCATTTGTCTCCATAGGGATTTTTGCCAGTTCGCTGACCAATAACCAGATAGTAGCTTTTGTACTGGCCACTTTTCTGTGTTTTTTCGTGTATCTGGCTTTTGATTACCTGAGCAGGTTACCGATATTTTTCGGTAAAACCGACGATATTATCCAGTCGCTGGGGATTGACTATCATTACAACTCCATCAGCAGGGGTTCTCTCGACACCAGAGACATTATCTACTTCTTATCCGTAATTGCTTTCTTTTTTGCTGCCACCCTGCTTAGTCTTGGCAAGAGAAAGTGGTGAGAAAGTGGTAAACCATTTTCCCATGAAGATACTGATGGTATGTCTGGGCAATATTTGCCGCAGTCCGCTTGCTGAGGGAATTATGAAAGCGCGGGCAACAGAAGCTGGTTTGTTCTGGACAGTTGACAGTGCAGGAACGGGGCACTGGCACGCCGGAGAGCTGCCTGATCAGCGCTCCATACATGTAGGAAGAAAATACGGTATTGACATTACCGGCCAGCGTGCCAGGCAGTTTCATCCGGATGATTTTGACCGATTCGACCGGATATTTGTTATGGACGTGAACAACAGAAGAGATGTACTCCGTTTGGCCGGGAACGAGGCTCACCGGAGCAAAGTTTCCCTCATACTTGACGAGACGCACCCCGGAGAAGAGTGCTCGGTACCCGATCCGTACTACGACGACAACGGCTTTGAGGCAGTGTATCAGATGCTTGACGAGGCCTGCCAGCAGTTTATCAGGTCATCAGGCCACTGACGAAACCGGGATTTCCACAAAGAAGTCGGTTCCTTCATTTTCTCTGGTTTCGAACCGGATATTGCCGTCGTGTGCCTCAATAATCTTCTTGCAGATTGCCAGGCCCAAACCGCTGCCCGATGTTTTGGTAGTGAAATTGGGCTCAAACACGCGATCCCTGATTTCCGGCGGGATACCGCCACCGTTATCACTTATCTTGATCACTGCCAGTCCGTTCTGATTGAGTACGGCTACATTGATTCTACCCTCCCTGTCGGAAGGGATAGCCTGTATTGCATTGATAACCAGATTATTGAACACCCTGATCAGGTGATTTTTATCGCCCATGATATGCAGTGCTTCTTTGGGCATGGACAGATCCAGGTGAACATTTCTCTGTTCACTAAACAAGTCGTGTACATTTTCCACCACCTCGTTCACCACCACATCACTTTTTTGCCGGATATCCAGATTGGCGAACATTGAAAATTCCGAGGCAATTTGCGCGAGCGAGTCAATTTGCTCGATAAGACGTGTGATAGCCTTTCTGAGGTACGCCGCGGCCTGTTCAGGATTACTCGATACCCTTTCCAGCTGTTGCATGGACAACTTCATGGTTGTGAGCGGATTTTTGATATCGTGAGCTACCTGACGAGCCATTTCTCTCCAGGCGCCTTCCCTTTCGAGCCGAACCAGCTGCAGTTTTGAATCCTCCAGTTTGGCTACCATGGTATTATAGCGGGCAATCAGTTCACTGATTTCGTCCTGGTTATCGCCCGCATAAACAAGCGGATCATTTTTGTCGGTAAACTTGAGCTCCTGCACCTTTTCAGAGAGCAGGCTCAGCGGCCGGATAATAGACCGGGAGAGGGCGTACGTGACTGCGTAGGCAATCAGCAGCAGAAAAACATACAGACTGGCGAGCATACCGATGAAGTTGCTTACTTCTGTACCAATCTGTACCCGGGAATCGGGATTGGGCACGCCAATGAAGCCGAGCAAATCACCGGAGGCGCTCAGGCAAGGCCTGTACTGGGCAATATATTCTCCAGCACCATCTTATTCATTTTTGGGGAAATTATACCCAGAAAAACAAGATCTTTTCGTGTACTGAACAGCATTTCGCCCTGTGTATCGTACAGGTTGGCATCTGCTCCGAGACTGCCTGTAATTTCTGTAAACGATCGTACAAGGGAGGAGGTACTGACGGCACCGCTGGAATCCCTCAGATTAAGCAGTGGAGCCTCGAGGTGATTTTGTATTGCTTCAGCTCTGTATGCGAAGTCGGCCCTTGCCGTTTCGCGGGCGCTGTTGGCGAAGTGCCTGTAGGTCAGGAAGCCGATAACAAGGAATGCTACAGCCAGCAGAGAGACGTTCCAAAGGTGAATTCGCCGGGCGAGAGATCCCTTTGCGGTGAGTCTGAAATCATACTCTTCGGGCAGAAAATTCAGCAGTGAATTGGCCGATGCCGTTGCCAGCAGGAGCAGTGAAACAAGTGTAAAGAGGAGAGAGAAGAGATAGATATGCCTGAGCCATCCGGTATTGGCATGGCCTACTGCAGCGAGGACCGTTCCATCAAAACTTCTGGCTACGGCATCCACGCGATTGCCGGACTCTATTTCTTCAGACTGTCCTTTCTGAATTTTGGTGGAGGAGAGTGCCGGCAGACAGCCTCGTCCCTGTTCAACAAGAATCCTTCCGTTTTTCTGAACCGCGAAAGAATAGCCGGAGAGCTGATCCATGTCTTTATACTGACGATGCTGCAGTATCCGGGTGTACGCCTGATTGTTAGCCAGATAATCGTGTTCAAGAATTACAAACAGTTGAACCTGTTGAGAGGCATCGGAGGCCCTGAAAACAGAAAGATGCAGGAGATACCTGAACTTGCCGTCATCTCCGCGCAGGAAACGTATATTAGAGTCAGATCCGATTTTCTGAGCTTTCGACCAGTTATCGGTAACAATTTCTTCGTAACCAAGAGTCTGGCCCGAGATTACAGACTGATTATCCTGATCGAATGCACCTACTTTTAATTTGTAGTGCTGAAAGAGATAACTCTGCCTGATCATTACGCCGTTGACTGCGGCGCGCATTTCTTCTATTTCTGCCTTGAAAGGCCATGGTTTCAGAACCTGGGCTATAGTACCTGAATCGGCGCGCAATTCGGCGAGGAAGGCGGGGAGAATCTTTTCAGTAATGGCGGTATCTCTTTCCGATATGAGTTCTTCCGCATATCGGAGGCGCAGCAGCCGGTCATTATATTCGCTTTCACTTTGCAGCAGCGCAGATGTACCCCCTGCGAAGAGCAGCGTCCACATCACAACCCATCCGAATCCGTTTTCCTGCCAGTGCACGAATGTGTCCATGGCACCGGCATAAATAATGGCGATAATAGCTGCGGTGACAGGGGATAGTCCTGCAGAGGCGGCAAGTACAGATCGGGACAATTCAAGATTTCGCACCGTCAGCATCATCCTGTGGCCGAAGAGGAAGAGGCCCGCCATAAAAATCAGCAGCCCGCCCAGGGCAACAAACCCGTTGATTCCGAGATCCAGAAAGCGGTCGAAGTTGAAGCCACCATTATTGCCTGCCAGCTGACCGGATACCGCCATGGTTATCGGGACGGCTGCCTGCAGAGCCAGATTACACAAGATTGCCACACCTGCTTTCGGGCCAAAACCGAGGTTGGTGAGTAGCCTGGAGGAGTGGTTGCTGTGTACATAAGTAATCAGGCAAGCGAACAGCGCAGCGTTGACAAACCAGTCGCCGACTGACAAACCAATCAATGAGTCTCCGGTGAATCGGTGGTTGAAGACTGAAATCCCGGCAAATGCCGTTGATGCCCAGGAAGAAAGCATGTTATATACAAGCAATCCGCCGATTACAGACAGGATTAGTGCTGTACCGGCTTTACCAGACAAAGCACGGGCTATTTCATTTAGAAGACGGAATAACACCAGAAAAAAGAGGGTCCATGCTGCGAATTTGAGCCAGAGAATCCAGCCAGTCTGGAGAGGTCCGTTCGCAGAAAGCCAGCAAACAGTTGTTCCGTTAGCCGTTACGGGCCACTCGGTTTTACCGGAGGAAACTTGCAGAGCAGACGAAATGCCGGGGTCGGCTGGAAATATCAATTTGTCGTCTGAACTGCTGAAATCCAGTGCATAACGGATTGGTATTACGATTGATTTGTAAGTTCCGTCGCCGCGGTCGTCTGTTTTAGCCAAAAACCAGCCGGATGGCAGCGAAACCAGCCGGGTTCCGGGATTAATCGCCCATTTTTTTAGTTCCCTGGCGGGCGGGAGGGCCCGGGTATTGGTCCAGTATGAAATTGAATCAGCTCTGTGGACAATGACAGTATAGGGCTTGTCCTCCTGTCCGGTGGCAGGCAAAATAGCGGAAGAAGCTTCTTTGAGCTGGTTATCCAGCCACACAGAGACCGTGCGCGCGTACTGTCCGAGCAGGGCGCTGTTTTCTTCCAACTGACCCGATTTTATGGCAAGGCCCAGTAAAACGGATAGTGTTGTAGCGTATAATATCAGACGCTTGATCATATCTTGCAATAGCGGAATCGGGGGCTGGTGACAGAGTATGGATACCTGCCATTTTCTGTGGCAAAAATACCTATACCTGATATCAATAGATTAAAAATAATGCCAATTCTATTGAGACGCGCCTTGTTTTGACAAAAGTTATCCACAAGAACGGTTTTTTCATCATAATAATGCAGAATACGTGACAAAATAATTTCAAATCAGGTCAAAACACCTTTCCTTTGCCATGCCACAAACCGCTTTGTCGCCTTTCGGGGAGGAAAGTCCGGACAACTCAGAGCGCCGCACCGCCTAACGGGCGGAGTTCCCGATTCGTCGGGGGCATAGAAAGTGTCACAGAAAATTACCGCCTCTTCGGAGGTAAGGGTGAAAACGTGCGGTAAGAGCGCACGACTGCTTCGGGCAACTACGGCAGTGGATAAACCTTGCGGGTTGAAATGCCATGTACACCCTGTTTATGTGTGGCTCGCGCAGCTCCGGGAAACCGGGGGCAGGGGGGGTAGGCAGCGCAGACTCCGGGAAACCGGAGCCAGATAAATGACAAAGACTCCCGATTCGTCGGGAGAACAGAATCCGGCTTACAGGTTTGTGGCTTTTTTTATTCTTAAACGGGTACCGGCAACCCATAATCCGGGTTACTATGAAAATCACATCTTTGGTGCTTCCATTCCTTGCTCTTGTTATGCTTTCCTTCACTTCAGACAAAAAGAAAACCCGGGTGGTATTCTTCGGCGACAGCATCACGGAAGCCGGCGTTCAGAAAGGCGGATACATTGACCAGATGCGCGACTCGCTGAATATGCTCAATCTGTCTGAAAAGTACGAGTTGATAGGTGCGGGCATCAGCGGCAACAAGGTGTATGATCTTTACCTTCGCCTGGAATCAGACGTACTGGCCAAAAAGCCTCAGGTGGTGGTCGTTTACGTCGGAGTTAATGACGTGTGGCACAAACAGACGCATGGAACAGGTACCGATGCCGACAAATTCAAAAAATTCTATGATGCATTGATTACCCGCTTTCATCAGCGCGGTATCAGGGTCGTGATGTGTACGCCTGCGTGCATAGGCGAGAAAAAGAACGGGGTAAATCCGCTTGACAAGGAACTGGATTCCTATTCCGACATCATCAGGAATCTGGCCAGTAACAAAGGTTGCCCGATAGCCGATCTTCGCAAGGCATTTACCGAATATAATGTCGAAAACAACGAAAGCGACCGGTACAGCAGCGTACTTACAACTGACGGGGTACACCTGAATATGAAGGGGAACCAGCTTGTTGCCAGCCTGGTATGGAAACAGGTACAGGCGGCACTGGCCATGCCGAAACCCAAAATATAGCCCTACATAAAATCGGGCAGACTATCCCAAATCGGGCCCCGGGGTACGGCTGTGATTGTCAGTGGTGTTTGTCTGACCGGGTGCTGCAATTCAATGGTGTGGCTGTGTAATGCTATGGATGCATCGGCCAGGGGCCCGGGGGCTCCGTACTTCACATCTCCGGCGATAGGGCATCCGATAGCAGACAATTGCGCACGTATCTGGTGAGAACGGCCTGTAACAGGCTGTACCGAGAGCAGTGTAAGCTGATTGTAGTGCCCTGTAACTCTGTAGATAGTGATACTCTCTTTTGCGTCTCTGTATGGCGAGTTATACGCTGTTACCATATTCTTCTGTTCGTCCTTGAGCAGAAAATGCCTGAGCATACCTGACTGATTTTCAGGAGGGTTCAGTACCAGAGCCAGATAAGTTTTGACTACTTTTTTATCACGAAACATCTGCGTGAGCCTTCCAAGCGCCTTGTCGGTGCGGGCCATCAGTACAGCGCCGCTCACAGGGCGGTCAATTCGGTGAACCGGGTGAAGAAAAATTGCACCGGGTTTGTGGTATTTTTCCCTGAGGTATTCTTTACCCGCATCAATCAGCGTTTTATCGCCGGTTTTGTCGCCTTGCACAAGCAAGCCGGCGGGTTTATTCATTGCAAGCAGGTGATTGTCTTCGTAGATAATCAAATTGAATCCAGTTTGCCTCAAAAGTAGTGTAAATCCGGCAGACCAGCCATACAAAGCGACGGTATCCTGCTATTATCAGACGTTCAGTTTTTTTGAGCGGGCCGGATTTCTTTTGAAACCTTATCTTTGCTGCAATTAATAAAAGATGAGGAACGTAATTGCATTATTGTTTGCTGCGCTGGTATTCAATGCCTGCTCGAATGAATTTGAAGTAGCTGCTCCCTGGAAGGAGTTGCCCATTGTCTATGCGATCCTGTCGCCCAAAGACACTGCGCATTATGTACGGGTTGAAAAGGCTTTTCTCGATCCGGAAAAGAGTGCGCTTGAAATAGCCCAGATTCCCGACTCGCTGTACTATCCGGAATCTGCCATTAGTGTGTGGCTGGAGCAGGTTGGCAGCAGCTCGCGTGCACAACTGTTTCGGGTAGATGGCAGCCTGGAGGGGTATGTCAGAGACCAGGGAGTATTTGCATCCCAGCCCAACTGGCTTTACAAGGTAAAAAAACCCGGATTTTTGATTCCGGGCAACTCATACAGGCTGGTCGTCAAGCGTACAGACGGCCGCGAGGATATTACAGCTCAAACAACCATACCGAAAGATTTCAGCATCACCCGGCCTGACCCTACCAATATTGTGCGGAAAATGTCTTTTGCGTACAGCACCACCACCACCATTGACTGGCGAACTGACATAAATGGTGTTTATTTTGATATTACACTGGTACTCCCCTACCGGGAAGAGGCCCCTAACGGAACGGTATTGCTGCGCGATACCCTCGTATGGCGCGCTGCCAAGAATGTGGAAAGACTTGAGCAGCAGATAGGTCCGGGCATTTACAAAGGCACTACGGAACTGCAGGGCGCCCAGCTTTACAAATTTTTGGCCTCCCAGCTCGCTCCAACCAACAATTTCCGGTACTTTGAGAAAGGATTCATCTACCTCGATGGTGGTGGCAAAGAAATACGTGATTTCAACATAACGGCTTCAGCTAATTCCGGTCTGACCGGCGCGGAGGTTTATCCTATTTATACCAATCTGTCGGAAGGTTTCGGAATTGTAACAGCAAAGAACCTGTTCAAAATGGGTAATATCCAGATGTCCGAGCAAACGATAGACTCGATGTTCTATCATCCGCTCACGCAGGGACTGAAATTCCGCCTGTAGATTGCGTGAAATTTCCTTTAGAGCTCGTTCAGGATTCTCTGCCTCGGCGAGAGAATCCTGAACGAGCTCTAAAAGACAAGGTTATATTTCAACAGAAAGCCACCTGTATAGGTAGGTTTCAATCCCAGAAATGGTTCAACCTGATTGGCGGGAGTGCCCTCCGGAATATCCTCTACGGCAACCCGGGTAAAGTGATCGTAGAACAGGTCACCGAACAAATCGAGGGAAAGGCCCTTCAGCAAAGAAATACTCAGGTTGTTCTGCCACAGCACATTGCCATTCAGGTTATTTGTATAGTCGGCAAACCAGCCAATTTTGCTGCCGAATGCCACCTTGTTATCAAAAAACTTGTCGGAAAACTGCGCTTTCAGGGCATAACCCAGCTGATTGCGGGACTGTTTGCCGGCTTCATTGCCCAGTGGCTGACCAGCCAGTGCAGACAATCCTTCATTACCCACATAAATGAAGCGCCAGCTCACAGGCGCGAAGAAAAAAGAAAGTTTCGGAGTGGGCTTGTAGTCAATACCGGGAGCAACTGCCACCCTCACGGGGGCCAGAAAGTCGGACAACAGATCTTCTGCATTACCACTCAGGGTATTGCCAACGTAGGTAGGCAACAGCTGGGATTCGGCCGTTGCGTCAACAGCGACGAAAAACTTGTTGAGTGCTATATTGTATCCATATCTGGAGCCCAGACGCAGGATATCGAGGTTTTTCTGGAATGGTTTGCTGCTTCCGCCAAGGCGCTGCGCCGAAAGCTGCAGTGACAAATCATTGTTCCAGTAGAATTTGTTTCGCTTGTTGTTGGCATACAAATTTACCAGTCCGCCGATACCCAGGCGATTACCACCCGAACTCAGTTGCGGGTTGATAATACCGAGCCCAGCCATATCAAGACCAAGGCCGCCGCCGAAAGACCACCCGGCTGTATCACGGGCAGACAGTTTTTTAATTTCGGCCAGTCGGTCGTTACCGGCCTGAGCAAACAGGTTTGAAGTGAATCCTGCGAAAAGGAGCGCAAGGGACAGAAGAGATTTTTTCATGCTTTAGGTTGTTGAATAATGAATCCGGGAGACAGTTCCGCAAGCACATCCATCACAGACATGCGGAAATAAGAAAAGTAGTATCCGCTATGGATTATTTCATGCGTCGCCTTCATCTTCACCTGCTTCGAGCAAGTCTTTCTCGCGAGATTCGGGATAAAACACCTCCACTTTTTCAACAGTCAGTTTACTCAGCGGAATGATAATGGCCCGGTCGGAAGTTTGCAGAATCAGAGAGGTATTGTCAATTACGACCACCCGACCGCGTTCTCCGATGATACGCACATCATCGCCTATGCGCACCTTGTTTTTATTGTAGTAGCCGGCCAGATAATTGGAAATAAGATCTCTGGAGGCCAGTCCGTAACCAAATGAAAAAGCCAGTGCCACAGCGGCAACAATAGCCGTGAGGTTGGCCGAAATGAATGAGGTATTGATTTTGGCCTGTGCCAGGGCGCTCACGCCCACCGTAACAAAGACGAAATAAAAGACAATGGAGGCAATCATCTTTGCCGACGGAATACCCAGCGACTGGCATAGTGTTAGTACTCCTCCCCGGGCCATGTCGGCCAGAAAAATACCTGTGAGCAGTATTGCCCCTGCGGCGAGCAGGAAAGGAAGGTAATTCATTAGATCTACAAACAGTTGCGTGATAGCGGAAACACCCATTACCTCCGTAGCCGCTATGATGAATATGAGCATCAGCGTGTAGTAAACACCCTTCGCCAGCAAATCCGACACGCGTGCGCGCATCACGCCTGCGCGCTGAATAAATTCAATATCGCTGAACATATCTGCCAAACGATCCACACCGGCGGAGGCAAGTAACCTGCTCAGCACCTTGCCGATTGTTCTGGACACAATCCATCCGAGTAACAGGACAGACAGTGCGCCAATAAGCCGGGGGAAGAATACCGAAAACTGTGTGACCAGTTGTCCGAGCGGCCCGCTATAGAAATCTGTTTCCATTTTTTGGCATTTTAAATATCATCAGAAGATGTATTATGTGTCGGTTCCGGTTTTTCGCGCCAGTTAACACCGGCGTCATCCTGGCTTCCGGCAGTGCGCGCACGGTTACTGCCGAACATCATCGCCATCGTATTAACGGCACCTGACACGAACAATTCTGCCATATCGCCCCAGTGGTTGATAGATCCGAGGTGAGAGGTTATGCGGTCCTCCAGTTCGGGAGGAAGCATTTTTTCGCGTTCTTCTTCCAGTTTTTTCAGACTGTTACTCATAATTCATCGTGTTTATTGTCCGACGGGGTCGTCGCCATACAACTCGTGATACACCTCCTGAGCTTTGGCCTTGGCGCGCATCAGCTGCATTTTTATGGCACTTTCCGTTTTGTGGAGAACTTCTGCTATTTCCCGAACCGACAAATCATCTATGTACTTCATATTCAGAATTGCGCGGTCGCCGGGAGGGATTTTATCCATTACCTGTTCGAGCCGGCGGGTTTCCATATCCAGTATAAGACTGTCGGGCACTTCCGTTTCAATTTCGTCACTTATTCTCCCCGGATCTTCCGTGAAAATGAGCAGATTTTTTTTTCTGCGGCGGATTATATCAATACAGTAATTATACGTGACGGCATAAAGCCAGGTAGAGAACGATGATTTTTCGGTGAAGCGGGAGAGGCTTCCGAGAATTTTTATAAAAATATCCTGGGTGGCATCGCGGGCCATACCTTCATCCGACAGCATGGAGTAACATTTGGCGAATACCTTTCCGGCATACCGGCGATACAGCTGCGTGAAGTACGAGGTATCTCTGCCCTGCAGGAACAGGGCAATGAGTTCGGCATCTGAAAACTTGCCGGATTTGTTGACGAGGGCTGCTGTCACAGTGGAGACTGATTAACCGGTTCCTGCATCAGTGGCCCAGCGCCTGTTTTCGGAGACGCTTGAGGAATGGCGAGGCAAATATGAAAGACTGCAGGTTTTCATTGTTGCTTTCCAGCACCTGCTCCTTGTGTCCGTTCCACTCAAGTCGGCCTTCGTGAAGGAAGCAGATATTTTCTCCGATTTCCATCACCGAGTTCATATCGTGAGTATTGATAATCGTGGTAATGTTGTTTTCTTTGGTAATATCACTGATTAGTTCATCAATGATGATAGCTGTTTTTGGATCGAGACCGGAGTTAGGTTCGTCGCAGAACAGATATTTGGGCTCCAGAACGATGGCGCGAGCGATTCCCACGCGTTTTTGCATACCTCCGGAGAGTTCGGAGGGGTATTTGACGTTATTTCCGGCGAGATTAACGCGTTCGAGGCAGTAATTAACCCGGTGAAGTTTCTGCCTGGCTGTCATGGTAGTGAACATATCCAGCGGGAATCGGATATTTTCTTCCACGGTCATGGAGTCGAACAGTGCCGAGCCCTGGAAGAGCATCCCGATTTTCATGCGAATTTCCCGCATGCCAGCCTTGTCGAGCCCTGTGAAGTTCACATCATCGTACCAGACGCGACCGCTGGTGGGGGTCTGGAGGCCGACAAGAATTTTAAGCAGTACCGTTTTGCCGGCACCCGAGCGCCCGATAATCAGGTTTGTTTTACCTGATTCAAAGGTAAATGAAATGCCTTTCAACACCTGGTTGCGGCCGAACGTCTTGGCAACTTGATCTGCACGAATCATAAGGAAACATTATGGGGCATAAAGATAGGATATTTCGGCCAAAGATTGGTGAAATACTGAATACGGTGGAGACACAAAGCGTGTATCTCCACCGCAGAAACAGCGGTCGGTTTATCTTCCGACCATATCTTCGGGGCGTACCCACTGGTCGAATTGTTCGGCAGTGATATGTTTGAAATCGAGTCCCTGCAATTCGTACTGCAGGGCGGCCTCCTTCAGGGTAAGTCCGTTTTTGTGTGCCAGCTGGGCGATAGCGGCAGCATTGTAATACCCTATTTTGGTATTCAGTGCGGTAACCAGCATCAGGGAGTTATTCACGTGGCGGGCGATATTGTCGTGCAGTGGTTCAATACCTGCTGCACACTTATCGTTGAACGACACACAGGCTTCGCCAATGAGACGGGCGGAGTGCAGGAAATTATAAATCATGACCGGCTTGAACACATTCAGTTCAAAATGACCATTTGAGCCACCAATATTGATAGCCACGTCGTTACCCATTACCTGAGCGGCCACCATTGTGAGCGCTTCGCACTGTGTGGGATTTACCTTTCCGGGCATGATAGAGGAGCCAGGTTCATTATCCGGGATAAAAATTTCGCCGATTCCGCTTCTGGGGCCGGAGGAAAGCATACGGATATCATTGGCAATCTTCATCAGGCTCACGGCAACAGTTTTGAGAGCGCCATGTGCCTCAACGATTCCGTCGTGGGCCGCGAGGGCTTCGAACTTGTTGGGGGCCGTCACAAAGGGATAAGTACCAACAGCCGTACCGCCGAGTGCCAGTTCGCTCAGGTGCGCGAGCGTGTTTCTGACGGCGCGCAGGCCATGGTTGAGTTGTGCCACATAGCCGGAGAACTCCTGGCCCAGTGTGAGCGGAGTGGCATCCATGAAGTGTGTGCGGCCGATTTTCACGACATCGGCAAATGCTTCTGCCTTGGCATGCAGCGTGTCACGGAGCTTTTCGATACCCGGGATAGTTACCTCCAGCAGTATTTTGTAAGCTGCGATGTGCATAGCAGTCGGGAAAGTGTCGTTGGACGACTGGGATTTATTCACATCATCATTCGGGTGCACATATTTTTTTTCGTCGGTGAGTTGTCCGCCCTGCAAAACGTGTGCCCTGTACGCAATCACCTCATTGGAGTTCATGTTGCTTTGAGTGCCCGAACCGGTTTGCCACACCACGAGTGGAAACTGATCGTCGAGTTTTCCCTCGAGAATTTCGTCGCACACCCTGCAGATCAGATCACACTTGTCGTGGGGCAGTACACCAGCCTCCTGATTGGTGAGGGCGGCTGCTTTTTTCAGGATAGCGAATGCCCTGATGATTTCGATAGGCATTCGGTTGGTTTCTCTGGCAATTTTGAAGTTTTCGATGGAACGCTGCGTCTGCGCTCCCCAGTAGACATGAGCCGGCACCTTTACCTGACCCATTGTGTCTTTTTCAATGCGGAATTCCATTATGTATGTAGTTATCTGTTTGGAAACGATGTTTATCAGAAGCCTGCCTGGAAAGAGAAGCGGATACCCCATGTATCCACATTTGGCAAGTCGGTGTAGGAGAGGCGCCACAGGTAATCCAGGCGTATTACCCTGAATATATTGGCGATACCCACGCTGGCCTCCACATAAGGCTTTGATCCGAGCGTATGGATATAGTCGGCCCCCTGATCGTTTAGCGGGAAACGCAGCAGGCCATTATCTACTGTGGGTCTGTTCTTTTCGTCCAGGCCGCCCCAGAGCAGTTTCAGGGTGGCTACTTCCCGCCACTGCAGTTTCTTGATAACCGGAATATTATTGAGCAGCAGGCCCGAGAAGTTGTTATACAGCGTAAGCCCGAGATACTTGTCGCTGGCAAATTCCATGAAATTCATCAGGTTGTAGGAGTACCAGTCGTACTGATACGACTGATTGGCCCGGTGAATATCCAGCAGTGGAAAGGGTACCGTTCCGAATGTTCTTCCGGCTTCGGCAAATACATAAGAGCGGCCGAGTGGCCCCAGGAAGAAATATTTGGAGAAACTGGCCACCAGTTTGTGGTAATCGTAAGTGCCGCCAATCGTGCTCACGCCCGCCCGGTAGGTGAGCGTAAACACCGGTTTTTGCGTCAGCATAGTGAAGCGGTAGGTGGTTCCCTGATAGAACTTCTCATTGGGAGCAAACCGCAGTATTACACCGGCTTCACTGGTAGTGATGTCGGGCTGGGAGATGAAATCGGGCGTTCCCACGGCCTGATACTCGAAAGACAACTTTCCGGCAGGAGTAAATCGCTTCCAGTAAAAGAACGGGTTGACAGAAAATCCGGTCTGGAATTCCCGTACGTATTCCACTCTTGCCACATCCTGATAGGCCATCCGCGAGTTGGAGCCGCGCTGGAAAGACAGTAACAGGTTATCGGGCGACCAGTTGGAGATATCGGCTCCCAGCGGACGGATATCGCGCTGGTATCCGACGGTAATGTTGTTCATCGGAAACTTGCGGGGCAATTCGCCCGACAACGACCAGGTAGCTGCCGCCCGGTATTTCCACTGTCTGTCGCGGGTTCCGTAGGCCAGATATCCACTTAGCTGGAGCGGTTTTATGAACTTCTGATTGGTACGGCCGCCCACCCTGAAGCGGCTGCCTTCGATATCATTGAAACTGGCAAAAGTAGCAATGGGGCCCAGTTCCAGTCCGCCGAATTTCACGAAACCGGTTCCGGCGATATTACTGGCCGTCATCACAGTACGGAAAGTGGGGCTGTGCTGAATACTGTCCATCATTTTACCGATGGCCACCTCCCTGATTTCGAGTGGCTGGTGCCGGTAGTCGGGCCAGTCTTCAACAGTCAGTTGTATTGGTCTTTTGACAAGGGTGGGTACTGGCGGGCTGAACAGCGAGTCGGGAATCGGCTGATTCAGGATATAGTTTCTGTAGGAGTTGGTTTTATGAACAAGCAGGCTGCGGCCTTCCGCATTTTTCAGGATATTGAAATCCATGGTAACGGCATCAGTGGTGAGCAGGAGGCGTCTGCTGCTGCCCTCTCCGAAAAAGTCATATTCCTGCTCGATGCGCAGGTCGGTCACGAAATTCAGGTTAATATCCTTGGATACACCCATAACCACCTTTCGCACGGCGTAGGTGGAATCGAGTGCAACGAGCATATTTCCCATGAAAGCGAGATTACTCTTGTTCATGGGAGCGAAGAATACATCGGCGAATTTTTCGCCGTTTACCTCGAGTGTATCTGTGATATAGAACCGGTAGTAGGAAGTTGCAATACCCGAGAGCGGACCCACGAACTGAATAGAGAGCAGGTCAATATTGGGCTGATAGATATCAATATCCTGGTACAGATTACTGATATATTTGGATACCCCGTCGTTGTCCACATCATATTCATCGCGGAGTTTGGTCTGGTTTTCTCCGACGAGATACTCTTTCAGGGTAGATGGATCCTTTCGGTATTTCACCTCGAGCAGGCGCTCGCGGAAAAAGAACGGGAGTGCCACTTTCCCGTTTACGTCATTGGTATCCACATTATTAAAGATAAACCTGAATTTTTTCAGGTACCACTTCTTCCTGAAGCCATCGTTGATATTATTCAGATCGAACTCCAGCTTCTCGTATTTTTCGAAACTGTAGTAATCGAGCCCTTCCTTTCTGTTCTGATCTTTGTGTTTGAAAACCTCCTGAATGAGATCGACGGCGGGATTGTCTTTTTTCCGGTACTTTTTTGGCCGGATAGTGACTTCCTGAATGCCATAGGTTTCTTCCAGCAGTTTGATTTCCAGTTCGTTATGAACGTCCGGGTTTATTTTTACTTTTTGTGATTTATAGCCTACATAGGCTATTTTGACAAACTTCGGGTGTTTTTTAGACTGAAAATAGAAGTAACCGTCAATATCTGTTCGCACACCGATTTCCTCTCCGTCCACCTGTACGGAGGCGTAGGGAAGCGGCGTATTGAGGGTATCTGATACCCTGCCGTGTACGGTAGTTAGGGTGGCGGTTTGCGCCGACAGGGTTATCAGGCCGAACAGGATGCAGAACAGCACTCCAGACAACCGACCAGTGTGAACAAGAACAAGATGCATAGTGACTCTCGGATAAAATTACGCAGGATCCGTATCTGCAGGGGCTTCCAGAGCGGGTTTTTCATCTGTCTGAGCATCGCCGGAGTGTGCCTGATCTGCAAATGGTCGTTTTCCTATGATATTTTCGAGGTCTGCGCGGTGAAGAACTTCTTTTTCGAGGAGTGCGGAAGCCAGCGCATCGAGGTGCTGCCTTTTCTCAATCAGCAGATTTTTAGCACGTACATACTGTTCTTCGATCATATTTTTGACTTCCTGATCAATCAGGTAAGCCGTTTGTTCGGAGAACGGGCGGTTGAAGGAGTCGTTGAGCATGGAGTAGTAGGATACATTTCCTACCTTGTCGCTCAGGCCGTAGTTAACCACCATTTCGTATGAAAGGCGGGTGATATGATCCAGATCGCTTTGTGCTCCTGTACTTATTTTATCGAACACCACCGACTCGGCTGCACGGCCGCCGAGCGTCATACAGATATCATCGAGGAGTTTCTCCTTGCGGGTAATATATTGTTCCTTCGGCAGGTACTGGGCATACCCCAGTGCGGCGAGACCGCGGGGTACGATAGTTACCTTGACGAGCGGGTGTGCATGTTCGAGGAACCAGCCACATATAGCGTGACCGGCTTCGTGGTAGGCGATAATCTGCTTTTCTTCCGGGCTGATGATCTTGTTCTTCTTTTCCAGGCCGCCGATCACCTTGTCGAGTGCATAGTTGAAGTCGTCGAGATCAATAGCTGTTTTATCGCGGCGGGCAGCGATGAGTGCGGCCTCGTTGCAGACATTGGCGATATCTGCGCCGACGAAACCCGGGGTCATTTCTGCCAGGGTATCGGGGGTTACCTCAGGTGAAACCTTGATATTTTTGATATGAACGCGGAATATCTGTTCGCGTCCTTTCAGATCGGGGCGGTCAATACCGATTTGGCGGTCGAAGCGCCCGGGGCGCAGAAGCGCCTGATCGAGAATATCCGGGCGGTTAGTTGCGGCCATCAGGATGACACCCTTGTCGGTGGGGAAACCGTCCATTTCGACAAGCAGCTGATTGAGTGTATTCTCGCGTTCATCATTGCCGCCCTGTACGGCGCCGCGTCCGCGTGCGCGGCCGATGGCGTCAATTTCGTCAATAAAGATGATACAAGGTGCTTTTTCGCGGGCCTGACGGAACAGATCGCGCACACGTGACGCGCCCACGCCCACGAACATCTCGACGAAGTCGGAGCCGGAGATAGAGAAGAACGGTACACCTGCTTCGCCCGCTACTGCTTTTGCGAGCAGCGTTTTGCCGGTACCCGGAGGGCCAACCAGTAGTACTCCTTTGGGGATTTTACCGCCGAGTGTGGTATATTTTTTCGGATTTTTCAGGAAATCAACTACTTCCATGACCTCCTCTTTGGCTTCATCGAGGCCTGCCACATCGGCGAAAGTGATATTAACTCTGGCATTATTATCGAACAGAGTGGCTTTGGATTTGCCGATATTGAAGATTTGTCCGCCCGGGCCGCCGGCACCGCCGCCCACGCGGCGCAGCACCAGAACCCAGAGGCCGATGAAGAGCAGCAGGGGCAGGCCATAGGTGATGAGTACGGCGCTCCAGTTGGTACGCTGGTCGTACTCGATGGTTACAATAGCCCTTTTTTCTTTGGTGAGCACCTCGTTGAGCCTGGTCATTTTAGGCTCGAGCACCTCAAGTTTGCCAATATTCATGACATAGTTTGGCTGATCGGCACTCAGTAGTGTTTTCTTGACCGGCTTGATACCCTCGTGCTCTTTGCTGCTGAGCAATGAATCCGGAATAATATAAATATAGGCTTCCTTATCGTTAACGACCACCAGACGCTGGACATGGCTTTTCCGGGCCCATCGTTCAAAATCGGCCCAGGTAGCAGTTTTGGATGCTCCCGAGAACCGGGTTACCTGCAGGGCGAGTATGCCAAGGCCGATGAGGATATAAATCCACATGAAATTGAATCGGGGCATACCCTCTCCGCCTTCCTGATTGCGCTGGTCATCGTCGCGCCTCTTATTTTCCTGTTCCATTTTCTTTTGTATTAGATTTCGGCGAACTCTGTTACCCCGGCATCGCTCCAGAGGTTTTCCAGTTCATAGAATTCACGGGTTTCCGGATAAAAAACATGTACCACGGTGTTGAAGTAGTCCATCAATACCCATTTGGAATTGGAGCTACCTTCAATATGCGCTGGTGACTGTTGCATTTCTTCCTGCACCTTCTTGCGGATGCTGTCTGAAATGGCTTTGACATGTGTATTGGAGTCGCCTTCGCAGATAATAAAGAAGTCTGCGGGTGCGTCGCCGAGATTGCGCAAATCAAGTTGAACAATCTTTTTGCCTTTTTTATCCCGGATTCCCTCAACGATGGCGTGGTTGAGTTGCTCTGAAGATATTCTGTTTGCGCGGCGGGCTGTTGTGGTTGTCAATGTCGTGATGTTATTTTGATAATACAGGACTGCAAAAGTACGGTATTTTTGCCGACCTTATCTGATCATTTGCGCATGAAAAACGTATGTCAAACAATCTTTTCATAGGAAAAGTTTACCACCGGTTTCCTGAACTCCCGTCCACGAACGATCTGGCTGCTGAATTGATGTCAAAAAGCAGGCCACCCGAGGGAACGGTGGTCAGGGCTGACAACCAGACAGCGGGACACGGTCAATTTGGCAGTAAATGGCTCAGCGACGCCGGAAAGAACCTCCTTGTCAGTATTATACTATACCCTTCATGGTTGTCCGTGGAGCGTCAGTTTGAGTTGAGCATGACGGTAGCGCTGGCGCTTCACGATACAGCCCGGGTGCTGTATCCGGCTGGTCGGTGGTCGGTCAAGTGGCCCAACGATTTGTACGAGGGGGATCGGAAAGTTGCCGGCATTCTGATTAAAAACAGTCTCTCATCCGGTCAGATACAGGGTTCTGTCGCAGGTATTGGCCTGAATGTGAACCAGCTGGTATTTGATCCGGCGCTACCCAATCCGGCTTCACTGGCAATGGTATCGGGTACAAGTTACGATACTGATGTAGTAGCAGCACAGCTATTCGGGGCACTTGAACGGCGGTATCTTCAGTTGAAATCGGGTGCGGGGAAAGTCATCAAGGCCGCTTACGAGCAAACTTTGTACAGGAAAGATATCCTTTCGGAATTTGAAAGATTGCCTGACGGCGGTCATTTCAGTGGTATTATACGCGGTGTCGGGGAGTCGGGCATGCTGCTGGTGGAGGTAGAAGCCCTGGAGTCTTTCGATTTGAAACAGATCAGAATCATCATATGAAAACAGCGATTATTGGCGGAGGTGCCGCCGGTTTTTTTGCAGCCATCACCTGTGCGGAAGCCAGCCCCGGGAATGAGGTGCATATTTTCGAGCGTGGCAAGACGGTACTCGAAAAGGTACGCATCAGCGGGGGCGGGCGCTGTAACGTCACTCACCACTGCTTCGATACCCGGGAACTGGTCAAAAATTACCCCAGGGGTTCGCGGGAACTCATCGGCCCCTTCTCCCGGTTTGGCCCGGAAGACACCGTACAGTGGTTCTCCAGTCGGGGAGTACTGCTGAAAACTGAATCTGACGGACGCATGTTTCCGGTTACCGACAGCTCACAAACCATTATTGACTGCCTGAGCCGGGCTGCCCACAATGCGGGAGTGAAAGTACACACTTCCTCGAGGATAGAAAAAATCCGCCCGCAGGACGGGCGCTGGCAACTAGACAATCAGATTTTTGACCAGGTGATGATTGCAGCCGGGAGCAGTACATTCATGTGGGAAGTATTGGCCGGACTCGGGCACACCATTATCCCGCCGGTCCCGTCTCTGTTTACCTTCAATACAAAAGATACACGGCTCCGCGACCTGTCGGGGGTTTCCGTACAGCGTGCGCGCCTAAGTGTACCAGGCACCCGGCTCACCTCGGAAGGGCCCCTGCTGATTACGCACTGGGGCCTTAGCGGTCCGGCTGTGCTTCGTCTTTCAGCCTGGGGAGCCCGTGAATTCCGGGAGATGGACTACAAATTTCAACTGGAAATACAGTTTTCAGCAGACGCAGAATCATTTGATGCATGGTTTGGATATCACCGGCAGCACAGCGGGAAAAAGACCATAGCCTCGCACGCACAGGAGGGTATGCCCGCGCGCCTGTGGCAGCGCCTGACAGAAGCAGGCGGTATAGATATGCAGAAGCGCTGGGCCGACCTCGATAAAATATCGGGTCAGCAACTGTATGAACAACTCACAGAGGCCCGTTTTCAGATCACCGGAAAGAGCACCAACAAGGATGAATTCGTAACCGCGGGTGGCGTTTCTCTCAAAGAAATCAATTTCAATACCTTCGAAAGCAGGGTTTGCCCCGGACTTTTTTTGGCCGGAGAAATACTGGACATAGATGCCATTACCGGCGGGTTCAACTTTCAGGCAGCCTGGACGGGAGGGTATCTGGCGGGTAAGGCGATCCACAAATAAATCAAATTTCTATTCTAAACCATCTCTCTATCATGAAGCATTTCTTTACCACGGCATTACTTTGTCTGGTTATGGCCGTCGGCGCCTATGCGCAGCGGACAGTAGCGGGCAAGGTAACCGACAAAGCCGGCGAGCCGCTCATCGGGGCTTCCGTAACCGTCAAGAACACCAAAGTCGGCACCATTACCGACATCAACGGCATGTTTTCTGTCAAGGTGCAGGACAACAGCGCCGTTTTGGTTGTGTCTTACACTGGATACTCCTCACAGGAGGTAGCAGTGGGATCCTCTTCCACACTCAATGTGGTACTGGGAGAAAACGAGCAGCTGATTGACGAAGTCGTTGTAATCGGCTACGGCAAACAGATTCGGAGTACCCTCACCGGCAATATTGCCAAACTGACCAACGAAAATGTTAAAGGCATGCCGGTGGTATCCGTCGAGCAGGCCATGCAGGGTCAGGCTGCCGGTGTGAATATCGAGAGCGTAAACGGCAAGGTAGGTGCTGCCGCCCGCGTACGCGTGCGCGGCGTCGGTTCTATCAATGCCGGCACCGAGCCACTGTTTGTGGTGGACGGTATTCCGCTGGCAAAAGATGCACGCAACACCTTTGGCGCTGCGATGAACCCGCTCGCCGACCTGAACTTCAACGACATCGAGTCCATCGAGGTACTGAAAGACGCTTCTGCCAAGGCAATTTACGGCTCCCGCGGCTCCAACGGCGTAGTGCTTATCACCACCAAGTCGGGTCGCTCGGGCAAAAGCCAGATCGAACTCGATATGCAGTACGGATTCAGCAAGCCCACGCGCAAGCGCGAGTTTCTGAATTCCAGTGAATATGTTGAACTCTTCACCGAGGCAGCCAATAACTCCGACGACCTCGAAGGGGTAGCTTACGATGAGTCATACTCCTGGACAACCTTTGTAAAAAACCGCTTCCGCCGCTATTCCGGGTATAACGATGACTGGATGCAGGGCATTGACAAAACCAACTGGCAGGACGAAGCATTTCAGGATGCCTCCATCTACAATACGCAGCTCTCTCTGTCGGGCGGCACCGACAAAGTGCGCTACTACGTGAGCGCCAACGCCGGCTTCAACGAGGGCATACTGGTAGGCAACCACCTCTCCAAAGACGGAGCCCGCATGAACCTCGACTTTGATGCAACCGACAAACTGAAAGTAGGTGTCAATCTGGCTGTAACCCGTACCGACACCCGCACCGTTTCCGACGACAACGCCTTCTCCACACCCATGCAGTTAGTGGCCCTGGCTCCAATCACCCCGCTGCGCGACGAAGACGGATTGCTCTACGACCGTCCGGTAACCACCTACTACAATGGTCTGATTGATGTGGAAGACGCTACCCGCAAAGTATTCAGCAACCGTACGCTGGCCAATGCTTATGGCGACTACAGCTTTACAGAAAATCTCGCTCTCCGTGTAGAGGCTGCAGCCAACCTGTACAACGTACGCGACGAGGCACGCTTCGGCGAGCGCACCGATACCGGTAACGACTCCAAAGGCTACGGCCAGTCGGTATTCGCCGGTGCTACCGACTACAACACCAACGCCGTTCTCCGCTGGAACAAAGCGTTTGATTCACATGACCTCGGACTCGACCTCGGAACAGAATACTTCAAAAGTACCAATAACCGCACTTCCGTACAGGGCGAGCAGTTCCCTTCTGACGGACTGAAAACCCTCGCCAGTGCTGCTGTGATTACCGGCGGTACCAGCTCCGAAGACAACTACAGCTTCCTCTCCTACTTCGGTCGTGCACGCTACAACTTCGACCGCAAGTACCTGTTCAACGCATCTGCCCGTATTGACGGATCTTCCCGCTTCGGTGCCAACGAGCGCTACGCATTCTTCCCCGCATTCTCTGCAGGCTGGGTAGTGAGCGAAGAAGGCTTCCTGGCCGACAACTCAGTGGTTTCCTTCCTGAAGGCCCGCGCATCCTGGGGACAAAGCGGCAACGCCGACATCGGCAACTTCCGCGCACTCGGACTGTACTCCCCCGGCAGCTACAACGGCTCCAGCGTGTTCTCTCCACAGCAGATCGCCAACCCCGACCTGACATGGGAAAAAAGTACCGAACTGAATTTCGGTATTGACTGGGGTATGTTCAACAACCGTATCAGCGGTGAAATTGACTACTATATCAAAAATACCAACAACCTCCTCCAGGAAGTGCCCATCCCGTCAACTACCGGTTTCAGCACGCAGTGGAGAAATATAGGTGAACTTGAGAACAGGGGATGGGAATTCACAATCAACTCCAATAACCTCGTGGGTGCATTCAAATGGACTACATCGTTCAATATTGCACTCAACAAGAACAAAGTGCTTTCACTGGCCGACGGACAAGACATCATTGACAACGGCGGATCCCGCTACCTGAACGTGGTGAAGGTAGGCCAGCCAATCGGGGTTTTCTACGGTGCTGAATACGCAGGTGTAGACCCTCAAAACGGCGACGCCCTCTGGTTTGTGAACGAAGAAGGCGGCGACGAAGCCGCCACTACCAACGACTACAGCGAGGCAAACTTCGTGGTACTCGGATCTCCGCTGCCCGACGTCATCGGCGGTATTGGTAACACCTTCTCCTGGAACGGCCTTACACTGGATGTGCGTTTCCAGGGCGTTGCCGGAAATCAGATCCACCGCGCTGGCGACATCTTTATGTCGTGCAACGCCTGCTGGTTCGACAACCAGACCCGCGACCAGCTCGACCGCTGGCAGAATCCGGGTGACATCACCGATGTACCGGAAGCACGCCTGGGCTACTCCAACGGCGATATCGGCCGCAGCAGCCGCTATATGTCCGATGGCTCATACCTGCGCCTGAAAAACGTGACACTGGCTTACGATCTGCCTGCCAACCTGATCAAGGGTGTGCGCAGCCTGCGCCTGTATGCCACAGCCACGAACCTGCTCACATTCACCAGGTACGACGGATGGGATCCGGAGGTGACTACCGACTTCCTCGCCAACAATACAACCTATGGCGTGGACTTCTACTCGGCACCTCAACCCAAAACCATCATCGGTGGTATCCGCGTAGGATTCTGATCACTTAAACCAATCATTACCGGCTGTTGATTCAGTCAATGCCGGGTAAAGACATTGACAATGAAAAAAGTAAAATATCTTCTCCTCTCGGGCTTCCTGTTTTCGGTAGTAGCCTGCGACAAGCAGCTCGACATCGAGCCGCTGCAGAGCGTGAGTGAAACCGTTGCGCTCGACAGCGATGCCAACGTCAAACTGGTGCTTCAGGGTGCCTACGACAATATCAGCCGTGATGGCCTCTACGGCGGTAACCTCTTCCGCGATGCTGAACTGGCGGGTGCCGATGGTGAAATTCGCTGGGTAGGTACTTTTGGCGACCCGCGCGATATCACCAACCACACCATGGATGCCGGCAACAACGATGCCGAGAATACCTGGAGAACTGCCTACGTTGCCATCAACACAGCCAATAATGTTCTTTCTGCTCTGAGCATCGTCAATGAGAGCGATCGTGCCAGGGTGGAAGGTGAAGCGCGTTTTATTCGCGCCATCGCCCACTTCGAGCTGGTTCGCCTGTTTGGCAAGCCCTATGTGGCGGGCGCTACCAACAGTCAGTTGGGTGTGCCTGTAGTAACTACTCCCACCCGCGGTGTAACCAGTGACAGTTATGTATCGCGTAACACCGTGGAAGAAGTATATCAGGCCGTTCACGATGACCTCCACGAGGCCCTCGATCTGCTGCCTGAAGAAAACGATGTGTTTGCCAACAAATATACAGCAGCAGCCATGCTGGCCCGCCTGCACCTCGCCCGCGGCGAATACAGTGAGGCACTCACCGAAGCTGAAGCAGTAATCGGATCCGGAGCCTACAGCCTCGTTTCCGATTATGCAGATCTCTGGAATCAGGACGATAATACAGAGGAGGCCATCTTCTCCATGCAGGTATCCAACCAGGATGGAGCCAACGAGCTGGTCACATTCTTCTCCATTCCCGAGTACGGCGGCCGCGACGGTGATATCGAGATTGAACAGAAGCACATCAGCCTGTACGATGCTTCCGATGCACGTCTGGCTATGTTCTACGAGGGTAATGGTGCCCTCCGCACCGGAAAATGGCGCGACCAGTACAAAAACATCCCGGTTATCCGCCTCGCAGAGATGTACCTCATCGCTGCCGAGTGCAAGGCCCGTCTGGGTCAGAGCGCCGATGAATACTACAACGCGGTACATACACGTGCAGGCCTGAGCGCTAAGACTGGCGTGACACTGGCCGATGTACTTCTTGAGCGCCGTCTTGAACTGGCATTTGAAGGACATCGCATCCACGATGTCAAACGCCTGAAAGGATCTGTGGACGGACTGATCCGATTCCGGCCCGCGAACTGGAAGCCAATCCGAACCTCGTTCAGAATAACGGCTATTAATTGACCTTGTTTTCGGGGAGGCGCGGTGCAACCGTGTCTCCCCGTTTTTTATTTGTTTTCCATGCCACGTTTCCCCGTTGACCCCGATATCTCCAGGGCACAAACCATTTCCACCGAAGTATATAACAATCCGGCTATCTACTCAGAGGCACTCGAAAAGATGTTTGCCACCTCCTGGCAGTACATCGGAGACACCGGGCGTGTACCCGATCCCGGCAGTATTTATCCGTTCACCCTCCTCGACGGGAGTCTGAACGAGCCCCTCGTGCTCACGCGCGACAAGGAGTCCGCACTGCACTGTCTGTCGAACGTATGTACCCACCGGGGTAATCTGGTGGCATACGAGCCCTGTCAGTCGAGTCAGCTCCGATGCAAGTACCACGGCCGCGTGTTCGATCTGGCCGGACAGTTTCAGTTCATGCCCGAGTTTAAGGAGGTGGTTGGCTTTCCCTGTGCCGACGACCACCTGAAACAGCTTCCGCTTTTCCGGTGGGGCAAGCTGCTCTTCACAGCCCTTCATCCGAAGGCTGATCCGGATGCTGTATTCGGCGACGTGATACGCCGGGTATCCTGGCTGCCAATGGATCAACTCAGGCACCGACCCGACCTGTCAACCGTATGGAATGTTGAAGCCAGCTGGGCGCTGTATTGCGAAAACTACCTGGAGGGGTTTCACATTCCGTTCGTACATGGAGGCCTCAGCACCGTGCTTGACTACGGGAACTACACAACCGAACTGTTCAGATATTCCAGTCTGCAGCTTGGTATTGGCAAGAAAGGCGATACATGTTTTGAACTACCTCCAGAATCGCCAGATTACGGCAAACAGGTGGCGGGTTACTACTTCTGGGTATTTCCGAATATGATGTTCAATTTTTATCCGTGGGGATTGTCTTTCAATCTGGTAGAGCCCACCGGGGTAAACACCTGTCGCGTGACTTTTGTAGTTTACACCTATGATGAGAGCAAGCTTGGCGCCGGTGCCGGTTCTGGACTTGATCAGGTGGAACTGGAAGACGAGGAGGTGGTGAATAACGTTCAGAAGGGCGTTCGCTCCCGTTTTTATCGTCATGGCCGGTATTCTGTGACGCGAGAGCAAGGCACTCACCACTTTCACCGGTTATTATCAGAATTTTTAGGCTGAAAACTTGCTGAATTGGATGAAGTTAATTTAACTTTGCGCCCGCTCTTGGGGGATTAGCTCAGCTGGTAGAGCGCTTGCATGGCATGCAAGAGGTCATCGGTTCGAATCCGTTATCCTCCACCACCCTTTCCTACAAGCCACTTCGCTCTGCGCAGTGGCTTTTTCTTTTACAGCCCGGGGCTTTGACATATCACCAAAACTGGTATAAAATTAAGTGGGTGTAACCCCTTGTTCAGGAATTACACCCACTTTATAATGATTTGCCGGACTTTGGTTGAGTTACTGAAAAACACCAAATCCGGATTGTATTATCTCGGCAGCACCCGGAACTCTGTTCTGCGGTTTTGAGCGTGTTGTTCTTCAGTACACTGTACACCGTTGCGGCACTGGTTTACGAGTTGTGATTCGCCGTAACCGCGATATTCGAGGCGGGAGCGGCGGATACCGCGGGACACCAGATAGTCAACCACTGCTTTGGCGCGGCGGTTGGAAAGCTCGAGGTTGAAGGCATCGGATGCACGGGAATCCGTGTGTGAGCTGATTTCAACACGAAGTTCGGGACGGCGCTGCATCAGCTTGAGGAGTTTCTCGTCAATAACATCTTTTGCATCGCGCGAAAGAATATCGCTGTTCACGTCGTAGTAGATGGGCAGGATATTGTAATCGAGCAGTTCACATTCGATTTTGCGCCATTCGTAACCGTAGATAGAGGCTTCATCATCGCGGTCGCGGGTAAGAAATACCTCCTCGCGAACGACAGAGGCGATTAGTGTGGAATCTACAATGGCATCGCGGTCGAGCATTCTTTTCTGGACAGTAACATATTCAGCCGGTATTTCGATTTCGCGGATAGTGGCCGGTTTGTCGATCACCATACGGCGGATAATTCTGTACTTCTGTCCGACTTTGGCTTTGGGTGCATAAGTCGGCGGCGTCACAATGCGTTTGACGGGGATATTTTTGGTTACAGCCGGGTATTCGACATAGCAGATTACATCACATTCGCCGGGAGTGGGCGAGTTGCAACCATCAATCATTGGTTTGTTTTCGAAGCGTGCGTAAGCGGGTTCGAGTAAGATAGTTTCGAATGTGTCTATCATTTTTACCGGACTGATAGTGTAGGTGCTGTATGCCTCTTCTACCAGAATTGAGTCAATTTCCTCGCGATACACGGCGGGTACATACTCAAAGCGTTTGGATGCTTCGCGCACGAGCACTCGTTCTTCCACCGTTTTGTAAACAGGGGGCGCCACCTTGTATTCCAGGAAAGAGGGATTGGTAACTACCTTTTCAATTTCCCGCAGTACTTCAATCGGGCATTTGATATAGCAGGCTCCGGGCTCCGGGTTGGACGGATAATTCTGTGCAGTGAGCGTGACTGCAGAAAACAGGGCCGCCGCAATCATGAAGGGGGTAGATTTCATGTTTACCATGTTCGTCATTTTGACATATTAAAACTCGTGCGTAAAACTAAAGAGATTGCCGAAAACCATGTATATTTTTTCGCTGAAATCAGTGTTTTTTAAATAAAAAGCGTTTTTTTGATACAAATTGTATATAAAAAAGACTAATTTTGGGGGAAATCCGGTAGTGTATGAAGAGATACAGTGCAGCCTGACCGGGTTTCGTCGGGCTGCACTGTATCCGGCTTTTCCGGCAACTGTTATCGAATCGGCAGTATTACTCCCGAGGCGCGACCTGCATCCCGGTGAAGCTGTATATCACAGGGAATGAAATCTTCATCCTTTGCCTTGTAGATATCTATAAACTGCTGCGGATTGCGATCTGCCAGCGGGAACCAGCTGCTCTGAACCTGTATCATGATTTTATGACCAGGCATAAAGGTGTGGGAAACATCAGGCAGTTCAAATTTCACATTGGCGGCTGTGCCGGGTGTGAATGCTTTGGGTTGTTCGAAACTGTCTCTGTAACGACCCCTGAAAATTTCCCCACGCACCAGCATCTGGTAGCCACCCATCGGAATTCCGTTTTCCCGGCCCTGCAGAGTATCCGGGAATACATCTACCAGTTTTACCACAAAGTCAGCATCGGTGGTACTCAGGGTAGTCCACAAGTCGGCGATAACCGGACCAGTCACGGTTACGGAACTGCTCAACGGTTCGGTCTGGTAAGTAATCACGTCGGGTCTGCGGGATGCAAATCGCTGATCATCAACCATGTATTCATTGGTTCTGCGCAGGTGTACGCCATCGGTATAAGGCACAGGATTTGCCGGATCGGAGGTGTACCGATCGGTCTGTGAAGTTCTGCTCTCGTTGGCAGGAGGTGCTGTGGACAGCCTGCCCTGTGCTCCGAAGTAGTATTTTACCTGACGGGCATCTTTGGGTGGCCAGGCATCGTATGTACTCCATTTATTGGAGCCGGTTTCGAAGACATACGCTTCCGGGAGATCCATTTTACCGGCATCTTTCAGATAATACTCAAAGAATCTGAATTCAATTTCCTTCTGATAGAACTCGCTGGTACGCGAACCGAAAGTCACCGCGCCCAGCCTGTCGCCGGTGCCGCGCCCCCAGCCGCCGTGTACCCAGGGGCCCATCACTACCCTGTTTGACACAGAGGACGGGTTTTGTTTTTCAACAGATTTATATACGTTCCAGGCGCCCCAGCAGTCTTCGGCATCGAAAAGGCCGCCTACCGTCATCACGGCAGGTTTTACGTTTTTCAGGTGCGGGCGCGGGTTGCGCGCCTGCCACCAGGCGTCATAGTTCGGGTGCTCCATCAGTTCATTCCAGAAAGGAATATCCTTCATGCCGAATTTTTCAGTCAGGTTGCGCAGGGCACCGGCTCTGAGGAAGAAATCATAGTTATCGGGTGTTTTCCAGTCGCTGAACCCGGGCTGACCGGAGGTAGTTGGCTCGGGGCGCGGCTTTCCGAAACCGGAATAAAACCCGAACCCGTCCATCATAAAGAAAGCACCGTTGTGGTGGAAATCGTCGCCAACAAACCAGTCGGTAACAGGCGCCTGGGGAGATACTGCCTTGATAGCGGGGTGATCGGCGAGTATCGCCATTGTGGAGTAAAAGCCGGGATAAGAGATACCCATGACTCCCACACGACCGTTATTGCCCGTGGCGTATTTCAGCAGCCAGTCAACGGTATCATAGGTGTCGGTAGCTTCGTCGGTTTGTTTTTTCCCCTTTGGCGACGGATCGGAAGTGGGTATATAGGGACGGACATCGACAAAATTACCCTCGCTCATATATCTTCCGCGCACATCCTGGAATACGAATATATAGCCGGCACGGGCGAGATCCATATTTTGAATGCGCGTGGTATAGGTATCGGCTCCGTACGGGCTGCAGGAGTACGGTGAGCGTCGCATGATGATCGGGTATTTTTTCGACAGATCTTTCGGCGTGTAAATGGAGGTGAACAGGCGCACACCATCGCGCATGGGAATCAGCACCTCGCGTTTCGTATAATTGTCCCGAATGAAGGCAGAGTCGGCTGCGGAGGGTCGCTGGGCTGTTACCAGCGTACAAAGCAGCATAAAGCAGCAGAGGAAAAAGTTTTTGAGCATCATAAAGAAGTGCGATTGTCAGGTTTCAGGGGCTATTTTACGGATATATTCCGTTACCGCGGACAAAATAATGCACAATTCAGATGTATGAATATTCTGAGCGGATATATGGCACATAAAGAAATGAGTCGCCCCTCTGCAGGAGCGACTCAAGTCATCAGGTTATTGTACTAAACTTGCTGTTGTTTATCTTGCGATGATCAGTTTTTCGGTAGTTACTCCATCGCCGGCCTGAATGCGCACGAAGTAGAAACCGCGGGGCAGTGTGGCGGTATTCAGCGTGAACTGCTGAGCGCCTTCGAACACCTTTTCGTTAATCTGGCTGCCGAAGTACTGGCCGTTCATACCGTATATTTCAACAGAGAGGTCGGCAGATTTTACCATGTTCAGCTGGAGTGTTACCTGGTCGTTTGCGATGGTCGGGAAGAGTTTCACCTCGTTGATATAGACGGCAACCTCTTCAGTTCCAACAAAGCAGTTGTTATTGAGTTCCTTGAATCTGGCCCAGCCGCATGTCCAGTCGGAGCCGGCACCCCCGCCGAATGCACCCACGTAAGATACATTATCGAAGAACGGGTTGCTGACGCGTGCAGCCGAGAAAGAAGAAGCGTTAAGCGCAGAGGAGATACCGGTAGGCTGGGCGTTCGGGTAATCCAGGTTGAAAGCATCCTGCAGATTGGCGCCGGTTGCGCTGGCGTTGATGGCATTGCCCCAGCCGCCGGTAGCGAACCATGCGTCAATGTCGAAAGTGGCAGGGTTGGCGCTGAGCGGATCAACCGGACCGTGTACCTGTGTATTTTTTACTTCAAGCAGGCCATTGGCAGCATTTGTTGTAGTAGAAGAACCGTCAACAAACACACCAACCGGGTAGCTTCCGAGGAGTAGCGAGTTGAAGATAGCAGCTTCACTGTTACGGCGCAGGTGTGCGGCACGTTTGTAGTTTGAATTGATAGTACCTGTAGGGCCTACGAGCGTGACGTTGGAGAAAGTTGGAGCAGTTTTAGGTGCCGTAGTACTGCCACTTGCATCGTTATCAATCTCGAAACCATTTGAACCACTCACATCGGCTACCTGTGGGTCGCGAACAGAAAGAGCATATTGTACATTACCCCTGTAGCCATTATCAGCGTCGAAATCATCATCGAGTGCGCGGTAAGCGATCAGGTGCTTGCAGTTAACCGTTCCTCCGAACCATTCGAAAGCATCGTCGCCTGCGAATGACACCTGTACATGATCTACGATTGTACCTGCACCTACGGCACCGAAAGTGATACCGTTGATTTCGTTATTAGGCTGGAAAGCGATACCGGGGTATTCAACGCGTACGAAGCGGAGTACACCCGAGTTATCGTCGGGGCTATTACCACCATAGAGCGCCTTGTTCGGGTCGAGGCCGCCTTCGATCAGACCCAGACCAGCAGTACCGCTATAGGTCTGGTTGGTAGGTGCGTTGCCGAGAATAATCAGGCCACCCCATGAACCATAAGACGGGTTCGGGTCATTTGTAGTGAATACGATTGGTGCATCCACTGTACCATCAGCCACGATTTTGGAGCAGCGTGTAACAATCAGGGCACCTTTGGAACCCTTGTCGCCTTTGATAACCGTTCCTGGCTGGATTGTCAATGTAGCACAGTTGGTCACGTAGACGAAACCCTGAAGCGTGTACTCATTGTCGGCAGTCCAGGTAGTATTCTGTGTGATATCAGTAGAAACGAGTACCTGATTCGGTGTAGGTGCCGGGATACAGCCCGGAGTAGTCCAGGAAGCCCAGGGGCAGGTCCAGTCGCCGGTAGGGCCAAAAGCACCGGCATAGCTTACAGGGGTAAAAAAGTTATCCTGAATACGCGGATCG
>JAJTFM010000250.1 GCA_021298575.1 Saprospiraceae bacterium | reverse complement strand
TGTAAGCCTTTCTTTGTGCGTTTATTGGGAAGTTTTTGTGATGCTTTGAACGGTTTATTGTGCAGGAATTGCAAAGGATTGTGCATAACAAGATGCAGCAGATGGATTTTGAGCCTGGCGCTGCCGAAGATCAGGCATGGTGCGAAATGGATTTGCGACAAAACAGCATGCTGCTCAGCGTGACCAAGGAGCTGCCAAGATTCGAGCCGGAAGGCGTGAAGAAAAAAGATCTTGATCCTAAACGTAAGGTATTTCCAAGAGACAGATGGTTCAAGCCCTTCCCTGCCTACGACGAAGGATCATCAGCAGAAAACAGAAAACGAAAGGACGTCCGCAGGCCAGATAAGGTGGCGACGCCACGCCAACAGTTCTCGCTGCCTGCAGGAGACGGGAAGGTGATAATTGCCAAGTCGATCCTTCCGGTTTTCTTGTTTCTCCAGACACGGGCCGCGACGGGCGTGACACTTGCCGCATTGAACCATCGGCGCATTATAAATATCTGACCGTGCTCCACATTGTGAGCAGGTTCTTCGTTGCCAGGCTGGGCACCTAGACCACTTCGGTTTTGGCCTCCTGCTCTTGAGCAACTACATGTTTGGCAGCGCCTGGTTCGGGGTGGGCCTAAATTCCGGAGGTACCACTCACGCGATGAAACTGCTTGAAGAAGAGGAGTACCCGCGCTTCGTGGAGGAATTCGAGAAGGTGCCATCGGCAGTAACCGAGGGCAAGCTGCTTCATGAGCAGATGAGGCTGAAGGGGCGCGACATGCGGATTGCGGTTGCGTGGCGCCATTACTCAGGGGCCAAGCTGCGAGAGAAGGGCTTTGGAGACACGTGGCAACAAAAGTACTTGGAGCTGCCGGTGTTCTTTGGCTATGTCGGCAGCTTCTCGCAATTTCGCCGCGGCGTGCGATTCCCGCTAATTTTGCCTGATTATCCCGAGCCAGGCTCGCCGCCAAAGGAAATCGACCCGCTCGAAGGTATCAGTGTTCCTGGCGACCTCGTTCATTTGAGGGGGCACATGTACTTTGCGCGCCGCCGTATGAAGGATCCGTCGCGGCGCCGAAACTTTGTCAACCAGACTCCTGAAGCTGCCCCCGTGAACATCTTCGCCTGCAAAGAACGCCCGGGGATGGAGGCCCTCACACAGTTCCTGGCGCCGGAATTCGCTGTCTAAGTCGCGACAGTCGCGGCAGGCAATCGGGGCGATTCGGGGGAGGGGGGGGGTAGGGGAGGGGGGCCCCGGCCTGAGGAGCCGGCCGCAGCGCGGAGCTGATCCAGGATTTTGGGGCCGGTCGCCACCGCCGGGGCGTGGGCGGCGGACGGGAGACTGCGTCGGGAGTTGCTCCGCCACCAGACGGCGCGGAGCGCGGCAGGGCGCGGCGGCCGTGGTTCGGATCCTGTGTTGGGAGGAACAGAGGGGGCGCCGGGGCGGCCCCTGGGGCGGGTCGCCACCGCAGGCCCCGGGCAGCTGCGGCCGGCTGGGCGGTCCACGCCCTCTGGTGGGCGAGGAGTGACCCAGGAGTCTGCAACGCGACTCTGCGGGCAATGAAATTGAATGCGCTTGGTTTGCTGCCCGCAGACTAGAGAGTCGCAGTGCACTATTGCTGCTTCACCAAATGTTGTTCACTTCATGAATCACTTGCAACGTGTGTCTAAGACTCTAAATTCAGTTTTGATTCACCATGAAAACTTGAACCGTGTTGTTTTAATTCGATGATTTCGATCCAAGTTCGGCCACAAAAAGAGTGCTGAGGGGCGCGGATGGGTAACTGTCTGACCGTAGCCCCGGTACTAGCCCGTGGGTCCAGCCTGGCTACTACAGGCTGGCCGGCAGTGGCCGCCCTGGCGCCGGCTGGCGGTAGTTGGATTCCGAGTCGCCAGTTGCAGTTATATGGGGTTGTGGCCGTAACCAGAACCAGGCTGATAATTTTGCGGAAATCGGCTCCGGCGTAGACTATACCCATCCCCATAGAAAACACGTTGAACGACCCATATTGGGATAAGTGGGTCAGGGGTTGAGATGTCCAATAGGGCCTCCGTCCTGGTGTGGATTGTTTCAAAATGGTGCCAATCGCTCCAACCCTTTACATTCTCGAAGGCGTTGAGGACGTCGAGGACTGCAAAGACAACCAACAGTTCAGCGTCGCAAAATAGTAGTGAGCCTAAGTGGGCGTACTTGGCGCCAAGTCGGCGCGAAGTTGTCGCGAACTTGGCGCGAAGTTCGGCGCCGCGCGAACCAACCTGTTGTCACAGAGGCCCAGTTTCTGTCCTCACAGACTGCAAGAGCGGTGACAAGGGACAATTTCGACGCACACAACGCTAGCAGGTGCGTCTGCTTCTCCCGGGACATATCCCTCCAAAATGCGAAAACGGCCCATCTGCAGCGTGATCTGCTTTGCCAGCTTTGGTAAGTTTGGTCTTGACTGAAGTCACTGAACCTCGGCAAATGCTGGGAAAAATTTGATCCGGGCTCACAGCAAAACGGACTATCCTGCTCGTTGAGTTCCAGGATGTCTCGGCCATACCAGCGTGCACAGTTTGAAGGCAGGATGACGCCTTCAATCTTCAGGCTAGCATTGACAAATTCCAACGAAGCCAAATCTGCGGGATACCCGAGCCCCACCGCAGAATTTGCTCCCAGAGCTGCGGCTGAGAAAAGCGATTCCGCAGTAGGAAGTGCATCCAAATAATCTCTGCCCTCAACAACCTTGAGCGAGCGCAGTACTTGCGAAAAGGTCCCGGCCGTAATCCGAGATGTGCGACCGGGAGAAATCTGAAGCGACGATGCTTTCAGAGTCCGGTATATTGCATGCACTTGTTTGGATTGTTTTTTGGTGACACGGGGAAGCGTAAAGGCAGGTGGTTCCCTGAGATGCCAGAGATGGTGTGGTCACTGTGGGGTGACATTGGGTAGTACACAGATAGGGTAGTACACAGATAATGTAATTACTTTGCAAAATTTGCACCTTACACTCGGACCAGATGCACGAAGAAATGCAAATTCAAGATCCCCATTATCCAAATGATAAGCGATCTCCTCGCAGACGGAATGATCTGTGTCGTTGTAATAGTAGGTCCCTTCTGGAGACAAAATACGATTCCAGTAAACCCGAGTATCCCGCTCGTAATGGTACTGCAACCTTCGCAAAGTAAACATCTCCAAGGTATAACCATATAAAAAGATCTCCTTTACAAGATCAGGTGGGAGTCGTGGGACTCGAGGGAACGCCATCGCCATGAATTTTCGCGGCAAAATTTGGGCGTCGGCCGGGCTGCCTGCCGACTCAGTGCCGAGGCCCCACCGTGACCGACCGTTGGTCAAAATTGTGAACTTAGGCCGTAGAACCCGGTGCCGGCAGCGAAGCTAATCGAACTGAGCAATACAACGAGGAAAGAAGATTTTAGAGGAATGACCGGAATAAGCCGAGGCAAGAAACTATGTAAATAAAGTACGTAAAGTAAGTACCTAGTTATGTAATTTATTTACCTAAACTATGTAAATATGATGGCGGCTACACTGTATGGCGCGGCTCGAGTATCAAGCGAACCTAGGCCGAGGTGCGCATCTCAAGCTTGCCTGGAAACTCGGCCAGGAGCTCAGGCCGCACAAGCCAGGAGCTGGTGCAGCGCCGGCGCGCCAACCTGCCGCTCAGTGGTCTGCCTACCGTAGTACTCAGCCGTGACTCATTCCAACAACGCCCTTCATAAGAGCAAGATATATTAAATTAATCAGTTGCAAACCTATCGACCGAGCGGCTGGGACTCGCACACTGCCAGTCCCCGGGAAAGCTCATTGTTCCGGGCCTGCCGACATCAGACGGACGGTTATTCTCGTTACAAGTTTTTGAAGGGGCAGACCACAGTGAAGAGACATAGTTGTAATTCAAATTTTTTTTTGTGTGTGACATTTCGCTAGCTTCGAATCTTTCTCTGGCTTCGAATCGCCTTCGATCCTTTAGGAACTTTCGTTGTTTCAGATTCAGAAGGTCCTTTTATGTTTCTGTAATTCCAATTTCGACCAAAACTGAAAATATTTCTTTTTCAGATCTTTTGCGCAGAATATCAGGAAAAATTGTAGATTTCATTCCGAAACTGGAATCTGAATCCTCACATTTCGTTATCCGATTTTCAGGTTAGAGTTGAATGATTTCTGATTGAATTCAATTCTCATTGATATTTGAAAGCTTACGTAGTAATTATTTGGTAGGATTCGTAGGAATGGCACTTCCAATCAACACGAAAGAGCAATTGAGACAGCTTTATCGCATCTACAGCTTGGTTTCTGATAATGCACACGGAAATACAAAAGGAGTGACTGGAAGCTTAAATTATTCAAGCCTCCTGCTGGTTCTGAAAGCTTTAAATATCACCGGACAAGGTCGACGTCTGTTTGATTGTGGAGCTGCGGATGGGAAGGTTCTGGCTGCTGCTTTGATTTTAGGTTCAGAAGGGGCTCATGGTTATGAACT
>JAJTFM010000096.1 GCA_021298575.1 Saprospiraceae bacterium | reverse complement strand
CAACTGCCATCACAAATTGACTCGTTGACGTTTCTGATAATTGGCGGTATGACTGTCAGATAAAGTGTCGCGACATAAGGGCAGCCGTCATCGGTTTCCAGGTTCCTGATGTATGTGCCGGAGTTACAGTAGAACTGATTGTGAAATTCATAACATTCCGGGTTACAGATGGTGGCAAATTCCTCTTCATCAGGAGGCAGCTCGAGAATGGTGACATTGACACAGTTGCCTGAGAGATCGCCGCAAAGGGGTGGCTGACTTGATTCGAGCTGTGTATTCAGCTGTGCCACGGTCAGGCTGCCGTTCGGGGCCGGAATATTGTTTTCCTGCATCAGGAGATAGGAAAAGCCGCAAACCGTGTAGTTTCCGGGAGGCAGACCTGTCAGGTCGGGAGTCGGATCATACGCCTGGATTACACCGCCGGTGCCGCCAATAACGTAGGTGTATCCGTAATCAGCCGGTGGTGGTGCATCCGTTGGGGGAGGGTAGTTCGGTGGCAGATCGAGCACCAGGTCGCCGGAGCCTTCACAGGCAGTCACATCACTTTGAGTGAGTTCGCCGGCATCGGCATCACAAGAGATACACAGGATACCGTCAGGGTCGCAGAAAATAATTTCGTAGTTCAGAAAGTTACCCACGTCATTACCCTGTCCGTCAGTAACAGTAAGTGTCCAAGTGCCGTTTACAGGGCCTGAGTTGAAGTTCTCAAGGCATCCTGTACTGGGATAGTAAGTGCCTGTATAGTTCCCGAAAGTACCCCAGGGCTGATTGTTGCTCCATTGGTTTGAGAAACCCGGATCAGGGGTGGGGGTATCGCCGCACGGCACGAATCCAATATTCCAGGTTGTAAAATCTGTGGAGCCGAACAAGCCGATTGGGCCAACCAGCGTTACCGACTGCCCGCCGGGAGAGGTGAGTACAATACTCAAATCGCCGAGATATTCGTGATCAAAACTCATATTGACGCCGCAAACCCCCTGGCCATTTTGTCCAAGTGTGTTGTTGGTGGCACCCATTACATTAATAAGAAAGCCGCCGACAAAGTTGTCGGGCATGAACTGCGGACAGTTGGTACAACTGCACCCCTGTGCGTAGGAATTAGTGTTTGCCGCAAGAAGAATCAAAAGCAGGATTAGGTGCAAAAACGGTTTGCGGACAGTCGCGGAATCTCGACGGGTAGTGATCATTTATTACTTGTTTGGAAAAAATCCGATTAAACAATGTTTTGTTTCAAATTAGCGAGGATTATTGATTGAATTCTGAAGGAAATTTGGAGCTGTTAATAGCCCTGTTCCAATCACAAGATAATACTCCTCCGCAATATTTTGGAAAAAATATACACTCTTGATTGTTCATCGGGCAAATAAAGTATTAAACGCGCACTTTTGCGTCCGAATTGGATGCTTTCCATGAAAAAATGTTTTCACATGTCTGTTCAGGTGGTTTCCCTGCTTCTTCTGTTTAGCTGTACGCTGCAGGCGCAGAATACAGGCGACTGGCTGGTGAAGTTATCCGGAAAGACCACTCCGCATGAACTGTTTCAAAATTCGGATATGCCCGGCGACCGTTCTGACTGGAATTATTCGCCGGTATCCGAATCGCTGAATATATGGAGGGTTTCTGTTCGGGATGCAGGTACTGGTACAGCGACATGGCTGCGGAATCGGCCTGAAGTGCTGGTTTTTCAGCGAAATGTCGAAATCGTTCCGCGTGGAGTTGTTGTTCCCGATGATCCCCTGTTTCTGTCGCAGTGGCCCCTGTTGAATCTGGATTCGCCCGGTAACGATATGGACGCTCCTGATGCATGGAATTATACAACGGGAGGACTTACTCCCGCCGGGGACACGATTGTTGTGGCAGTGATTGATGCCGGATTCAATGCTTCACACCCGGATATGGTTCCCAATCACTGGAAAAATACAGCTGATTTTCCGGATGACGGACTTGACAACGATGGAAATGGCTTTACCGATGATTATCTGGGCTGGAATGTTGTCTCGCAGAATGACGATATTCAGGGTACAGCTTCTTTGCATGGTAATGGCGTGGCGGGTATTATCGGTGCTGCCGGCAATAATGCCAAGGGTATTACCGGTGTAAACTGGCGCGTCAAAATGATGCTTGTTTCCGGCGGGAATACCATTGCAGGTATTCTGGCAGCCTGTGACTACATCCGGATTAACCGGAAACTGTACAATGAAACCAATGGCCAAAAGGGCGCTTTTGTGGTGGCTATCAATAATTCCCGGGGCCTCGATTACGGTTTCCCCTCTGATGCTCCGCTGTGGTGCGAAATGCTCGATCTGTTGGGCGCCGAGGGAATACTGACGGTGGCTGCTACCGCCAATAATCCCGTTGATATTGATCTGGCAGGCGATCTTCCCACTACCTGCCCGTCGGGCTCTCTTGTTTCGGTCACCTCGCTCAACAATACCGGAATGCTGGCTTCAGGTGCTTCATGGGGCATGAATACCGTTGATCTGGCCACCTATGGGGAGGGGGTTCCTTCCCTCACATCACAAGGGTATTCTGTTCATTCAGGGGCTTCTTTTGCCGCTCCGTATGTGGCCGGGGCTGTCGGATTGCTCTACAGCGCGAAATGTCCGGAACTCGTTGAACTCAATGATACTGATCCTTCTCTTGCTGCTCAAAAAGCAAAAGAACTGATACTCGGTACTGTTGATTCATCGGCCTCACTGCTGAATATGACTGTTTCAGGAGGTAAGCTGAATCTGGGAAATCTGTTATCAGTATATGAAAAAGGATGCCCCGACTGTCCGAAACCTTTTGTTCTGAATGCCTCAACCGATATTTTTCAGGCGGTTATCTCCTGGTACGCCACATCCGGCGCCTCCGGTTTTCAGGTCAAATGGCGTATACTTAATGGTATCTGGACTTTTTCAGACAGTATTTCATTAAACAAAATGATACTAGACGGACTGCAATCCTGTACGGAATACGAGTTTCAGGTAAGGGCTTTTTGTGGTACCGGTGGCTGGTCCGACTGGTCAAAAACGGAAATATTCCTGACTGAGGGCTGTTGTTCAGCACCGGATTTGCAGATAGAAAGTGTTGTACAGAGTTCGTCGGCTACTTTGTCGTGGTCTCCTCCCGAATATTTCTCGTCTTACAGGATACTCTACAGAAAAGCAGATTCGCCGGATGGCTGGATGGGAGTTGTTACCGACAGTCCGACGGTGGTGATTAACGGCCTGACTCCCTGTACTGCCTACCAATTATGGATTTTCGGTTATTGTCTGGATGGATGGAACCTGCTTTCTGACAGCGGACAGTTCGTCACCAGGGGGTGCGGCGCCTGTTTTGACGCCAGTTACTGCCCGGTATCTGCCCAGGATGCACAGCAGGAGTGGATTGCTGCGGTAAAACTGGGTGACTGGGAGCATGTTTCAGCGCAGGGTGGAGCGGGATACCAGAATTTTTCGGGGAAAACGGATTCTATCCCTGTACTGTTGCCGCTTTCCTATTTCAATCTGGCTGTCACTCCCGGCTTCTGGGGTGGTGCCTACAAGGAATATTACAGGGTATTTATAGACTATAATTTCAATGGTAGTTTTGAGATTCCAGATGAGCTTGCCTTCGATGCCGGCTTTGCGCTTCAGGGTACTTTGTCGGGAGTTATTCAAACACCCTCTTTTTCTGCAGCTGGCATCACCCGCATGAGGGTGATTATGAAATACACGGAGATTGATCCTGAGCCTCCCGGGCCCTGTTCAAACTTCGAATTCGGGCAGGTGGAGGATTACTGCGTCGAACTGCGCACGGCAACTACAGACGCGCCTGCTCCTTCCGGTGCCGGGTTGATGGTTTCTCCCAATCCGGCCACTGATATGGTGAGTGTTTCCTTTGAACACGGTGAAGAACTGGATATCCGTATTTACGCCGGCGACGGGCGACTGGTAGCTTCCGGGCACTCTGCCGAAGGAAACATTCGTTTTGCTGTGTCAGGCTGGGCTCCCGGTATATACCTTCTTCAGGCGCGCGCCGGCGAGCGCATCTGGCGGCGCGCGCTGCTGAAGATGTAGTTTCAGGCCGGCTGAAGCATATCAATGGCCGCTATATTCTCCTGAATAATACCGTCGTCGAGGCGATGGTCGGTCAGTTTTCCGTCGAAATAATCGGCATAGGCCTGCAGGTCAAAGTGCCCGTGTCCACAGAGATTGAACAGGATGGTTCGCGGTTCTCCGGCCTCTTTGGCTGCCCTGGCCTCTCTGATTACCTGCGCGATGGCATGTGCTGCCTCCGGTGCCGGAAGGATACCCTCTGTTTTTGCGAAAAGAACGCCTGCTTCAAAGCATTCCAGTTGTTGCATGGCTACGGCCTCAATCAGACCGTCTTTTAGCAGCTGGCTGCAGAGTACACTGGCGCCGTGGTACCTGAGTCCGCCTGCGTGTATGCTCGTGGGCATAAACTGGTGTCCGAGGGTGTACATGGGAAGTAGCGGGGTATAACCAGCCGTGTCGCCGAAATCGTAACGGAATTGGCCGCGGGTGAGTTTGGGGCAAGAGGCGGGCTCTACGGCTATACACCGCACATTTTTACTGCCTTCCAGTTTGTGCTGCAGGAACGGGAAGGAAATTCCGGCGAAGTTGGATCCGCCACCCAGCGGCGCGATGACCACATCCGGGAAATCACCGGCATATTCCAGTTGCTTCATTGCCTCCTGTCCGATGATGGTCTGGTGCAGCAGCACGTGGTTTAATACCGAACCAAGCGCATATTTGGTATCGGCATCCCCTGCAGCCATTTCCACGGCTTCACTGATGGCGATGCCGAGCGATCCGCTGCTGTCGGGATTGGCGGCCAGCACATCGCGCCCTGCTTTGGTGCGATTGCTCGGTGAAGCATATACATCTGCTCCGAAAGTGCGCATAATAACCCTCCGGTAAGGTTTCTGGTCGTAGCTCACGCGTACCATATATACGTCGCAGGCAAGTCCGAACTGCTGGCAGGCAAAACTCAGGGCTGTTCCCCACTGGCCAGCTCCCGTTTCGGTTACAATCTTCTTCACGCCCTCCTCCCGGTTGTAGAATGCCTGTGCGAAGGCCGTGTTCGTTTTGTGTGATCCGCTCGGGCTACCGCCTTCATATTTGTAATATATGCGTGCGGGCGTATCGAGGGCTTTTTCCAGGGCCGACGCCCGCATCAGCGGGGTGGGGCGGTACAATCGGTATTTTTCCCGTACCCCGTCGGGAATTTCAATGTGTTTTTCCGGACTAACCTCCTGTTTGATGAGCTCCATGGGAAAAAGTGGCGCCAGATCCTCAGGGCCCACAGGCTGTTTCGTCCCCGGATGCAGGGGTGGAAGTGGCTTGTTCGGCATGTCGGCCGCCACATTGTACCAGTACTGAGGCATGTCTGATTCGTTCAGATAAATTTTTTTGTCCATGTCGGATAAAAGATGAAAAGTGAAAAAACAAAAAGGGCTTGCCGGCGATACCGACAAGCCCTTTTCAGAGTTAATGCGAGAAACAATTTTCTTATTTCATGACACAAGCAACTCCCCCGGAACCAGTCGGATCAGGAAAAAGCCACCAACGCCATGAAAAGAATTGAATCATGGGGCAAATTTAAAGTATTATTGGTAAACGTAAATTTATTTTAACTTTTTTTTACAGCCCGGAAGGGAAATACGAATTAATAATTACTTGATCTGGCCGTAATTTATACATCACGTAACCTGTATTACTTTGCATCAAAATTCACTGTATTGCTCACCTTTCACATTCCTTCACTATGAACATTGAAACAATTTTCGAGAACGAAATCACAGCTGAACTGCTGGAAACCGAAGAAGCACTTGAAACAAATGAAAACGAAACAGCAGATGCAGTTGATAATGATGAAGAGTCTCACGATGATGATGAAGAGATTCACGACGATGATAATGGTGAAAACGGGGACGAAGTTTAAGAGATTGTTCAGGTACTTCGGCACTTTCAGTCGCGCTGTTCACCAGATGGCGCGACTTTTTTTTATTGATTTTTCCGATATCTCATACCTTGCAGGCGTTTCACTGCAAATTACTTTACTATGTACTGGGGACTGGATCTCGGAGGCACTAAAATAGAAGGCGCTATTCTCGAAAGCGCAGAACATCCTGTTGCACTGCACAGAATGCGTATTCCGACGGAAGCTGATCAGGGATACGAACATATTATCGGACAGGTAGCCAAACTGGTTGATATGATGAAGGAAGCATCGGGTGCCACACCCGCTTCCATCGGTCTGGGTCACCCGGGTGCGCTCGATCCGAATACCGGTGTCATTAAAAATGCCAACACAACTGCACTAATCGGCAAACCGTTCAATGTTGATCTGGAAAAAAGGCTGGGCATTCCGGTTAAACTGGCTAATGATGCCAACTGTTTTGCCGTGGCAGAGGCAATGCTCGGCGCCGGCAAGGACCTGACGCCCAAACCCGAGGTGGTTTTCGGTGTTATTATGGGTACTGGCGTGGGCGGTGGTATCGTCGTGCGCGGAAAGGTTTTAAACGGCAAACAGGGCATCGCCGGCGAATGGGGACACAATTTTCTCGATGAAAGCGGCGGCAAATGTTACTGCGGAAAGATTGGCTGCGTGGAAACGGTTATTTCCGGTCCGGCCACCGAGCGCTACTACGCCAGTATCAGCGGACAGCACCTGCACCTGCACGATATAGCACTGCGGGCAGCCTCCGGTGAAGATCGTCACGCCACTGAAACAATTGACAGACTAGTGCACTTCTTTGGGAAGGCCATCGCGGTGGTCGTGAATATTGTGGATCCTGATCTCATTGTCATAGGTGGAGGTGTTGGTAACATTGACCAGCTCTATACCGACGGGGTGGAAGAACTCCGGAAACATGTGTTCAACACTCGCGTGGACACTGTTTTCATGAAACCACAGCTGGGCGACAGCGCCGGCGTATTCGGAGCGGCACTACTCTGATCGCCTGCCCGGAATTGCTTCAATCAGTTTTTTGATGTAGTCGGTGGGTGGATTGCTGTACAGTTCATCGGGGAATCCCGTTGCGTCGGTTTTGCCGCTTTTCATGACCATCAGACGGTCGCACATCTGCCTGATTACACTCAGGTCGTGAGAGATAAACAGGTAGGTGAGTCCAAACTGCGCCTGCAAATCCTGCAGGAGGTTAAGGATGGTCGCCTGAACCGAAACGTCGAGTGCCGAAACCATTTCATCGCAAATCAGGAGTCGCGGCTCGGGTGCGAGCGCGCGTGCGAGGCATATCCGCTGCCTCTGTCCGCCCGAAAACTCGTGCGGGTAGCGCTGGTAATGTTCCGGTTGCAGACCAACGGTTCTCAGCAGCTCCATGGTTTTTTCGCGCCTTGCCTGTTTGCTGCCGTGCAGTTTGTGTACCTCCATGGGCTCTTCAATTGCTGCGCCGATTGTCATGCGCGGGTTCAGTGAAGAGTAAGGATCCTGAAAAACAACCTGAATATCTTTTCTGAACGGCTTGAAATGGGCTTCTGACAGGCTGCTGACCAGGTGCCCGTTGTAAGTAACATTGCCTGAAAATCCTTGCGTCAGCCGGGCAATAGTTCTGCCGAGCGTGGTTTTGCCACAGCCCGACTCTCCCGCCAGTCCGAAAGTTTCACCCGGATAAATATCAAAAGACACCTCATCCACGGCGTTTGTCCACTCTACCACTTTGCCGTACCAGTTTTTTCTGCGCGGATACCTGACGCTGACAGCCTCTGCACTCAGGAGCGGTTTTTGCGTGTAAAGTCCCTGCCTGCGTGTCAGGATTTCCTCCCGGCCAATCACGGCAGCATCGAAAGTGCGGTTTTCCAGAAAATCACTTACGGTGGGGAGCCTTTTTACCTGCCTGTCAGGGTCGGGCCTGCAGGCCACCAGTCCGCGCGAGTAGGCGTGTTTCGGGTATTTAAAAACCTCTTGTACGGCCCCTTCTTCCACGAGGTCGCCCCTGAACATTACGGCTACTTCATCACATATTTCAGAAATTACCCCCAAATCATGACTGATAAATATCATGGAAAGGCCCGCTGATTCCTTCAGTTCGCAGAGTAACTCGAGGATTGAACGCTGAACAGTCACATCAAGAGCAGTGGTAGGCTCATCGGCGATCATCACATCGGGCTGGCATGACATAGCCATGGCAATCATCACCCGCTGCTTTTGTCCGCCGCTGATCTGGTGTGGATAGGCGTTGAAAATGCGCTCCGGATCGGGCAGTTTAACCTGTTCAAAAAGATGCGGCACCTCGCTGCGGGCCTCTTTAAACCCGACATTTTTATGGTGTTGAACAGCTTCCGTGACTTGTATTCCGCATTTGAAAACAGGATTCAGCGATGTCATTGGTTCCTGAAACACCATAGATATACTTTTCCCGCGCACCCGCGTGAGCTCCTGTTCGGAGAGTTCGAGCAAATTTGCGGGAGCCGTGCCTGCGTCGGGTTGAAACAGAATTTTTCCGCCAGTCAGAGCACCGGAGGGGAGCAGCTGCATGATCGAGAGTGCCGTCACAGACTTGCCGGAGCCTGACTCACCCACGATACCGAGGGTTTTTCCCCTGGGAAGTTTGAGAGAGATATGATTAACCGCATGCGTATCGCCAAAACGGACCGAGAAGTCCTGTATATCGAGGATATGGTGCATGGGTGTTACATTTTTAACAGACATTCCCGGTCGTTCCAGTGCACACTCACGGGACCTCCCTCGCGGAGCCACCGGACGAGTCCGTCGCCGAGCAGCTCGGCTCTCCAGCCCTCCAGCAGCGAGAGATCAAAGTCATCGGAGCCCGACTTGAGGCGGTTGAAATCGCCTCGCGGCAAAAGCAGGGCTGCGCTGATTTCGTGTTCGAGGCATTGCTTCTTTACGAAATGATAAAGCAGTTCCATCGTCCACTCGCGCTCGGGATCCTCCTGTGCCGGCCTTACCATTCCGTCGAGGATAGAACGTTCCTCCGGTGTGGCGGGTTCCTTCCACAGTTGCTGCCAGGTATCCAGATGCTTTTTCCATACGTTTTCGTGCATGGTTCTGTTGGCTTTGAACGAATTGGCACCGCCTTTTGTTGCCCTTACAATGGTGCTGATATACCTGCTCTGGAGTACCGTTTCGCGCGGAATATTCAATTCAGAGGCAGTTCTGATACGCCATCGGTACAGGCGCATCAGAAAAACCTTCTCGCGGGCGTCGAGTTGGTGAACCAAATCGT
>JAJTFM010000095.1 GCA_021298575.1 Saprospiraceae bacterium | reverse complement strand
GATGTAATAACGAATTTCCTCGTCTGAAAGCGGCGCGAACCATACTTTCGTATGACCTGCCGTCACTACCTCCCGTTCTTTCGACAGCAGACACACGCCTGTAACCACCAGATGCTGCCTGCCCGATAAAGCCCGCAACATACGGAAGGCTTCAGCTTCGTCTTCCGGCTTGTTGAAAATATGATTGTCAAGTATTACCACCGAATCTGCTGAAAGGACAATTTCTCTGTCCTGTATGAGATGTGCGGCCGCCTGCGCTTTTCTTTGTGCCAGCCAGGGCGCCACTTCCTCGCACGGCATATCGGCCGGGAACGACTCATCCACATCGAATGTCTGTACGGTGAAATCGAAACCGGCCTCGCGGAGCAACTGGCTCCTTCTGGGGCTTTTGGATGCGAGTATCAGCGGACGATCGAGGGTTATCATAGTTTTTCAGTTAATAAGCCCCGAAATACCTCCGCATGAACCATTCTGCCGAAAGCAGGAGTGCCAGCAGCGCAAATATCCACTTCAGGTTGATAAGCGGGTTGGTGGAGGTGGTCTGGTATATTACCGGTTTTACGGTCTGGTTGGCTCTGATTTTCTCGCTAATGGAGGCCAGTTGTGCGGGGAAGACAGTTTCTCCGCCAAACCGGGCACTCAGTCCGCGCAGCACGCTGTGATTGGCGGTTGTTTCAAACAGTTCGAGCTGTATGGCCTGAACACTGAATTTTCCCTCGTAAGTGAGCGCTTCTCCGTTGAAGGTAGTGGATGCCTTGTACGTGTACGCGCCCACAGGCAGGATGCCTGCGGAGAGTGAATAAGCCTTGCCCAGCTTGTTGAACGTGTAAGTGAACTCCTTCCCGTCGCGGTTTTTGATGCTGATACTGACGTCGGGTTCGTTGGTCAGTTCATAGTTCGCATTGTACAATTCAGCCCCGAATACAACCGGTTCGTTCTCTTTGAATATATTTTTGTCCTGATTGATTCTGAACTTCCGCTTGTCTTCCTTTACAGAGAGGTACTGTACGGTTTTACCAATCAGTTCATTGAAGAGTTCGTGGTTCTGGTGCTGCAGGAAGTCGAAGAGTCTCCAGCGCCACAGTCCTTCTCCCATGAAAACACCCGTCTTGATACCATTGGTTTCGCCCAGTGCGAGCAGAGGCTGGTTGGTATCTATTTTGCCAATTCTTTTGTTGAGCAGCACCTGAGCCTGCGGAGTGGCTGCAAAGTTGCCGAAAGCCGAGGTGAGCGGATTAAACTGAGGCAGGTTTTCAACCAGCTTTTCGTCCATGGTGAATGCGGCGAATTTGCTGTTCACAACTGCCTGTACATCGTCGCTCTGTTTCCCGTCGCTTTGCATGGAAATCAGTCCCTGTGCTTTTGAAAGTGCGCTGTATCCCGTCTGCATGCCCGCAATGAACAACCTCGGTATGCGCTTGTCATTCAGTATTTTCAGTACGCCGGATATATCGTTGCCCGACGATGGCAGATTATGCAGTATGACAAAGTCGTATTTGCCGGCATCCAGTCCGGGATCGCTGATGTAGGCCAGCGAAACGGCGTAGTTCTTGTTCTCGTCGAGGGTAGAGCGGATGGCCGACAGGTCGGGGTGCGGACTGTTGGCCAGCAGGAGTATTTTCTGGCGGGCATCTAGGATGTCCATGAAAATCTCCTTTTTGTTGTTGCTGGCGGTAGCCTCACCCTGCAGGCTGGTTACGGAGAAAACATACTCCACCACGCCAGGCTGGTCGGCTTCCAGCTGAATTTCCTTTGTAACAAAAAAGTCGTTCCCGGAAATATTGACCGGAATATTCTGCAGATTGCGCGTTTGTCCGTCCACTACCTTGCCAACACTCAGAACGGTTTGTTGTCCGGTGCAGTTACTCGCTGCCACGTCCACCTGTACGGTGAATTTGTCGCCGAGATATGCTATTTTATTGTGGAATACGCGTTTGACAAGCAGGTCCTTTTTGGGCGTGGTATCGCCCAGGGCTACGGTGTAAACCGGTGCTGAAAGTGGTACATCTGTATATGCCGGATTGCTTCCCTCGTTGTAAACGCCATCGGATGCAACTACAATTGCACCCAGATTTTGACCGCCATACAGGTCGTATATCCCCCTCAACAACTCTGACATATTGGTCACCTTGTCGCCGAACTGAAAATCGCTCTTTTCGCGCACTTCATCTCCGAAGGCCAGCTCGTGCACTTCATAATCGGCCGAGAGTCCGTCTTTCAGGGTCTGCCACTGCTGTTTGTAGGTGTCCAGTGCTGCACCATTCAGATCAACAGCCACGCTTTCCGATACATCCTGTGCCAGCACCACCACCGGTTTCTTTGTCTCGACGAGCAGGCTCTTGAGCAGGGGCGAAAGCAGCAGTATGGCCAGCAGCGTTACTGCCAAAAAGCGCAGTACTGCCATAATCACAGGAATTACTCGCGGTTGCTCGCGAAAGGTATTGTCGCGATAGTACAACAGAGCGGCATAGCCTGCGCCCAGCAGCACGCAGAAGATCAGGAACCAGGCCGGGTATTGGAAAGTCAGTTCAAGCATTTCAGAATCCGGGTTGTTGAAGGACCATTAAACCCTTCAGGGGGGCGCAAAGTTGCACAATTTTCGCTACATTTGATAAATTGAACCGCACCTAAACCTTTTGATAACATACCCGTAACACCAGAGCCGCTTTCTTTACTCTTGCAACAACCTTGAAAAACGGTACTTTTGCGGTTCACAACCGAACATCCAGGCATGGTGCGCTTTATTCTGTTTATTTCTCTGGCCGCTGCTTCTCTCTCTCAGGTATCCGCTCAATCTCCGTCTGTACTGAAACGAGATGGTGAAAAAGCGTTTTCTGATGGCCGCTGGACGGATGCTCATAAATTGCTTTCTGCCTATCAGTCGGCGCAACCCGGTGATGTGGGGATACTCACCAAACTGGGTATTGCCTCGTATCACCTCGGAATGGGAGCCGAAGCGCGTCGCTACCTGGAGTATGTGGTTACGGTGGCTGCGGGCGGCAAAGACCCTGAGTCGCAGTATTATCTGTCCCGGGTGTATCACGGATTGTCAGACTGGGAGCGGGCCATCGCCTCGTACAAGTCTTTCCTTAAAATTGCCGGTGAAAAACACCCGCTCCGAGAAAATGCCGCCGATAATATCCGTCGTTGTGTAGCCGGCTCTATTATGCAGCCCAACCCGGATATTGCCCTGATGGAAAATATGGGCTCTCTGGTAAACTCTCCCGGCGATGAGTTTGTTCCGCTGCCCTCCCTGAATCATGCTGATCTGCTTTACTTCGCTGCCGCCCGCAAGGGCTGCAACGGCGACCTGCGCAATGAAGAGGGTTTTGAAGACCTGAACAGGGGCCGCTATTGCAGCGATATGTTCCGGGCGCGTCTGGAAAACAGCGGATGGGAAACAGCCGGCAGTATCGGCGGACTCCTGAACACCGCGCGTGTTGAAATTCCACTGGGATTCAATGCCAACGGTCAGGTACTCTATTTCTTTCGGGGCTTTACTACCTATTCCGGACAGTTTTTCGCCGATACGGCCTCCCGGAAAGATGAATATACACTCAATCCACCTCCTTTTGTCTCGTCTGTGCGACCCGAAGAGGGTGACACAGACCCTTTCTTTTTCAACGACCGGACGGTAGTGTTCGCCAGCCGCAGAAAGGGCGGTCAGGGTGGACTTGATCTCTGGATCACCACATTTCATGACTCGCTCTGGTCAGAGCCCGTTAATCTGGGCAGCAGGATCAATTCGCCCTACGATGAAACCACTCCTTTCCTCGCGCGCGACGGCAGAACGCTCTGGTTCAGCAGCAACCGGACCGGGAGTATGGGCGGACTTGATATTTTCTCCGCTGTATTCGATGAAAAGAAACTTGCCTGGGGAGATCCAGTAAATGCCGGCACACCGGTCAATTCACCTGCTGATGATGCCGGTTTCAAACTGTCAGCTGACGGGAGTACAGCTTTTCTCGCGTCCGATCGCTTCGGTGGTTACGGAGAGCGGGATTTGTATATTGTCTATTTCAGGGAACCACGCACAGCCAGTATGACGGCCAGTACTCCCGGACTATTCTATGAGGTAAAAGGCAGTGCCATTCCCGACCTTCCTGTGGAAAATGTGATGCTGGCTCCGCTGTTTTATGAATCAGACACCGATTTGATGAACGAGGAGAACCGTGGAGTGCTGGAAAAAGCCATAAAAGCGGCTCTGGTTCATCCGGAGGTTCAGCTCCTTGTAACCGTGTTCAACGATGCTGCTGCCCAGTCCAGATTCGACCTGTATTCGGGCATCAAACGCGCTGAAACAGTTGGCAAAGCACTCGTTGAGGCGGGTGTGCCAGCTGTAAGGGTTCACCTCAGGTGTGTGGGTGCGTCGTACCCGCTCGCGCGTCCGATTCTCGATGATGCAGTGAATCCGGCAGCTGCCCGGCTGAACCGTCGGGTCGAAATCACACTGGCATCTGCCGAGCCACTGACATTTCCTTTTCAGTTGCTCCGACCCCAGCTGCCCGACCCGGCACCCGGCATAGGTCGCCTCGATGAACAGTCGAAAGGACTCGTATTCAGGGTGGAGGCAGCCACTACCCGGCAGATCCTGACAAACGATGCTATCGCCATGTTCAGCGACGTCATTATAGAAACACAACCCAAAGCCGGCACATACAGATACATGGCCGGCTGCGTGACAAAATTCGCGGAAGCCCTCGCTCTGAAGAAAGACCTGGCAGCGGCCGGTTTCCCGGATACGAAAATATGCGCCTACGTAAATAACAGGCCCGTCACCAAAGCAGAGGCGGTGAGCCTGATGAAAAAGTACCCGGAGTTGCTGGGGTATGTGAAGTTGCCTTGACACTGTCAGCAGCGCAGCTGCTGACAGTGTCAAGGGGCCGCTCTGAACTGCCTGAGGATATTAAGAGTGGTGATTTTTCGGAATTATTGCGTATTTTTGCGGTAAACCATTTATGTATAAAGTGTGATGAGTAAAAAAGCACTGACACTTTCGGAAATTAATCAGGCAGTAAATTTCGATGAGCCCATCGGGCCGGATCACGAGTTCTTTACTGACTTTTCTCAGGTGCGCGGCGACTTTGAGGAACGGATTGTCTATGCAAATCTCAATGTTGATATAAACGGAGAACAGCTTTCGTTCGATCACGCCATCAATGGCAAAAACAAGACTATCTTCTTTCTTGGCGGGATGCGCGGGAGCGGCAAAACATCCGAACTGCTGAAATATACTCAAAAGCTCAACCACGCCGACTGCTTTTTCTGTGTTACCTGTAATATTGACGAGGGGCTGGATTTGAATAACCTTGAATATATGGATATTCTGGTTTTTCAGCTTGAAAAACTCACTGAAGCACTCAAGGCCCGCAATGTTAAAATAGACAAGGAGGTAATGACGCTGCTCAATAACTGGTTTTCGGAAACAGTCAGGGAGGTCAATAAATCAATCAAGGGGGAAGCTGGTGCTGAAATCGGTATTGAGACAGAGACAGGTATATGGAGTATTCTGAAGATTCTAGGTTCGCTGAAACTGGGTATGTCTGGCAGTGTTGAACGTGCCACTTCCGTCAGAACCACACTGAAAAACCGTTTTGATGACTTTGCCCGCCAGTTCAATCTGTTTGTGGAAGAGGCTAACAGGGCTGTCCGTAACCACGGCCTCGGACAGGAGATTCTTTTTATTGTTGACGGACTGGAAAAAACCATGACGGTGGACACAAGAAGGAAGATCGTCATGGAAGAAACCAACAGGATACGTCAGATTCATGCAAATACCCTGTTTACTCTCCCCATCGAACTGATGCGGCAAAGACAAATTCTCAGCCAGTATTTCTTTGTGGAGATGTTTCCTTTTGTCAAAATTGTTGATCGTAACGGCAATAGAGTCCCCGAAGCGTTCAACAGGTTTCGAGATTTTATTTACCGCCGCATTGACCAAAAGTTGTTTGAAGCCGAGGATGTAGTGAACGAAGCCATTTACTACAGCGGTGGAAGTCCGCGCGAGCTGCTGAAAATCATCAAGATGTCCAATGTCTTTGCCGACCGGTCTCAGGGATTCATCAGTATGGCTGCACTAAAACAGGCACTAAAACGACTCGCAAACCAGACGGCACAGTTTATTGAACCGGAACAATGGGCCAAAATCAGGGAGGTGATTCGCAATAATGAGAAGCAGCTGGTCACGCCCTTCGATGAGGTTGTTCAGGGGTTGCTGGAACGAATCATCCTGATGGAATACAACGATGGTACTTTTAAAAGAGTAAACCCTGTACTGGAACTGTCTGATGCCTACCGCCAGCTTGACATCGGTGCCTGAAGAGCTCCATCTGCTCGCCAGGGCAGTTGAAGGGGATATTTTCCATTTTGTAGTAGTACAGTGGAATTATTTCACGCAAATAAAACTGTCTGAATCTTTCTTACAAGGGCACTTCAAAGACCGGGCAGCCATTTCGGTCAAGTCAGCGGGTAATACCTATGAAGGAGTAATGCAAAAAATCAACTCCATCAGTGGGGGTTTCGTATTTTTTGAAGATTTCGATTGCCTGCTGTCAAATCCCGATATTTATGTTAGTTTAAATCAGCGGAGAGGGATGTTGGCCCGAAAACCGCTGACGATTGTAGCGTTTTTACCCCCCGGAGCACATTATGTCCGTCAGTGCGAAAAAAATCTCCCCGACTGGTTATCTGTGCTTTCCTTCAGAACTGAACTCGATTTTCCCGAATCCGCCAAAACAATACTGGGCGATTACCCGGCATATTATTCATCACTGAATCCGTGGCCTTCTTCGCGCAGCCGTTACAGAGCCAACAAATTAATCAGCAGATTGAATGGAGACGACACTGGACTTTCGGAGTCTGTGAAAGCGGAACTGCTCGCCAAGTTGTCTGAAGCGCTTGTTAGCGGAGGCTTTTTTGTCGAAGGAGAGTCCTTTTTTCAGGTTTATCTTTCAAAAGTCAAGGAAGGGGGCGAATTATACTATCGGCTGCTGGTCTATCTTGCGCGATTCAAACATCAGTTGGGGGAATTCAGGCAGGAGGCAGCACTGCTCGAAAAGGTACTTGAGGCAGGAGGAAGTGCCGTAAACGAACTCAATGTTGCTGATGATCTTGCCCGGGCCTATATGAATTTGGATGAGTTTGGTAAATTAGATAAACTCGTTGAAAAATATCTCGGAGAAGGTCCCCGGTTAATCAATAATCTTGAACTCGAGCGATTAAAGAGAGTCAGGATTATGTCCCTCATCCGCCGGGAAGATTACACGTCTGCCCATGATCTCATTGATGACAGGCTTCGGTTATTTGAGGGGCTTTTCCCGATTCAAGGGGTAAGTATTAAACAACGATGGCTTTTGCTCAAGGGAGAGTGTTACTTGAAAACCAGACAGTACGACATAGCGCTGACGGTATATGAAGATTTATCTCAAAAATTTACCCAGTGGATACCAGTAAAAACTATTCAGCCTTACAGCGAATACATATCCGAAGCCAACAGAAAACGCGCAGAAATATGGTTTGAACTGGGTGATTTTCAGCGGGCTGCTGGAATACTCCAGGAAGAGCGAAAAAGAATTCGCCCCATATTTGGCAAAAAACACCCGATAATGGCCTCTGTAGGTGCATTCCTGGGGTTAATTTACCTCCAGCTTGGTCATCTGAAAAAAGCAGAAAAGTTATTTTCTGAAGCGCTGCATACAGATATCAGTTCATTCGGAAAAGCGCATCCTGTTGTCGCTACAGACATGTTCAATCTTGGGGTTACTTGTCTGCAGACAGGTGATAAAGACAAAGCAGCTGACTTGCTTTCATCTGCATTCAAACTTTACAGCACATCGTTTGGAAAACCGCACCCTAAAACGAAAAAAGCGAAATCCTGAACAAGCTCTAATGCCCTGAGAGGGCGCCTCGTTATTACAGTTACTCCACCACCACTTTCCGCACTGCCACCACGTCTCCTCCCACGCTAACCTTCACCATGTACACACCCGCGTACAGCGTGCGCGCGTCCAGGTAACAGATGGTGCTGCCGGGCTGTATGGCGGTTTCCTGCATCAGTGAGCCGTTCTCGCTGAAAAGCTGTACCCGAGCTTCGTTTTCCAGTAAGCCTTGCACCTGAACAGCAAAGAATTCGCCCGACGGATTGGGGAATACGCCCACTTCCATACTGACTTGCTCCACTGTGTTTGTCCCTGTTGATGGATTGTATGTCGTTACCTGTTCGGTGATTGTTTGCACTTTGGTGGCGGTTCTTACGCCGTAAAAGGTGGGGCCTACCACATACGGGTACGCCGAATTCCATGCTGCATCCACCGTGGCGAAATATGCGTAGATACCCTGCGGATACTCTGGCGTCACACAGAAACGACCGTTGTGCTCGTCCAGATAGTCCGGTTCCGGATGCGTGACAAACTCATAATCTTCCCGGAAATATCCCGGCGGAAATGCTGTGCTCACCAACGGGCCGTCGGGTACATCGGTGCCATTGGCATGATGCGTACGCGCTGTGATATTCCTGAGCTGATAGCCTGACTTCATACGTGCCAATCCTCCCGTTCCGTCGGTGTTTTTGTATCCGTAGGCGCCATATATCGGAAATCCGTCGTAAGCGTAACCAATCAGCGGCGAGTGTACGGTGCTGTCTATGGCATACAGACCATCGGCCAGATACAGATCACATATATTGGATATTACGTCCAGATCGAGGTTGAAGGCAGACGGGTTTTGGTGGTGGTGGTAGTTGCCCATAGCAGGGTGGCCTTTGGCACAGTCGAACCCGACCCGCTCGGCCACAATGGCATCGCGGTTCCAGCTCTGTGTCGCAGCCGGTCCGCCCGGGCAGGGCGGATTACCCGGACCACCGCAGAGCGAGTTGGAATTGGTATTCCACGCCACGCCGTCGCGATAGTCGAACAGTGCCACACCATTGATGAATATTCCGATATTGCCACCGGTGGTAGGCGTTTGTGTGCCTGTGTTCAGCACCGGATTCAGCGGAAGCTTGAAGTATCCGCTTTGTGCCTGTGCTATGGACGGATTCCCGTCAAGGAAAGGTCCGGTGATATAGGACGGAATACCGGCAGACTTTACATACACCCAGTTGTCTGAATATTGAACCGACTGTACATTGGCTGGGGTATTGTCCTGAATGGGAGTTGGGTTTCCCTGTACGTAGTGACGGCCTTTCAGTCCGGTTGTGTT
>JAJTFM010000094.1 GCA_021298575.1 Saprospiraceae bacterium | reverse complement strand
GGCTGTAGTCAAACCTATGATTATGCGTAGTATCGCTGTTTCACTGATTATCTGCCTGTCTGCAGGATTACAAGCTCAGAGACTCGCCCACCACGACGTCCTGTTGCTGAAAATTTCTGAAAATGAAGGCAATTGGAAGGTTGGAGATGCTTCTTTTCTCACTTCGTTCAATCCGGAAGGCTATAACAACCAGCCAAAATTCTTCTCCGAGAATGAATTATGGCTTACCGTTCAGAGTGACAGTGATACCACGCAAACGGATATTTATGCACTGAATCTTTCAGAAAAAACAGTCGCAGCCATTACCCGGACACGCCGGACGGCCGAGTACTCTCCTACACTAATGCCGGGAGGCAAGCGTTTTTCAGCTGTAAGAGTAGAAGAAGACGGCAATCAGCGACTGTGGTCGTTTCCAGTCAATGGCGAAAATAACGGCAGACCGGAGTTTGAAAGTGTTTACGATGTAGGGTATCACTGCTGGATAAACGACACCTCGGCAGCACTTTTTATTGTGGGCCACGAATCGGAACCACACCAGCTGGTAATAGCAGGAATAACCGAGCAGGAACCAAAGAAAATTGCAAATAACCCGGGAAGATGCCTGCTTTTAAAAAAAGACGGACAGCTGACTTTTGTACAAAAAACAACTGATCAGATCTGGTATCTGAAACAATGGTCGCCAGTTACCAACAAACAGGAGATAATTGTCAAAATGCCGTCCGGCAGTGAGGACTTCGCCATTCTGCCGGAAGGTTCATTCCTGACGACTCAGGGGGCAACTCTGTACGTCTATTCACCCGGCAGAGATACGGATTGGAAAGAGGCAGGTAACCTTGGCCTGTACGGTGTAAAAAAAATTACCAGAATAGCAGTCAGCCCCGGCGGAAAAACCGCTGTAGTCGTCGAATAATAAATCCGGCGTACTTTTGCGGTCAAATCAACAGATATGTCCCTGACCACCTTCCAATCCCTGATATCAGCCGGAATTCCTGCGGCACTTCCCGATACCACTCCCCTCGACCCGTCTGTCGCGCACGCGCCCAGGCGCGTAATTGAAGGCGTTTTATCAGAAACAGATAGAACTATGGCCCTGAAGAATGCCCTTCGCTATTTCCCGGCCGAATGGCATTCAACCCTGGCACCTGAATTCGCTCAGGAACTCAAGAAGTACGGACGTATATATATGTACCGCTTCCGGCCAAAATACCCTATGAATGCCCGCAGCATCGCTGAATACCCGGCAAAAACTTCACAGGCAGCAGCCATCATGCTGATGATACAGAATAACCTGGATCCAAAGGTTGCCAAGTATCCGCACGAGCTGATTACCTACGGTGGTAACGGAGCTGTGTTTCAGAACTGGGCACAGTACCTGCTGACGATGAAATACCTGTCTGAAATGACTGAAAATCAGACACTTGTATTATACTCCGGGCATCCAATGGGCTTATTCCCGAGCCATCCGGAAGCGCCAAGGGTGGTGGTAACCAATGGTATGATGATACCCAGCTATTCAAGTAAAAATGACTGGAACAGGTTCAATGCCATGGGCGTAACCCAGTATGGCCAAATGACAGCCGGGTCATTTATGTATATAGGACCGCAAGGCATTGTACATGGCACGACCATCACGCTGCTGAACGCCGGACGTAAAATGGGACTCGGCGACAGTCTGGCAGGACGTGTTTTTGTTACTTCCGGACTGGGCGGCATGAGTGGTGCACAGGCGGTGGCAGCTGTTATCACGGGCTGCGTCGGCGTGATTGCCGAAATAGATTCCGATATGATCCGGCAAAGACTCACCGACGGCTATATCAAAGAGGAGAATGTGTACCGGGATGCCGGCCAACTGATACATGCCATAGAAACAGCCCGTGCAGCCCAAAAAGCCGTTGCGCTGGTTTACCACGGAAACATCGTTGAACTTTGGGAGCGTTTCGTAAGCGATAACATACAGATTGAACTTGGTTCAGATCAGACCAGCTGCCATAATATCAACGATCTGGGATATTGCCCGGCCGGATATACCTTTGAAGAAGCCCGTGAACTACTGAACAGCGACAAGAAAAAATTTCTGGAGGAGGTAGGATCTACCCTGCGAAGGCATGTGGAGGCTATCAATACCATGACGGCACGCGGCATGTATTTCTGGGATTACGGAAACGCATTCCTGAAAGAAGCCGGCGATGCAGGCGCTGATGTATTCCGGATACCCGGAGAAGTATATCCATCGGGAAGCGATAGCCCCTTCAGGTATGCATCGTATGTGGAGGATATCATGGGGCCGCTTTGCTTTGACTACGGCTTCGGTCCGTTCCGCTGGGTTTGCTGCTCCGGCAATCCTGCCGATTTGCAGAAAACAGATCAGATTGCGGGCGATGTACTGGAGCAAATGCTGAAAGAAGCACCGGAGGAGATACGCGGACAAATAACCGACAATCTGAACTGGATCCGCAATGCACAGGTAAATCTGCCGGTAGTCGGGTCGCTTTCGAGGATACTGTACGCAGACTCGGAAGGTCGGATACGGATCAGCAAAGCTTTTAATGAAGCCATAAAATCAGGGCAACTGAAAGGCCCGGTAGTTCTCGGCCGCGACCACCACGATGTCAGCGGCACCGATTCGCCATACCGTGAAACAGCCAATATTTATGACGGATCCCGGTTTACGGCCGATATGGCTGTACACAACGTAATCGGAGATTCTTTCAGAGGCGCTACATGGGTAAGCCTTCACAATGGAGGCGGTGTTGGATGGGGTGAAGTAATCAACGGAGGATTCGGCATGGTTCTCGACGGTTCTGAAAGCGCTGATCGTCGTTTGCAGAGCATGCTTTTCTGGGATGTAAACAATGGTATTGCCAGGCGTGCATGGGCGCGTAACCCGCACGCGCTGAGTACGATAAAGCGGGCGTCACCGACAACAAATATTCAGACAGTATCCGCAGTTTTTTTGAAAGAAACAAAGTGGATACGGAGGTAATTGCCTTGTCTGAAGTACAGGATTACGCGGGAGCACTGCACCGCGGCGACGTGCAGGCTGTTGCCATGCCACTCGATGAGACTCCATTCTTCGACCAGACTGACCTTGTTATCGCCGCTCTGAGCAACCGGAGTGCGCCAGGATATTCCCTGCTTGTCAGACGTGAAAGCTATGACCCCTCTCAGGTGCTAAAAATCAGGAAGGGTGGTATAATTTACACCGATTCTTTGCTATTTACCGCGCTTTTAAAGGAAATTCGACCCGACACAGAATGCTCAATGACAGAGTTGGGTTCCGATCTTAAACCCGACGCCTTCTGTGTACCTGAAAACAAGGTCTATGCTCTGACTGAAACCGCAGATTTTGAGAAAATAGTCCTGAATCCGTTTGAATTTCCACCTCGAGCAGGGTCGGGAGTGATGGCAATAGTCTGTATGCGGGATGATATGGAGACTCGTCGTCAGCTCAGGGAAGTACACCAGGGCGATATTTCAGTGTGTACCAATGTTGAGCGAAGTATCGTCAAAGGAAATGAGAAGTACCGGGAATATACGGGTGCCTACTGCGAAAGGGACAGCAACGGCTACTATCACGCATGTGCCGTTTTTGCTTCAGACACCGGGATACACAGGGCAAGAGCTTCATCTAGCACCCATGCAGGGTTGGCTGCCGAACTGGCAAATAAGATTTACGGCTAGTTCTGATTGATAATTTTTTCCTGCTGGCTGATACCCTCCTGGTGAATAGCCTCCAGAAAAAGAGCGACAAATTCGTGGCTCAATTCACTCTTTTCGGCACGCTGGCGACAGGCCTCGGCGAGTGCGCGCCAGCGCTCGGGCTGATAGATAGCGATGTTTTTGTCTTTCTTGGCGTGTCCAATATCCCGTACCAGTTTCATCCTGCGCGCAATCATCTGTATGATTTCTTCGTCCAGTTCATCAATCTGCCTGCGGAGTGAATCCATGGATGCCAGATAAGACGGGTCGTCAGAACTGATTTGCCGCCTTTTCAGTGTAGAAATCATCTGCTCAAACTGAGATGGCGTGATCTGTTGAGCAGCATCACTCCAGGCATTATCGGGATCCGGGTGTACCTCCACCATCAGACCATCGAAGTGCAGATCGTACGCTTTTTGTGCCGTTTCAGCCAGAATATCCCGCCGGCCACAGATATGGGAAACATCGCAGATAACCTCGAGATCCGGGAACTCCTGCATCAGATCAATCGCCATTTGCCAGCGGGGCAGATTCCTGTACTTGTAGTCACCATACGTTGAAAAACCGCGGTGTATAGCTGCAATTCTCCTTATTCCGGCCTTGTACAGGCGCTCAATAGCGCCAATCCAGAGTTTGTAATCCGGATTTACAGGGTTTTTAACAATAACAGGGGTATCTGTACCTGCCAGTGCATCAGCGATTTCCTGTACCGAGAACGGGTTGACAGTAGTTCTGGCACCAATCCACAGTACATCAATATTATGATTCAGGCAATCGTGGACGTGCTGAGCGGTAGCCACCTCTGTGGTTACCGGCAGACCTGTTTCCTCTTTGACTCGTTCGAGCCACGAAAGACCCGATACACCAATACCCTCAAAAGCTCCCGGACGAGTACGAGGTTTCCATATACCCGCTCTGAAAAGAGTGATATTTTGCTTTTTCAGAGCGAGAGCAGCTGAAACGACTTGCTCTTCGGTTTCTGCCGAGCAGGGACCTGCAATCAGCACTGGCCTGCCATCAGACTCAAAAATAGGTTTAAACTGCATGTAGAACGCATTGTGGGGGCAAAGTTCGTTTAACCCGCCCGATAATTCAGGGTGTAGAAATCATTAAAACAGATGACAATAACCGATGGTTGCTATTTTTTTTTGAAAAACCCAATCAAGCGTATGTTCTGACTACTTTTGCGGCATTAATTTTCTGAAATATGGCAGCAAAAAGTAAAAAGACCTCTCAAGCTACCTCTGTTTCCGCCGCAGGCAGAAAGCAGGCTGTGGCAACTGTGACGCTCACCAACATTCTTACCGGCAACTTCTGGAAAGACAACTGGCTGCCGGCACTGTGCCTGATGGCCTTCTCCTTTGCACTTTATGCCATTGGCATCAACTATGGCTATGTGCTTGATGATGAGCTCATTATCACCAAGAATACTTATGTTCAGGAAGGATTTGCCGGCCTTCGAAAGATATTTGCTGCCGACAGCTTCATGGGCTACTTCAAGGAGCAGAAATTCCTGCTGGAAGGAGGCCGCTATCGTCCGCTGTCACTGGCTACCTTTGCCATAGAGGCGGGAATACTGGGACCGGGGCACACAACGGTAAGTCATGCAATAAATATCATACTGTATGGACTGACCGGTATTCTGTTATATCGTATTCTGCTGGGTCTTTTCCCGATTGGAGAAGGGGGCCGCTGGTATTTCAGTCTCCCCTTCATTGCTGCCTCCGTGTTTGTTTTTCAACCTCTTCACGTCGAATGTGTAGCCAATATCAAGGGGCGCGATGAAATCATAGCACTACTGGGCGGGCTTGGTGCACTCTGGGCCACTTTGAAGTATTTCGATACCAATAAATCCGGATGGCTCTGGACATCAGCGCTCCTGCTGCTGCTTGGCATGCTTTCAAAGGAAAACACCATTACTTTCCTGGCGGCGATACCACTGACGGTTGCCAGTTTCACCCCGGTCTCGAGAAATCGGGCTATTTCAGCAGCACTACCACTGCTTTTTTCGGTATTTGTATTCATACTGATTCGATATCAGGCTCTCGGCTACATGCTTAACCACGGCAAAACCGGGACAGACATCATGAACGAACCGTTTCTCGGCATGAGTTTCGCCGAAAAATCTGCCACTATATTTCTGACACTCGGATGGTATGTCAAACTGCTGTTTGTGCCGTACCCGCTCACTATTGACTATTACCCATACCATGTTCCGAAAGTAACCTGGACAGAGTGGAAGTCTCTGCTTTCGCTTGCGGGTTATATTGGCATGACATACTGGGCGGTAAAGAATCTGAAAAAACACACTATCCCCGCTTACAGCATCCTGTACTTCCTGCTCACACTGAGTATTGTGAGCAATATCTTCGTGTCGGTGGGTACCTTCATGAACGAGCGTTTCCTGTATATGCCCTCTGTGGCATTAAGCCTCCTTGCCGGCTGGTTTTTTGCCCGAAAACTTCCCGAATGGCTGAAGGAAAGACAAGATTCCGCCTACCCGCTGGGAATGATTCTTGTTGCAGGAATTCTGGGTATGTACTCTTATGTTGTTGTAAAACGTATTCCTGACTGGCAGGACGGGCTCACCATCAATGCCGCGGCGGTGAAGGTCTCCCCCAACAGTTGCCGATCTCACACATTTTATGTCACCGGACTTTACGACAACAAGTACAAGCTCACCAAGGACAAGGCCGAAAAGGAAATGCTGGTGGATACCATGGAGTATCATATCAAGGAAGCGCTCCGCATCAATCCGAACTACAGCGCCGCGCTCATTATGAAATCGGCTGTAGCCGCTGCGCGCTTTGATCTCGATCACCAGCTTGACAAACTGTTCCACCAATTCGAGGCTGTACTTGAAAAAATACCGTATAATAACAATTTCCGCTCGTTCCTGGACCAGTATATGGTTTACCTGAATGGCGCCAACTCAGACAAGTACATTGCATTCTGCTATCGCGCAGGATACGAGTTTTTCTACAAGCAAAAGAAGGATTACCAGACGGCAGTCAAATTCCTGCAATACGGAATTGACCGCCAAACGGAAGATATTCGGCTGCTTGAATCAATGTCTGAAGTTTACAAGGCAATGGGAGAAACTGCGAAATCTGCTGAAATGCAGCGACGCGCAGACGCGCAGAAGTAAGAGCTTGTTCAGGATTATCATGGAATTCGCACAAATATGAAGATTCATCATCCCCGATCAGCCAGCTTCACACTATTGCTGAATTCAACACGTATTTTTACTGCCATCGGTACCATTTTAGTACCGATGGCAGTATTAACCACCGGATGTGGGCCCACCAGTACCCCCCTGGATGCCGAAACCAGACTTGAAATAGATACTACTGTATCCAATCAGTTGTTATACGTCAGGAAAGAAACAGACAGTATTTGCCGTGAATATGAAAAACAGCATCTTGAAGAGCTGGTTGACTCTATTAAAAAAGTCAGGGAGGCGGAAATTGCCCGTCAATTAAAAACTATTCCGAGATAAAAAGGCCTGTTTACTGCTTCAGCACCCGAACTACAGCGCGGGCTACGTTCTGCCCGTCCATGGCAGCCGATATGATTCCTCCGGCATAACCTGCCCCTTCCCCGCAGGGAAAGAGTTTTTCCACCTCCGGGTGCATTAGTGTTTCTGCATCCCTCGGGATCCTGACCGGTGCACTGGTACGGCTTTCCGTGGCAACCACAATTGCTTCTTCTGTGTAGTATCCCCGCATCTGTCGTCCGAAATCGTTCAGACCGTCTCTCAACCTTTTATAAATGAACCCGGGTAGCAGGTCACCAAGCGGAGCAGGAAAGATACCCGGTATATAGGAAGTGCGCGGCAGACTGGCTGATAATTTGCCTTTCACAAAATCAGTCAGACGCAGAGCCGGGGCTTTTTGTCCGCCGTCGCCCGCCTGAAAGACTTTTTTCTCCACTTCGGCCTGAAATTCCATGGCTGCAAACGGACCGTACCTCATCCAGGGCTGCAGATCTTCTACTTCCACAGAAGTGACAACACCTGAATTGGCAAAAGGGGAATCACGCCTGCTCATACTCATTCCATTTACTACCAGCTCCCCCGGTGCTGTAGAAGCCGGGACGATTAGTCCGCCCGGACACATACAGAACGAGAAAACACCCCTTCCGGAAACCTGGCAAACAAGACTGTAGCTGGCAGCAGGAAGGCCGTCCTCCCTGACGGGCTGGCGATACTGAACACTGTCTATCAGCTGCTGCGGGTGCTCCACCCGGACGCCCAGTGCGAATGGTTTGGCTTCAATTCTGATACCACGGCTGTACAGCAGCCGGTATATGTCGCGCGCAGAATGCCCGGTTGCCATTATTACAGCATCCCCCGTGTATTCACGGGTAGTGTTTTCGTCCTTGCCGACCAACGTAGCCACTACTCCACAAATCTGATTGTCGCGGAGGATCAGGTCGGTTACAAAATGGTCAAAGTGTACCTCACCCCCGTAGTGCTCGATTGTTTCCCTGATATTTTGTACCACACCGGGCAACTTGTTGGAGCCGATATGCGGGTGCGCATCTGTCAGTATATCGGACTTTGCTCCGTGCTCGACCAGCAGTCTGAGTGCCTTTTGAATATTTCCACGCTTGACAGAGCGGGTATATAACTTGCCATCGGAATATGTACCTGCCCCGCCCTCCCCGAAACAATAATTGGAATGCGGGTTTACCTCACCAAACTGCTGTATGGCTCTGAGGTCGCGCCTGCGCGCACGGGCATCTTTTCCCCTGTCCAGTACCACCGGCTTTATACCCGATTCGAGCAATTCCAGGGCAGCAAAATACCCTGCCGGTCCGGCACCTATAATAATGACAACAGGAGCGCCGGACTTAACTGGATGAAAGCCATCCAGAATCGCCGGTTCGGGAGAAAATACCTCACAGGGGCCAAAAATCTCTGCCCTTAGCCTGAAGACTGGTTGCTTTGAGCGAGCATCCACAGAACTTTTAAGAATCTCGATATGAGAAATCTGTTCCGGGAGAAGCCCGGTCTGCTGAGCAGCTTTCCGGCGCATTACCACCTCGTCATGCTGTTCAGAAGGCAGCAGTACTATTTCAATTACGTCTGACATACAGGAATGTCCCGTTTCTATCGGGAAACAGGTGCAAAGATACATGAGAAGGTGTCTCCTGAAAAATAAACACGGATCCGGGGAAAGACAAATATTTGCACACAAAGTCGGACAGCGGGAATTTCACGACTATTGCGCTTATTTTTGCGCTGAGGGAACCCTGATGCAACAAGTGGTGTTTAAAGAGAAAACTCATCAGGGAATCAAATCCAGTCACAGAAAATTGAAGAAGGGAACCGTAACAAAATCCACCGGGAGCTGGTACAACGTGCGATCTGACGAAGATGGCAGTACCGTTCAATGTCGTATCATAGGGAAGTTCAGGCTCGACAATGTACCCGTCACCAATCCGGTGGCTGTAGGTGATTATGTTGAATTCGTACCTGAAGGACAGGATCAGGGTATGATAAAAAAGATACTCCCCAGAAGAAACTATGTAGCCCGCCAGTCGCCTCGAAAAAAACAGGATCTGCACCTGTTGGCGGCCAATATTGATCAGGCCGTAATTATTGTCACCATCGTACAGCCTACTGTAAAGCCGGGTTTCATTGACCGTTTTCTTGTGATGCTGGAGCGCGATGAAATTCCTGTAACTATCGTCTTCAATAAAGCGGATCTGTACGATGAGGAAGACATGGCTGTTTTTGAGGAAATGAAATCCGTTTACAATAAAATCGGCTATAATATCATGCTCACCTCTGTCACAGCTGGTCAGGGTATCAGCGAATTCAGGGAGCTGCTGAAAGACAAAACTACACTCATCGGCGGGCAATCAGGCGTGGGCAAGAGCAGTCTGGTAAACGCTATCCAGCCACAGCTCGATCTTCGAACGGGCGAAATCAGTGATTATTCCGGCAAAGGACAGCATACCACTACGTTTGCAGAAATGTTCGATCTGGATTTCGGAGGCTCGCTCATTGACACTCCGGGTATCAAAACACTGAGTTTCAACAACAAGGACAAGTCTAATATAGCCCACAGTTTCAGGGAGTTTTTCAAACTTTCTGAACACTGCCGGTTTGGGGGCGCGTGCCTGCACCGCAACGAACCCGGGTGTGCTGTACACGAAGCACTTCGAAACGGAGAGGTGAGCGAACTCCGATTCATGTCGTACCTCGCCCTGCTCGACGAAGCCGAAGATCAGAACTACTGGGAAAGAAACAAAGAAATGTAACAGCACATGCGTAAAATCACAGCCGACACCATCTATCCTGTATCGTCCGCGCCATTGAAGAACAGTGTCATCATCACGGATGAAAATGGTACAATACTCGCAATTGAACCGGCCAAACAGCACGATCAGGCCAGTATTGAATACATAAAAGGAGTTATAGTTCCCGGATTCATCAATACACACTGCCACCTGGAACTGTCGCACATGAAAGGAAAGGTGGATACCGGCACAGGACTCATTCCTTTTATTACCAACGTGGTTACAAAGAGAAATGCACCTCGGGAAGTCATCGCCGATGCTATTGAAAAGGCAGAACAGGAGATGCTTGAGGGTGGAATCGTCGCACTCGGCGATATTTCCAATACTACCGACACCTTTGCCGTGAAGGCTCGCGGACGCATGCAATATTACACGTTCGTGGAAATGTTTGATTTTTTACAGGACGCGGGTGCAGAAAAGGCCTTTACAGACTGGTCGGCAGTTTTTGACCAGATTGTACTTGCAGAGGGCAGTTCGCGCGCCATTGTACCTCACGCACCATATTCCGTAAGCAGAGAGTTATTCCGGCGAATAAATCTGGCTAATCCGGCAAGCGGTGTGACAATCAGTATCCACAATCAGGAAACGCCCCCGGAACAGGAGCTGTTTCTAAATAAAAAGGGTGGATTCATAGAGTTTTACAGCAAATTTGGCATATCACTTGACGAATTCGAACCAAACGGGATGCCATCCATTCATTACGCGCTGGAGAATATGTCGGCTGTACGTCGTACGCTTTTCGTTCATAACACGCTGACTACCCGCGATGATATTGCAGCCGCACATACATGGAGCCCCAATACATACTGGGCTACATGCCCGAATGCCAATCTGTATATTGAAAACCGACTGCCCGATTATCAGGCATTCATAGATACGGCAGCCCGGGTCACAATAGGAACCGACAGCCTGACTTCCAACTGGCAGCTCTCCATTCTGGAAGAGATGAAAACCATTTCGAGGTTTCAGAGTTATGTGCCTTTCGAAACAATACTTCGGTGGGCCACCCTGAACGGCGCCGAAGCCCTGGGCTTTGAACAGAAACTCGGAAGCATTGAGCCGGGGAAAGCGCCCGGACTGGTTCAGATAGAAGGAATGGATGGCGAACGGCTCCAGCCATCATCGAAGGCAAAAAGAATCATCTGATTACCGCTGCCTGATTCCTTTTACCGACAGTTCAATGGAGGACACTCCATTTTTGCCGGTCTCTTTGAGACTGAATGCAATATCAAAAGTTCCCTTTTTCACCTGAGAGAAACTGTCGGCGAGTCCGAAGGCCATACCCGAAAAAACTGCTCCCTTGTCATTTTGGCGAAGTGAAAGAAAAGCATGGTTATTCTGCAATATTTTGCTCTTGCCCGTATCTGTTACCCCCTCGGCAATAAACACCGGTGTCATATTTTGCGGACCAAACGGCTCAAGCAGCCTGAGTGATTGCAACAAACCACGGGTAATCTGGTCGAAACTTATCGTTGCCGACACGTCAAGTACAGGCGTTTCACACTCTTTTTGTATTCCGGCAGCTACCACTTCCTCAAACAGGCTGCTGAAGGCACCAATGGACTCAACGGGCAACTGTAACCCGGCAGCGTGTGCGTGGCCACCGTAAGAATAGAGTAAATCCCGGCATTTCAGGATTGCTTCATACAGATCGAATCCCTTGACAGATCTGGCAGAGCCAACAGCCCGCCCGTTGCTTTCAGTCAGAATAACAGTGGGTTTATGAAAATCCTCGGCAATCCTGCTGGCAGAAATTCCGATAATGCCCTTGTGCCAGGCAGGATCGAACAGGACGATACTTTTTCTGGAGCCCAAATCCATCAGTTTACTCACCTTTTCACGTGCTTCATCAGCCATTGCATAATCCACCTTGCGCCTCTCTGCATTCCGGCGGGCCAGTTGCCGTGCCATTTCGAGCGCGCTGTTTCTGTCGGCAGAGAGCATCAGTTTGACTGCATCACGGGCATCGCCGAGCCGGCCGGCCGAGTTGACAGCAGGCCCTAGTCCGAAAACAAGATCCTGAACCGTGAGCGGCGGGGTTCGGTGAACACTTTCCATGAGTGCCCACAATCCGGGTCTGGGGCGGCGGTTCAGGCGCTGGAGTCCG
>JAJTFM010000093.1:13358-18087 GCA_021298575.1 Saprospiraceae bacterium | reverse complement strand
CGGTTGACCCCCGTGCTTGCCTGGTGTTTTCTGCGCTGCGAACCTGCTTTGTTTAACCGCAGAGTTACGCAGAGTACGATGCGGAGTTACGCAGAGAATGATTACTCTGCGTAACTCTGCGGCTTCCTTTTTGCGTAACTATGCAGTTTCCCGGGCAATGCGCCGGAGATACAAGGTGGCACACTCTAATTCTCCTTCACAAACCTCAGCGACACCGAATTGATACAGTATCTCAATCCGGTAGGAGCCGGTCCGTCGTCGAAAACGTGGCCGAGGTGACCGCCACAGCGGGCGCATTCCACCTCTACACGCATCATTCCCAGCGAGCTGTCCTTGTTTTCCCTGACGTAATCGGCCGCAACGGGCTGGTAGTAGGATGGCCAGCCGGTGCCGGAGTCGAACTTGGTTGCGGAGGAAAAAAGCGGCAACCCGCAGGCATGGCAGACGTACGTTCCCTTTGCTTTATTGCTCCACAGTTTCCCCGTGAAAGCGCGCTCGGTACCCTCTTCACGCATAACATAGTAGCTCATTTCAGAAAGCGTGCGCTTCCACTCGGCATCGGATTTGTTGATCCGGACGAGTTTGCCACCGTCATATTGGGCAGGCACGATGGAATCGGCACTTGTTTCGGTGCTGACGGCCGCTGAATAAGCCTGCGTCTGCTCGGGTTCGCTGCACGCAGCCAATGCAAGTACTATACAGAGATATTTCATGTCAAAACTGTTTTAATTCTTTCTGCGAGGAGCCGTCCACTCCTCTTTTTCAGCGTAGTTTACTATGGCTTTCATAAAATTGACCATGGACAGAAACACCATGAATCCCACTGAAACCACCAGAAACAGCCATTTGTACGAACCTGCAGTTCCGATAGATACCCCCGAGAACTGCCAGGCGAGCAACGCCGATATACCGGCGAGTCCCATATAACTGTACATGGACGCCTGCCAGTATTTGACAAAACTGTCGGAGCGGATACTAAGCAGACTGTTCATCACGGCAAAGAAAAGCATGAATGCAGTTGCAATCATCCAGGGGAATAACCGGCCGGATAGTCCGGGCAACATGAAATTCAGGAGCCAGTTGCCCGACAGAATAATCGCTGAGGCAATGGCAACGGCCACCGCCTGCCATACCGGACTGTTCATCCGGGTATCAAAGGATATTTTCATCAGACTGAAACGATTTTACAGGGATAATGGTTCATTCTTAGAGTTTGTTCAGGATTCTCTGCCGGTGGCAAAAACAGGCTGATTTTTTGTCAGTTTTTACCTTTTTGAAGGCGCATAGCCGGAGCTACGTAACTGAAAAAAGGTGAAAAATGGCGAAAAATGAGACGTTTTTGACTCGGCGGGAGAATCCTGAACAAGCTCTTATCGGATCATTACTCCGGGCCTGCCCAAAAAGGGTATTTCAGTGAAATTGCTTTCCTCCAGACTGCCGGGAACGAACACGTAACGCTTGTCGTACAGGTAATTATCGGAAGTAAAGCTGACCCAGAACTCATGCGCCAGATTAAACAGCGACGTGTGAATCGGCTCGATCTTTTCCATTTGCAATGGACCTACCTGCTCCCAGAAATGCCTGAATACTGCCGTGCGGCGCTTTTCTCCGTCAATCTCTCCGTATCCGGTTGAGTTGATCAGTACCGAGCCAATAGCTTCGTCTTTCAGGTTAATGAAGTAGGAGTCCCAGAAATCTCCGTAACCCTCCTCATCGGGCAGCCGGGGTACGATGGCAACAATCAGATCCTCTACTTTTCTGATTTCAATGTCTTTCTTCACGAATTGAGTGTTTGTGTTGTGGGTGATTGATTGGTTCTCGTCTCAAATACTGCCTCAAAGTGGTGTCTGACGCGGCTTTTCACTTCCTCCATATCGAGTTCCCGACCGAGTTCCAGCGAGAGCGATGTAACAGTTTTATCCGGATCAACGATACCGCAAGGTACTATATTGTTGAAATACTCCAGTGGCGTATTTACATTGAAAGCCCACCCGTGCAGGGTAACCCACCTGCTGATATGTACCCCTATGGCACATATTTTCCCGAGTTTCTGCGGTGCGTCGGGCCTTTCGAGCCATACGCCGGTGTAGTCCTTGATACGGAATCCGGCAAGTCCGTAGTCGGCCAGTGTCCTGATGATGATTTCTTCCAGGTTCCGCACATAGCGGTGCACATCGGTGAAAAACAGCTCCAGATCCAGCAGGGGATAACCGACGATCTGTCCCGGACCGTGAAAAGTGATATCGCCGCCCCGGTTGATGGGGAAGAAATCTATTCCGCGTTCGGAGAGCTCCTCTTCGGTGAGCAACAGATTGTCCATGGTACCGCTCTTTCCGAGGGTATAAACGGGCGGGTGTTCAACAAACAGCAGATAGTTTCGCTGCGGATAGGTACCGGGGGCCTCGCCGCGGTGCGCGAGCTTGTTCTCCGTCATTTCCCGGTGCAGGGCCGACTGATAATCCCAGGCCTGCCGGTAAGGCATGCCCCCGAGATCCTGAAACTCAACTGTTGTCATTTCTTTCTTCGGCAAAGCACGAGGCTGCTTTCGGGGATTCGGAGAATGATATCATAGTCAACCACTGCCTCCTGTGTGCGGTCGCCGCTTATGGCATAATAATAGTCAGCGTCCTTTATTGGCGGCTGATTTCCGTGGAAAGGTGGCAGTTTGGCGTACTTTGCGTACCCGTACGTGTCCTTTTCAAGGTGAAAGATAAAGGAATTCTGCATGAACCACTCCGTATCAAGGACATAAGGCTCCGTTCTGCCTTCGGCGATATATGCCTGCTTGAGGTATTCCAGCACAGTGAACGTGTCGGTATCATGGTACCACTCCAGTGATTTACCGAGATTAACAGTACGCACGGTATTGACCAGCCACAACAGACTGATGGGTAATATGTACATCAGGACCATCCTTTTGCCGTATCGTTCATATATCCAGGATGCGGCACAGACGAGTGATATGGCTACCAGCGGCCAGTAAAACAGCCCCAGCCGCGCCTCCAGGTACGGCGTATGGGTCAGTCTGACCTGCGCAATATTGGCGGCTGCGGACAGCGGAAGCAGAAGTGCCATGAATACGCGCGCATCCGGTTGCAGGCGGAAATGGCCCTTTACCAGCCGGAAAAGAGCTACAGCTGTCACAGCGAGCACGCCCGCTATCAGCAGGCGGGTGAGCGCCAGATCGGAGCCGTTACCCAGGTACGCGTTCGCGTGTATGGAAGCGCGCACGATACGCTGAATGGATTCGAAGTAGGTGCCCAGTTCGTTCCAGTTCACAATCTCCGAGTCGCGGCTCAGTCTCCGGAGGGGTGCATACCAGAGCGCGATGAAGGTCGCCATGGCAATCAGGGCCGGTCTGGACTTCTCAAGGGTTGTCCTGATGCTCCATTTTTCTGAAAAAACCGCCAGTAATGTCAGAAAAGTGAATGGCGCCCAGAAAATGAGGAGGGTGAAATTGGCATAGACTGCGAGTCCGGCAAAGATGAAGGCCGTACGGAGTTGTTTCGGATTTTGAGTCCCGCAGCGAGCCCGTACCCGCGCGCGAACGAAAAGAACTCGAGCATATACGGATTTCCGAAAAACAGAAGCAGGGCAAGTATTCTGACGGGAGAAAAGGACGAAATACGGCGCGACAACTGAATGGCAGCCCAGGCGTACAGGGCGCCCCCGATCAGAACCGGCAGCCTGACTATAAAATGATGCCAGCCGAAAATGCCGGTCGTAATCTTGATGAGCAGGGTGTTCAGTATGTGATTGTTCGGGTTGGCTTCCCGCTCGTAAAAGAGGGTATCCACCACCAGGCGCGGCACGTGGTTGATGGCGGTAGAGGCCTCATCCACAGTGATTGGCAGGTTGTACGCCCGAATAAGGATGTAAACGCCAAAGAGCGCTGCTATGCCTGCCAGAATTCTGTTTTCAGTCTGCTGATTCATTCTGCAAAAATACGCCTGTATCGGATTGATTGTTGTGATTTTTCAATTGCTGCAGATCAATCATTTTCAGTACAAACGCGCCGGGCAGGGCCATAAAACCGGAAAGTATGAACTGATACCCCCACTGCAGCGGCAAATAGCGCCTGATGAGCCACGAAAACAGCAGCATCCAGCACAAAAAAAGGAGCGCGCGTGCCATGGTGCGCCTGCCACCACTGAATCCGAAGGTTTTTACCGACAGCCAGACCATTGAGGCCGCGATGAAAATCTGGGTTGCTATGGCAGCGATAGCAGATCCCAATGCAAAATAACCCGGTATGAGCAACAGGTTCAATACGAGATCAATGGCTATGCCAACCAGAAAAAACCTGTTCATTTCCATCATCCGCTCGCGGGCAGTGAGCAGCGTACTGAATATATAGGTGATACTCACAGGTACAAATGCCCAGATAAGCAAACCCAGCGCGTCGTTTCGCTCGGGAGTAACCCGCTCGGGCATCATCAGGGTGAGCAGTTCGCTCCGGAAAAAGAAAATGGCAACCGAGAGCGTCACGCTGCCCGTCCAGATAAGCCGGAAGCCAAGCGATACCAGCGGCCTTACGGGCTCCTTCTGCTGAATCATCCGGGCAAACATGGGTAACAGCAGGGAGGCAAACAGGTAGCCGAACATATTGCAGGCTTCGAGAAGCCTGAACGCACCGGCATACACCTCTGCGTGTGCCTGGCCGGCTATTCGTTCGAGCAGCACGGCATCCATACGAGTGTAGGCGAACATGAGCAGCACAACCAGTGCG
>JAJTFM010000093.1:0-13352 GCA_021298575.1 Saprospiraceae bacterium | reverse complement strand
GTAGGGTACGCTCTGCCTGAAAAGCATCAGTACAGCCGGGCGACCCGCTCTCCAGTTGCTGGCCCAGGAGGGTCGTACAGGCACCGGCGAAAGCGAACGGAGAGATATCCACACAACCAGCAGGGTAAGCACGAGTGCGAGCGTCTGGGCCAGGGCGAACGACACAAGGGTCAGTTCAACCACATTCCACCAGAGTACAGCCCCGCAGGTAACAAGCATCAGCAGTTTGTCGAGGGCCGACAACAGACTGTCGAGGCGGTACCTGCCCAGTCCGGAAATGCTGGAACGCAGAAACAGAATCATTTGAACGATTACCTGGTTGAAAAGCAGTACTGCAAGAAGCGGAAGTACAGCCGGCTCATAGCCCAAAAAAAGCCACGCGACGAGCAGGGTGATCAGCATGTAGGCGCCGCCGAGCAGCACCTTCAGTGCCAGCAGATTCGGGAAATATTTGGGCAGCAGATACGGGTGCTGACTGATATGCCGGTTGTTGAAACTCTGGATACCAAAATCATTGACAATCTGCGTCAGGTAGGCCAGATTGAGCAGCGCAAAATAGAGTCCGTACCCCTCTCCCAGCCTGTTCTGCACCCCCAGATCAATACCAAAGATGAACAGCGGCTTGATCAGCAGGTTGATCAGCACCAGCAGGACGAGATTGAACAGGAATTCGCGTTTCATTCCGGCCGGCAGTTCAGAGGTGGCTCAGGTCGTTCTCCAGATGGAAACGGATACCCTCATCGGTGAAGTGAGCCATGTAGCATCCGGTATTGGTGTGGCCAACCTGATCCATTTCGGAAACGGGGAGCTGCTTCAGCCGGGAGATGAGCACGCGGATGGTTCGACCGTGTGTGGCTACCAGAATATGCTTTTCCGGGCGCGTACCGAGCCATTCTACAAAGCGGGAAAGTCGCTCGTCGAGTTGCCTGGCCGACTCGCCATCGGGCAGCGAGGCGTCGAGATCGCCGTTTCTCCAGGCGTGGAGAGTATGGTGGAATGCCTCATTGCGTTCGGGACTGGGCGATGTACCCTCGAACGAGCCCCAGGAAATTTCATCGAGTTCGAGCAGTTGAATCCACGGAATTTCCCGCTCAATGAAGTGACTGACCGTCTGGTGCGTCCTTTTGAGCGTGGAGGTGACGATCAGCTCGAAGTTGATGTGTTTATAGGCTTCGAAAAAGGCGCGGGCCTGCTCGCGGCCTGTTTCATTCAGGTCGGAGTCAACGCCCCTGCCCTGGATGATACCTTGCCGGTTGAAGTCAGTTTCGCCGTGTCGGATGAAGTAAACGTGCATAAGATCAGATTACGGGCAGTTCGAAGTAACCCCTGAATTCCTTGTCTTCCTCAAAAACAACATCGGAGTAATCCTGCAGTACATTATATAATGTGTCGCGTTCGATTGGTTTGCGGCCCACCCTCCGGATCATATCCACCAGTTCGCGGGTAGAGAGTGCGGGATTTTGCTCTTCGGAACCGGCCATCGAGTAAATTTTGGTAGTGTCGTCAATAGTACCGTCGAGGTCATCCACACCGAAAGAGAGCGCCAGCTGGGCGGTTGTGCGGCCTATCATGGGCCAGTATGTTTTCAGGTGGTCGAAATTATCGAGGTAAATACGGCTGATGGCGTAGTTGCGCAGATCCTCGATAGTGCTGCATTCCTCCACGTGACTCATCTGGTTTTCCTTGTTCCTGAACTTGAGCGGGATAAACGTCTGGAAGCCCCCGGTTTTGTCCTGCAGTTGCCGCAGGCGTTCGAGGTGATCTACCCGGTGTTCGAAGGATTCGATGTGGCCGTAAAGGATAGTGGCATTGGAGCGCATACCCAGTTCATGCCAGATTTCATGGATGCGGAGCCACTGTTCGGCGTCGCATTTGTCGGCAGCAATCTGTTCCCTGATTACCGGGTCGAATATTTCGGCGCCGCCTCCGGGCATACTGTCAACCCCGGCATCGCGGATCATGCGCATACCGTCTTCATAACTGACCTTTGCCTTTTTGAAAATATAATGGTACTCCACCGGTGTGAGTGCCTTGATATGCAGCTCGGGGCGGTGTGCTTTGATCCAGCCGAAGAACTCGAGGTAGAAAGGCAGGTCGTACTGCGGCAGCACACCACCTACAATATGCACCTCGGTAACCGGCTGACCGTCGTACTTTCTGACAATATTCTTCATGTCTTCCATGGAGAAAGACCATGCGTCGGCATCGTTGCGTTGTTTAATAAGTCGCGAATAAGAGCAGAACTTGCAGTCATATACACACAGATTAGTGGGTTCCAGGTGAAAATTCCGGTTAAAGTACGTGTTGTCGCCGTGTTTCCGTTCGCGCATGGCGTTTGCGAGCGCGCCCACATACGCGAGCGAGCCTTCTTTAAAAAGGAAAACACCGTCGTCGAAAGAAAGACGTTCACTGTTCAGCACTTTACCGGCCACTTCACGGTGGCGGGTACTCAGTGCCGGATCGGCCAGCACTACATCAATTGAGTCTGCACTTCTCATAATTTGTTCGCGGGTATTTAGTTTCTGATCAGGGAGATCAGTTTTTCAGCATTTTCAGCGTTGGAGTAAGTGGTTTCGAGCACCAGTTTGCGTTCTTCTACACGGCTTTGTTCGAAGGGTGCGTTGATAAGTGCTTCGACCGTCTGGCGGATAGCGGCAGCAGAATTGCGCACATAGCACAATTTTGCCAGTCCGGAGCCGCTCGCCATGGCATCATTAACAACGCAGAAGCGGCCTTTAAACAGAGCATTGATCAGTTTGAGCTTTACGCCGGCCGACTGGTTGGCGATCAGGAGATTGATATGAGCCCGTGAGATCAGGTCATTCATTTCCCGTTCGCCGGGATTTTCAACCAGTTTGATATGGTCGTGGTGACCAATCAGTTCCTTCAGCCGGTCGGTGGGGTTCATACCGGCGATGACGAACGGGATACCGAGATCCGAAGAGAAGACCTCCTCGATAAGCCAGGTGGCTGCCAGTTCGTTATCCGGAACACTCAGTTTGCCATGGAAGAGCACGAACTCGCCGCGTCCGGTCTGACTTTCCACACGTTCGTTGGAATGAAATGGCGGGATATAGTGCACATTGGCCTTCATTTCCTTGAAATAGGCCAGGTCATTGGATGAAATGGCTATCGCGGTTCGGTTACCGGGGTTAGTTGGGAGAGCGACTCATAATACTGCCATTCCACATTGTGCATACGCACCAGTTTCTGGCGTTTGCGGAGTCGCTTTTTCCAGATAAAACCGGATGTATGCATTCCTTCGAAGAGAATGGGATAGTCGTCGCGCTTCAGGCGGCGCAGCAGCTTGTAGTCGCGTCGGGTCTGCATGATAAAAGGCAGCGGGCTGAACTGCCAAATAATGGACCGGCTGCGTTTGTAGTAATAGACCTCATGGCAGTACTTGCTGATTTCGGGTTGTGGCACCCTGTCGCCATACTGAAAGCAGTGAAGAATAATCTTTACTCCCCGGGCATGCAGCGCACGGAGCTGGTTGTAAATCACGATGACGCCACCGTAATTATCGGGATACGGGATATCGAAGGCAACGATATGAAGAAACATGCTGCAAAAATACGGGGTTTTGGGAGAATGTGCCGGAGTATTGAGCAAGAAGAAGACCCCCGTAATAACACTCGTTACCCGATAAAGATCACCGGAGGTGGTGATTGTAGATTTTTAATAAAATAATAATCTATTTTTAAAGGCAATATTTATTTTTTAATGAAATTAAATAGATGATTTTAATAATTTAATTTTAAAATGATACTATTTTTTAAAATTAAATTATTTACAAAAAAGCTTGGAAAATTGCTTTTTACGCCTGTACCTTAGACGTGAAATTCAGGGCCTCCAAAACGGCCGTTTTGTTCACTAAACAATCAGTGATATGAATATTACATTTGACGAACTGCGCCGCATCAAGCATGCGCTTCCGCACGGCAGCATTGCAAAAATTGCCCGGGATCTGGGTATTGAGGAACAGACAGTGCGCAACTATTTTGGTGCCAGCCAGTATGAAAACGGTGCCGTAGTTGATTTTCACCTTGAACCCGGCCCTGACGGAGGAATTGTACACCTCGAAAATACTGCTATTCTGAAAACAGGCTGATTTTTTGTCAGTTTTTGCATTTTTGAAGGCGCATAGCCGGAGCTACGTAACTGAAAAAAGGTGAAAAATGGCGAAAAATGAGCCGTTTTTGACTCGGCGAGAGATTCCTGAACAAGCTCTTACTATGAACAATGAGCCATCTGTGATACAAACTGGTGGCTCATTGTAATTTTGCTATACGGTCAGATTGCCTCCCTTTTCTCCAATTTTCCTGACGGCTTCCCTTACTTTGCTGCTCTCAAAACTCCTGTTCAGCAGTTCGAGTTCTTTCCGGTTGTGTACATTCGAGGCCAGACTCGAAACAAGATCATTTTTAAGCATCCAGAGGGCGGTCGCCCGGGTTTCGGAGCCGTGGTAGCCGGTTAGTGACAGGATATCAACCTGCATTTCGTAGCCGCGTTCGTGCCATTTGGCAATAACCTTTTTGTAATTGGGCAGGAAGTGATAGCGCTCGGGGTGAGCGAGGACGGGCAGATACTCCTTGATCCGGAGATTGAACAACAGGGTACGAAGATCCACCTCGGCGCGATTGGGCTGCAATTCGACAAGGAGGCGCTTGCCTGGCAGGCTCAGCAGGGAGTTGGCTTCGAGCAGCTCTTCGAAACCCTCGTCGAGAAGGTACTCTGCGGCGAGCGATAACTCTATTGTAATACCTGCTGCCGATAAACCCTTTCTAAAAGCCTCGAAAACAGCCAATACAGTGTCCGGGGTGTTACCTGGCAGAGATTTGCTGATGTGGGGAGTACAGAAAAGATGTTTGAAGCCCAGGTCGCGAAGTCCCGAGGCCAGTAATACGGCCTCCGAAATATCCGCAGCCCCGTTATCGAGCCCGGGCAGAAGGTGAGCATGTATGTCGGTTCCAAGTGATTCAAAACTGAGGGGTTCAGGTTTTGATCTGAACAGCGTGAGCATGATGATTACAGGTATTAGAGAGACGAGACAAGCCGGCAAAAAGAGCTTCGGGGATTAGTGGTCTGACAGCAAACCAATGTAAACGGCAAATATAGTTTTTTATTAGCATATACAAATATTATTTTTACATTCGCCTCATGGAGAAGCGAACAACCCTTCATTATTCAGCCCTGTTCTTCACGGTACTGTTTCTGGCTGTTCATTATATTCCTGATGCGGGCTCTCTTGAAGTAAATGGCCCGCAGTGGCTTTATCTGGGTATTGCAGGAATAGTCAGTCATACTTTTATTTTTTTCAGGCGCAGGTACTACGGCGATTACATAATCAGTCTGCTGTCGGAGTACGCTTTGATTTTGCTTTCACTCTTTGTACTCTGGGCTGGCATATCAGTCAGTTTTGCCATAAATCAGGCAGAAGCGCTCATCGGTCTGGCAAAATTCATCACTGTCCTAGCTGGCATATCGGCTATCTCTATATTGTGGCGTCCATGCAATATACGTGACCTGTTTCTGGATTTGGCTGTTATCCTCACCGGTATTCTCATTCTTGAGTCAGTTCAGACAATCTCCGGCTTTTTTCAGAATATGGGCAAGGTGAAGCTTGATGCCAATATCCTGAAACTTGCCGGCAACTACGGCAACAAAAACTTTCTGGCTACCAGTCTGCTGATAAAAGTTCCCATGGCCATCTTTCTGGCTTTCAAAACTGGCAAACGCCCGCTGCTGCTGGCCGGACTGGCCGGCTTGTTACTCGGAAGTGCTGCTATTGTCATTCTGAATACACGAACCACCCTGATCGGACTCGGGCTCGTGGCGATTTTGTTTCTGATTGGCCAGGGTATTTCGTTCGTACAAAATGCGAACAAAAAAGCCCTCTGGGCGTCTGTCATCGTCTTTTTTATAGCTGTTCCATCCGGCCTGTTCTTTGCCAATTATTATCTGTCGAAAGAGTCTGCCAAACAACCCAATGTTGCCGGAGAATACGGCTCCGTGACCAAGCGCCTGAACGATGTTGTAATCGACAGCAAGCAGGCCTCCCGCCTGAATTTGTGGGCAAACAGTATCAAATCAGCAAAAAAACACGCACCCTGGGGTGTTGGAGTTGGCAATAACAAGCTTGTTGCCATGAAATTCGATCGCTACTACTATAACGACGTCCGATTCAGCCTGCATGTTCACAACGACTTCCTGGAAACACTGGTAGACCTGGGTGTACCCGGTATTCTGTTGTATATTTCGTTTTTCGGGGTTTTGCTTTTCACCATTACAAGAGCAATAAAGCGGGATTCAGAAACTATGTGGCCTGCCCTGATCGTACTGATGATGTTTACAATCTATCTGTTCGATGCATTTGTCAGTTTTCCGATGGACCGCGCCATCAATCAGTGTCTATTCATGATAATTACCGCTCTTGTGCTACAATTCAGCGACAATAAGAGTGACAGAATTACCGGGCTGACAAACCGCCGGAAGGCAGCGGTCATCCCGTCCTTTTCTTGCCTGTCCATACTGCTGCTGCTGCCGGCTGTCTGGATCTCAAACATGCATCTCAAATCGCTGAAGGTACAGCGTGTGGTTCATCAGGATATTATTGAAAACGAGGAAGTTTACAGCGCTCCGCTAAGTATCGTCCTAACTCTGCCCGATTTCCCCAACCTTGTTCTGGGTTGTGTACCCGTCAACGGAATCAGAGCCGAGTACCTGATTGCCAATAAAAAACCGGATGAAGCACTCGCGGAGCTCAACAACTTTCCGGAACTAAACATATACAGTAACCATTGTGATAACCTGAGGAGCACTATTTTTGAATCACTCGGGCAGGCCGACAGTGCCTACTATTATTCGCACAAGGCATTCTTCAACTACCCTCGGGTACTCCCCTATTACAAAAGGTTTCTGCGGTGCTGCGTACTCAAATCCGATACGGCAAGTATGGGACAGGCATTCCGCCTGATTCACAGGTTCCGGCCACAGGGTATTATTATTGACGCATACCTGAGGGGTATGCAGGATGTAGTCAAGGGGAAGGATCCGCGTCTGGATTCTCTGCTGGAAAACGCAATCCTCAGGTATCCGGCCGACTCGGTGCAGTTGAAGGAAACTCAAAAGCTGTTTATGCGCAACGGCTGGATTAAATCAACGGGCACCGACCTTACTGATTTCGCATCTCAGGCAGTCGTTTACTTCAAAAACAATGATTTCCGGAAAGCATCCGAGCTGTGGATAAAAAGTGCGGAAAAAGAGCCTGGCGTGGTTTCTCACCAGGAAAACATTGGAATATGTTTTCTGAAAATGAATCAGTTCTCAAGGGCAATACCTTACTTTAACAAGGCAATAGCCATGGGTGCCGGGAATAAAAACGGCAAAACTGAATTCCTGCTGGGTATCTGCTACATCGGGCTCGATGACAGGAAAAACGGATGCAAATTCCTTGTCAGATCGAACGAGCTTGGTTATCCCGACGCACGTCAGTACATGAATGCCTATTGCAAGTAGCAAAAAAGATGGCGATGCTATTCTCTTTTTCTAACAAGAACTTTTTCACGTCCGAGTATTCCATTCCTGCGTGATATCAACGAGAGAATATATACACCTGATGGAACATCGCGAAGTTCCAGGCTCACAGCATGTGTGCCCCCGGTTTCACGTGAAAAGGCCGTTTGAAGTATTATACGCCCGGACGGGTCAGTGATGCTGACCGCCACCTCATCCGGCTTGCCAAGGGTACAGGTAACGGTCGTTCTGTCGCTGGCCGGATTGGGGAATACCTTTAACCCTGTCAATGCACCGGTTGGCGAGTTTGCCTCCGAAGGTTCCGCCATATTAATTTGCCACATACCCAGTCCGTGCGTAGCTACCCGGAGTTTTCGGGTCTGCGGAATTACACTCAGGTGCATCACCAGCATGGCCTGTGGTCCATCCTGTCCGTATGGCGCCCATGACTCACCGCTGTTCTGACTGATCCACACACCGAGGTCGTTACCAATATAAAGTATCTCCGGATTCCCGGGATCTATTACCATGGTATTTACCGGCACGTCCGGAAGCCCGTTGTCTATGGCTTCCCAGGCTTGTCCGCCATTAACGGTGCGCCACACATGCTGGGTATTAAAGCCACCAAAAACGGCATAAGCTGTTTCCGGGTTGGTCGGATGCCAGTTGATATCCATACAATAGCGGTTTGGCAGGCCGGTCATCAATTGAGGTGCCGAACCGGAAACATATTTGAACACCCTGGCCTGACTGGTAATATTGGGTGCTGTGCTGAAGTAAAGCTGATTTGAGTTGCCCGGATTTACAGCGATAGTGATTATGAAATTCCCCTCATCAACCACCTGTGTCACTTTTGTCCAGTTCTGGCCCGCGTTGGTTGAGCGCCAAAGGCTTTTCGCGCCCGCGTACATGATATCGGCGTTGGTGGGGGCGAGTTCGAACGGGCCGTTGAAGGCTGCTTCCTCGTTGATCTGGCTTCCAATTCCCTGCCAGCTTGCGCCACCATCCGTACTCCTGTTTATAGCGAGGTACTGATAGGATCCATACATGATATTGTCGTTTCCGGGTCGTATGGCAGCACTGAGTCCGTCGCCCCCGAGCACGCGCGTCCACGCAGGATTACCCTTGTAAATGGCTGTCGCATTGTCCTGCATACCGGCGATACACAAATCGGGATTACCCGAGGAATTACCGGCATTGGCATAGAACTGCTGCGTCTGATATCCGCCGTTTCTGCCCTCGAACGTTTCACCGCCGTCGCTGGAAAGAAACAGTCCGCCATCGGTCACTGCCATCAGCCTGTCGGGATGATGTATGCTGTAATAGACCCGGTGAATATCTGCGTGTATATAATCCGATGGTCCTTCGGGGCCACCGGCGGGTACATAACCGAATGTCCAGAGATACCAGTAAGATTTTTGTGTGACGGTTGCACCTCCGTCAACAGACTTCCAGCTGTCGCACCCGGCCCAGAAAATAGTATTGGGATCAGTTGGATAAACGGCCACATCATGCGAATACCAGCCCTGATGCTTGCATACATCGGTATTGTTGATCAGCGTCCAGGAGTCGCCGCCGTCGGTGGTTTTGTACAGACCCACCTGTTTGAGCACATCGCCGATACTGGCATAAATGACCCCGGGCTGCGAGGGCGAGATCCCGAGTTTGGCGCGGCCCGAGTATGAATCGGGCAATCCGCCGGCCAGCTTCGCAAATGAGGTGCCTCCGTTTTCAGACCGGTATATTCCGCTCACCGCGTTATCATCGAGCGAGCCGTGGGTTACATATATAATATTGGTATCGGCAGGATTGATTTCAATATCCACCGCCATGGAAAGCGGATGGACGACCTGCCAGGAAAGACCGGCATTGTAACTGCGGAGCAAACCTTCCGTGGTGGCTGCATACACCGTTTCCGGCCGTAACGGGTTGAGTTTGATATGCTGAACCGCCCGTAACTGCCCGTAACTCCAGTCGAGACACTTGTTCCAGGTTTGTCCGCCATCGGCAGACTTCAATATTCCAATACCATAAGTACCCCTTGTGGTTCGTATGGCTATGTTGGGGAGCGAATTTTCGAGATTATAAACCTCTCCCGTCCCTGCGTAGATAACCTTCGGATTTTCGGGATTGATTGCAATACTGCTCACACCGAGTACCGGGAAACCGGTTTCCACCCGCTGCCAGGCAGCGGCACCCCTGCCGCCAGTAGTTGTTTTCCAGATACCGCCGGAAGCGCTTCCCATCCAGATAATATTGGAATCCAGCGGATGTTCGGCCAGACACAGCGTACGACCGCCTATATTTGTGGGGCCAAGCGGCTCCCAGCCCGGGTTTCTGTCGCCCCTGTCAGCGGCCCGCATGGCAGCCATGGCCTCCATATACTTTTCCGTGTGAAACTGTCCGTCGGGAAACATGCGCGACGCCGCCCAAAGTCCCAGGGCAGCTCCGGCTTCGGAAGGATTTTCTCTGTTTACCGACTGACAAGCGACGGCAAGGAGGAGAATAACAGCCAGGAGCGAGGCGGAGGTATGTCTGATAGTCATATTGAATTGAATTAAAGGACAATGATACGGAGGAAACAAACGTGCAGGAACCCTTATTTCCGTCAAAATGAATCTTTGTATCAATCAAACTCTGTTTTTTTCATAACTTTGATTTGGATATATGCCCGTAACCGGACACCAACGTGCAGTGCCGGGCTTTCCGGATTAAAAACCATGCGAAAAATCCTGTTTTTACTTCTGACTCCCTTTCTGATGTATGGTCAGGGCTATACCTCCTACTTCACCGGCAACCAGTCCGACAAAATGGCCAGTCCGGCGGGTGGAGTTTGTCTGATGGGTGGCGCTACCGAAGACGACAATGCCATGCGCTGGTTCCTGCAGCGCGCGGGCGGGGGCGATGTGCTGGTGCTACGGGCCAGCGGTGCCGACGGTTACAACGAGTATATGTACTCCACACTGGGTGTCAGTTTGAACTCGGTGGAAACCATCGTCTGCAGCAGTGCAGCCGCGAGCAACAGTCCGTATGTACTCCAGAAAATAAGGCAGGCCGAAGCCATCTGGTTTGCGGGTGGCGACCAGTGGAAATACATATCATACTGGCAAAATACAGCCGTGGACAGTCTTGTTAACCAGGCTGTCAAAGAACGTAATATCGTTATCGGGGGTACCAGTGCGGGTATGGCTATACAGGGAGGCTACCGCTTTTCGGCCGGAAACGGAACGGTAACTTCTGCAGCAGCCCTGGCCAATCCGTTCGACTCCAAAGTAACCGTTGATTCCTCCCTTTTTCTGGAAAACAGGTTTCTGAGTGATGTGATTACTGATACACACTTCGACAATCCGGATCGCCGTGGTCGTCTGGCAGTATTTCTGGCGAGAATTTTCAACGATTATGGTACAGAAGCACGGGCTATAGCCTGCGACGAATATACAGCTGTTTGTATTGATACCAGCGGAACTGCACGGGTATTCGGAGGCGCACCGCTTTACGATGACCATGCATGGTTCATTCAGATTAACTGTGAAATATCGGAACCGGCTCCTGAAAGTTGTACTCCAGGGCAACCTCTCACCTGGAACCAGAGCGGCAAAGCGCTGAAAGTATTCAGAATAACGGGAGATCCCTCGGGGACCGGCACTTTCAATCTGAACGACTGGAAGACCGGAACCGCGGGTAGCTGGTATGACTGGGGCGCGAACCAGGGAGTATTGAGTTCGGTTCCCGGTAGTACACCAGAGTGTATTGTTTTCACGGAAGAAGCCGGCGATACAGGTACATTCAGCTTATATCCCAATCCGGCAGGTGACTACCTGACAATCAGGAGTAATAAAGATGACAACGGAGAAATCAATGTAACTTTCAGCGATTTGCATGGTCGGATCAGCAGCAGTATCCGTTTAACCAGTGAGGAGACACAGGTTGATACCGGTTTTCTTGAACCAGGAATTTATATCCTGGGTATCACAGCCGGAAAACGCAGAATACACACCAAAATCATTATACATCAGTAAAACCACTTGATAAAATGGCCATCAGCGATGTCTCAAAACAGACAATAAAGGACTCCGAGATTGTATCCGGCAATGAAATCAGACAAGGAGTTTTTAACCTGATCCGGGAGGAATATCCCGATTTTAACGGAGACAGCATCCTGTCAATGGATGAACTGAACAAATACCGGCGGCTCTATCTGACCCGACTGGTTGAGCAGGAACACGGGGAACTGGCGCAGATTGATCTTGACGTGATGCGCGCCATACAGAATAACTCCATTCTTTCCGAAAACATTGAGATCAAGAAGAAATCGCGCCGTACCCGCGGACAAAAGCTGGCCGACAAAATCGCAACATTCGGGGGCAGCTGGACGTTTATTATCTCTTTTTTCTCATTTCTGATATGCTGGATGATGATGAACACCTGGCTACTGGGCCGGTATGCGTACGATCCGTATCCATATATTCTGCTCAACCTGATTCTATCCTGTATTGCCGCTGTACAGGCACCCATCATCATGATGAGCCAGAACCGCAAGGAACAAAAGGATCGTCAGCGCGCAGAAAACGACTATAAAGTAAATCTCAAATCTGAACTGGAAATCAAACTGCTCAGCGAAAAAATGGATCATCTGCTGGTTCATCAAAACAGAAAACTCCTTGAAATACAGGAGGTTCAGATTGATTACCTGGAAGATCTTATGAAAAAAATCAACTTCCCACCCAACTCCAATGCCTGATTACACGAAAATAGCGACGAAATTTTCTCCGGTATTCTGAAACTAAAGCATAACTCACCCCACGGCAGTACAGTTTGAAATCGGCCATTAATCATTTATTCCCTTCCCGCTCAGTATGGCAGGAATACACTTTTCTATTCTCGCCTCACGGGTCTTTGCCTGTTTGGCACCCGAGAAGTGCATCAGGTACCCGCGCCTGCGCCCGGGCGTGAGCGCGTGAAAGGCCTCCTTCAGTGCCGGCATTTGCTCCATACGATTCAGAAACTCTTCCGGCACATCGAATTCATCGGGCTGTTTGAATTCCACCTTTAACCCTGCCTTTTCGATTTCTATGGCTTCAAATATATAGATCCTGAGTAATTCTGCACGCGCTGTTACATCCTGCACGTTTGTGAAGCGTATCAGTCGGGCTGCCTGGGTATTTTCTCCGGCTTTTGCCAATATTCCTTCCGTATCCTGCAAGAGCGCTCCCTTGAAAAAACTGACTGAACAAAAATCTTTGAAAGCTGCCAGCATCAGAATGTTGCTCCCTCCATACGTGTAACAGGGCATACCCCACTTCGATTCTTCCGCAAGCCCGCAGTCCAGCAGGATAGCCCGCAGGAGTTGCAGCTCCCCGGCCCAGGTGTGTACCTTGCAGGCAGGTGTTCCGCCCAGTTTGCAGCGCCCGCACCCTTCGGCGAAATAGGTTTCTGTGTCTTTTGTCATGAAAACTGAAATGTCCGGGGCAAAGATATTGGAGTATGTTCAGGATTTTCTACACGACCCGGAAAAACAAGGGCCACCCCGTCATTACGGAGCGGCCCTGTCCTCGTCATAATACTACTATTTGTTTCGTCTACTCGCAATGAGTCAAATCCTCCATCAGTCCACCTGTATCATCTTCAGCGTGGCGGCGTCATCGCCAGCCTTCACCGTGTAGTACAGGATTCCTGTGGTGTTCAGCAGCGCGCGATCTACCGTAATGGCGTTGTATCCCTTTGCGTAGTCGCCCTGCTGCGTGTAAATCAGTCGGCCACTCTCGTCCGTGATCGTCAGTACGGCTGTCGCCGCCTCCGGAAGGTGGAAGCCGATCACCGTGCGATTCACAAACGGG
>JAJTFM010000092.1:1451-10715 GCA_021298575.1 Saprospiraceae bacterium | reverse complement strand
GAATTGTAACCAGAACGGCGAAAGTGTCACTGTTCAGCTCGATCCAGACAGCGTAGCGTTCCGCTCCGATGCAACCATCATCATGGGCTATGCACTTGACGCATGCGCCAACAGGTTCACTCCCGAGCAAATTGCTGCAATGCGGAACAACCTGATGACCGAACACTCCGACTATCTGCAGATAACCGACCCGCTTCAGGAGATCTCTGAAGATGAACCGGTAGAACTGGTTGCTCCGCTCGATACTCAGTACGTTCAGTATAACAATGTGACTTTTTCATGGAATCCGGTGCCAAATGCCTCACTATACACTGTAGAAGTAGGCCTGAAGGAAAACATGCTGCCCCGTTTTATCTGGCAGACTGTTTACAATACCACGACACTCACTGTCACTAAAAATATCCCGAACAACCGTCTCCTGTACTGGCGTGTGCGCCTGTACAGCGAGTGGGACCTGAGCAAGCAGCTGGCTCCACAGCAGGTAGGTGTATTCAGAACATACAACTTTGCCGCCACGAATGATCTGGAGCGAAATGTGCTTGCTTCACTCACTCCAAACCCGGTTCCGGCAGGCTTGCCGGCTGTCCTTCAGCTCACTGCCGACGACAACATGGACGCACTTGTCTCAGTCTCTGATGCCGCCGGCCGTCGCTGCTACTTCGAATCAGTCAAACTGCAACCCGGTGAAAATCTGATTGAGATACCTACTGCAAATCTAAATGCAGGTATCTATTTTGTACTGCTGCAAAATGAACTCGGTACCATCCTGAAAAAACTCGCCGTGACAGAATAATGTAATGGGAGTAATTCGCCGTCAATCCATCAAACACTCGGCCGTCAATCTGATCGGCCTGAGCGTGGGTGCCCTCAGTACGTTTCTGGTGTACCCACATGTCAGACAGGAATACGGCGTTATTCAGGTGCTGCTCCAGGCGGGACTGTTAGGACTACCAATTCTCTCTTTGGGGGCAAATACCGTTGCTATCCGCTTCTTCCCGAAATTCCGCGACGAATCGGTAGGGAATAACGGCTTTTTACCCCTTCTTATGGCGCTGTGTGGCCTGGGCTTTATACTGAGCCTGGGCCTCGCAGCTATCTTCTGGGAACCCTATACAAGCAGTATTTCAGGGCGTTCCCCCCTCATCGCAGCGTATCTGCCAGCTGCCATTCCAATTGCTTTCTTCTTTACTGTCAGCACTGTACTTTACACCTATTCCGCCAATTTCAAGCGAATAGTCATTCCTTCACTGCTGCTCGATTTTTCCCAAAAACTGGTTCTGCCAGCTCTTATGATCGCAGTCTGGAAAGAGTGGATCAGTCTGTACCATGCGATATGGGGTATGGTTCTTCACTCCGGTCTGGTAACTATGGCCATGATTGTTTACCTGAAGAAACTGGGTGTATGGCATTGGAAACCCAACTGGAAATTCCTGACGCCCGACCTGCGAAAGGAAATGGGCGCCTATATCGCATTCTGGTCGCTGGGTGGCTTTGCCCTGCTCGTAGCCTCTAAATCTGATATTTTCGCCGTGGGTTCACTCAGCGCGGAGAGCGCAGCCGGCACCTTTGCCATTGCTACCGCACTGGCTGCCATCATCGAAATACCCATCAAAAGTCTGTACTCGGCCAGCGCTTCCTCTGTAGCAGAATATCTTGCCAAAAATGACCTGGAGGAACTCGGAAAACTCTACAAAAGTGTATCCATCAACCTTCTGGTGGCAGGTGCACTCCTGTTCGGCGGAATGTGGGTCGCCATCAGACCTATATTCGGACTGTTCCCGACAGACCACTCGGGTGAAATGGAAGCAGGTATATGGGTGTTCTTCTTTGTCGGACTCACCAGACTGGTGGAAATGACAACCGGACTCAATAATTACCTGGTTTATTATTCACCACACTACCGGTATGCGCTCATTTCATTAAGTACCTGCGCGGCAATAACGGTCGGACTGAATCTATGGCTAATCCCCACCATCGGTTTTTACGGGGCTGCTATCTCCACGCTTGTATCGGTAACATTGTATAACTCATTCAGTGTGTGGCTTATATGGCGTATTTACCGCCTGTTCCCGTTTACCCGGAATACACTCGTTTCCATATTCCTGGCTCTGGCAACCGTGTTCATTGCCATGCTCATACCGGAAACAGGGCTACCTGTTGCAGATATGATTATCAAAGGAGGGTCTTACGCGCTGATGTTTGCGTTCCTCATCCTGCGCTTGAATATTTCTCCGGATATATCGGCACTCTGGAAACTGACTCTCCTGAAACTGACGCCCGGCCGTAAAAATCCGGTCGAATAAGCGCTTGTTCAGGATTCTCTCGCCGAGTCAAAAACGTCTCGTTTTTCACCTTTTTTCAGTTACGTAGCTCCCTGTGCGCCTTCAAAAATGCAAAAAATGACAAAAAATCAGCCTGTTTTTGCCACCGGAAAAGAATCCTGAACAAGCTCTAAGGGCCTTCCAATAACTTTGGAATATTTTTCCGACGTGATTTGTCTGTATTGCCGTAATTATGCAGGGCAAATCATGTTGAAGCTATGAAATATATCTCTGTCATTACGCTGCTGATCTTCAGCACGCTCGCCATTCAGGCCCAGAACAAGAAAAAATGGGATGTAAATAATCCCGAAACAGGTATCCGCTACAAGGATATTGAGTTCTCCACTTCAGAAGGCACCTGGATGTGCCTCGATGTTTCACCCAACGGACAAACCATCGTATTCGACCTGCTTGGTGATATCTACTCCATGCCAGCCACCGGTGGCACAGCCACCTGTCTCCGCTCCGGACTTGCCTGGGAGGTACAGCCGCGCTTTTCTCCGGATGGAAGCAGGATTCTCTTCACCAGCGACGCCGGCGGGGGCGATAATATTTGGGTGATGAATGCCGATGGCAGTCAGCCCCGCCAGATTACAAAGGAAAACTTCCGGCTTCTCAATAACGCCGAGTGGATTGACCAGGACTATTTCGTTGCCCGGAAACACTTTACCTCTACCCGTTCGCTTGGTGCAGGAGAACTCTGGATGTACCACGTCAACGGTGGCGATGGTATTCAACTCACCAAACGCAAAAACGACCAGCAGGACCTGAACGAACCGTCCGTTTCCACCGATGGCAAATACATTTACTTCAGTGAAGACATGTACGGAGGCGGTTACTTCCAGTATAACAAGAACCCCAATACACAGATATTCGCTGTCAGACGCTACAACCGCGAAAAGGGAATAGTGGAAGATATCACAGGTGGCTCGGGCGGCGCCTGTCGCCCGCAAATCAGCAATGATGGCAAATGGCTGGCATTTGTCAGAAGACAAGAAGTTAACACTGTGCTCTTCCTGCTGAACCTGGAAACAGGCGAAGAATACCCCGTTGACGACCAGCTCGACAAGGACCAGCAGGAAGCCTGGACGATCTTCGGATGCTACCCCGGTTTCTCGTGGGCCGATGCAGAGAATATCGTTATCTGGCAACAGGGAAAGATATTCAAAATTAACGCTCTGAAAACAGCCGAGGCCGTGAAGAACGGTCAAAAGCCCGGTTCATCGCTCAAAATGAACATCCCGTTCACTTGCCAGGTAAAAACAAAAGTCGCAGAAACAGAGCGTACACCACAGAAGGTATTTGAAGAGCAGTTCACCGCCCGCGCAATCCGGCAAGCCACCACTTCACCCGACGGCAAATTTCTCTTCTTCAATGCCGCCGGAAAACTGTATAAAAAGGACCTGAAAAGCGGCACAGTAATACAGTTTCCGAACAAAAATGAAGTCGTCGCAGAGGAAAATAATCAGTTCGAGCCTGCCGTTTCACCGGATAGCAAACGGGTGGTTTTTGTAGACTGGAACGATGAGTCGCTGGGCAGAATCATCATGGCCGCCACCGACGGATCAGGCGCGCGCGTGATCTCCACTGAAAAAGGAATATTCAGGACTCCCTCCTTCTCCCCCGACGGACAATCGGTGGTGTACAGAAAACAGGGCGGTGACGATGAACTCGGCTTCACACACGCCAATAAACCCGGCATCTATATCCTGTCACTCTCCACGGGCAAGACTGCTTTTGTGACTGCTACCGGCGAGAATCCGCGCTTCTCTCCCGACGGCAAGCGTATTTATGTGTCAACCGGCGGTTATCTGTTCGGCGGGTTCGACAAGTCGCTCCGCTCGTTCGATCTCAATGGCAATGACGAAAAGGTGTTGGCAAAAAGCAGGTACGCTGCTCAATGGACGCCATCTCCCGACGGAAAGTGGCTGGCGTTCACTGAACTCCACAAAGCGTACATTTGTGCCATGCCCATGCCCGGACAAACGCTGGATGTGAGCGGCGACATGGGATCGGTACCAGCCACACTGGTGGGACGCGATGCCGGTTACAACCTGCACTGGTCGGCCGATTCAAAACAGATTCACTACACACTCGGCGAGGAGTATTTCACTATCAACCTCAATGAAAGGTTCTCCTTCCTGCCCGGAGCCCCCGATTCATTGCCCGAACTCGATACAACCGGTATCAAAATCGGACTGCAGCTGAAAGCCGACAAGCCGACGGGGGCTATCCTGTTCGACAACGCGCGCATCATCACCTGCGAGGGAGATCAGGTGATTGAAAAAGGGGTACTGCTCGTTCAGGACAACAAAATAGCCTTCGCGGGAACAAAGGCGGATTACCAGCGGGCCAGACTGGCCCGGCCCGACAAGGTGATTGACTGCTCAGGCAAAACAATAATGCCGGGAATGGTGGACGCACACGCACACAGCGGCAACTTCAGATACGGCCTGAGTCCGCAGAAGCAATGGGAATACTACGCCAACCTGGCGTACGGCGTTACCACTATGCACGATCCGTCATCCAACTCGGAAATGGTGTTCAGTCAGTCGGAAATGATCAAATCGGGCCGAATGGTGGCACCGCGCCTGTTCAGCACCGGAACCATACTGTATGGAGCCGATGGCGATTTCAAGGCGCCCGTCAATTCACTCGACGACGCACGCGCTGCCCTGCGCAGAACCAAAGCCTGGGGCGCTTTCTCGGTGAAAAGCTACAACCAGCCGCGCCGCGAACAACGCCAGCAGGTGATGGCAGCAGCACACGAACTCGGCATGCAGGTAGTACCGGAGGGAGGCTCTTTCTTCGCTCATAATATGACCCAGATTGTTGATGGACATACAACCGTTGAGCACAATCTGCCAGTAGCACCCATGTATCAGGATGTAGTGAACCTTTGGAGCAAAACCGGTACACACAATACACCCACCCTGATTGTGTGCTATGGCGGCCTCAATGGAGAATACTACTGGTACCAGAATACCGATGTCTGGGCCAAAAAACGACTTCTCAGCTTCACCCCGCGACACATTATCATGGAACGAAGCCGGCATATCACCAAGGCGCCCGATGAAGAATACCAGAACGGACATATTCTGGTGTCGAAAACCTGCAAAAAACTCCAGGATGCCGGAGTAAATATCAATATGGGAGCACACGGACAATTACAGGGACTCGGCGCTCACTGGGAACTCTGGATGCTTCAACAGGGCGGCATGAGCAATCTGCAGGCTATCCGCTGCGCCACCATCAATGGAGCAAAAAGCCTCGGTATGGATGCTGAAATTGGCTCCCTCAAGGCCGGAAAACTGGCTGATCTGATCGTTCTCGATGCCAATCCGCTCGACAATATCAGAAACAGCGAACAAATTCGTTATGTCATGGTAAACGGCCGTCTGTACAACCCCGATACTATGAACGAAACAGGCAATCACGACAAGAAACGCAACAAATTCTGGTTTGAAATGCCCGGCGGTGAAACTGGAGCAGCAGGAGTGGGACATACCTGCTCGGAAACCAAATGTGTCTGCGGACACTGATCTGAACAATGGCTCCCAAAGATTTCGTTGATTTAAGATCCGAGGAAGTTCAGGAAATACTCGGCTCCCCACCCGGCCTGCTGGTCAGGTGGGGAACTACTATTGTACTGCTCAGTATCCTGCTCCTCATTCTGGTGGCATGGTTCGTAAAATACCCGGATATCGTTCAGGCGGACGTGGAGATAACCTCCACTACCCCACCCACCGACGTGGCGGCGCGAACCGACGGACGCATGCAGGCAATATTCGTGAAAGACACCTCGCTGGTGCGCGAAAACCAGCCCCTTGCCGTACTGCAAAGCACAGCAGACTACAAGGATATGCTCCTGCTGGATTCCTGCATAGCAGTATGGAAAACTTACGCATCACTCGACTTCAGGGCACTGGAAGCACCTGATTCACTCCAGTTGGGCGATCTGCTGGCCGACTATTCCAGTTTCTCACGCCTGCTATCCGATTTTCAGTCAACCGACGACGCCACTGCTGAAGCAGGAGCCACCCGTACACTCCTTCAGAACAGTCTGAACCTGCTGAGTACAGCACTCGACCGCTGGAAACAATCCTATCTGATTGTTGCTCCGGCAACCGGAAAAGTATCGCTGAATGACCTGAAAACGGGAGGCTTCGTGCGCGTGGGAATGCCACTCATGACCATTTTACCCCCTGGAAGCCCCGATGCCATCATCGGGAGAGCAGTCGTAACCGTGGCAGCCGGCGAACGCATACAGCCCGGACAAAGAGTGGTTATGAAAGTGGCAGGATACCCCGCACATATTTTCGGCACCGTGGAAGGCATCGTCAGTTCAAAAGCACTGATGCCCCGAGAAAAAAGTTATTCCGTGACTATCAGCCTGCCGGAAGCCAAAAACAATAAAATACCTACCAGCCTCGGCAAAGAAATCAGGTTCGAACAAAGATTGGGGGGGAGTGCCAGTATTCTGGTGGATAACAGGGGAGTTCTTCCACGCATACTGGATGAAATTAATACACAATTTTGAAAATAATGGCAAGTATTGGCCCAAAATGTATTCTACATGCCGGAATGCCCAAAACCGGCACCACTTCTATACAGCAATACCTGTATGACAGTGCCATTTCCAGTGACCAATTTGTGTATGTATGCCAGTATGGAATAGACAGCGCTTTCGACCTTATGCACTGGGTACACTCCCGGCCAACCACCTACGTGGAATATACCATCGGCAATCTGATTCCCGAAAAACTGGCAGAATATAAAGCAATAACAGAAGATTATATTGTCCAAAAAATAAATAACGCTCTTGAAAACAATAAAATCCTCCTGTTTTCATGGGAAGGATGCTTCAATTTTTTTAGCACAGACGAGCTGCTTCTGTTTCGAAACCGGCTGGAGTCCCATGGATTTGCAGTGGAGGTAATTATCTATGTACGCAATTGGAAAGATATTATTCAAAGCGGATTTCAACAGCGTATCAAAGGATTAAGGCTGGATTCATTCATTCCTGTGCCCCCATATTTGAATCAGGGGCTAAAAAACAGGATTATTCCTATTGAAGAGGCATTTGGTGCTCACGCCGTTCGTGTGTTCAAATACGACACTGGATTATTTGAAAACGGTGATGTAGTGGACCACTTTTGCCGGCAAACGGGACTATCTTACAAGTCTACACAGATCTACCGCCAGAACGACAGCCTCCGTCTGCCCGCCATCCAGTTCTTGTATGCCTATAACCGCTACGGCCCAATGCGGGGTTACGGTCCCGCCATAAAAAATAATTACCTGCTGATTGGAGCTCTTTCTGCACTGCAGGGGCCGTCTTTGACGTTTCACTCCTCCCTGCTCGATTCAATGACCGAATTGATCGCACAGGAACGTCCCTGGCTGGAGCAGAAAATGGGCGGTGTTTCCATGGAAGAAGATATTTTCAAACATGATAACGAGGAGCATACCATAAAATCAGAATCCGATATGTTCAACTTCTCACCGGATTCACTCGAATGGCTGGCTGCACAGATAAATGCCAGGCCAGTAACGCCTGTATCCGGCGAACTGGCCGCCCAAAAAGTTGCTGCGCAGGTTCATATCCTGTACAAAAAAACTCACGGAAAGAAACCGCTGTATTACCGCCTGATGCGCAAAGTGAAAGCTGTAATCAAGCGTGCCATTCAGTATCAGCCTTAACCAACCGCTTATTTTTTACCGGATATGCCGGCATAAAAGCAGGTGATGAAGTAGCTTTGCAATTCAAACATTCCTCCATCATGAAGTTCGTACTAACCACGCTTGCATTCATATCCTGTCTTTCAATAGCATCTGCGCAGTTCCCCGAAACATGGCAGGGCGACTGGACGGGTACGCTCGATATTTTCAACGGAGCCGGAAAGGTTCAATCGGTAGAAATGAGCGTCGATATCCATAAAATTGACACTTCCACGCAGGGTAGATATACTTTCGGGCTGGTTTACGGCTCCAGAGATAAGGACTGGCGCCCCTACGAACTCGTCCCGGTTTCTCCGGAAACGGGAATATGGAAGGTGGACGAGAAGAATTCCATCATGATGGAGAGCTTCCTGATGGGACCCAAATTTCTGTGCTGGTTTGTTGTACAACAGAGCAGGGTGCTGTGTACCTACGAGAAGGTGGACGACAGCACCATGATCTTCGAAGTATTGTCGGGACTGGAAGCGAATATCAGCTCCACAGGCAACACTATTGTTGGGGGAGAAAACATTCCGGAGGTAAAAACCTATCCCTTCAGCGTATTTCAGCGCGCTGTACTGCGGAAAAATTGATCTCCCGATATCAGACGTGCAGCGCCCTGTTACCCGTAGCTGCCAGACAGGCCTCCTTGAACGCTTCCGTATAGGTAGGGTGTGCATGACTCATGCGGGCTGCATCCTCAGCTGATGCCCTGAACTCCATGAGTGCCACCGCCTCGGCGATCATGTCTGCTGCGCGGGCTCCCACGATGTGTACTCCGAGAATTTCGTCTGTTTCCTTGTGAGCCAGCACCTTCACCATTCCGTCGAGGTCCATGCTCGCGCGGGCTCGACCGAGCGCGCGGAAGGGAAACTTGCCAGGCTTGTAAGGTACGCCGGCTTCTTTGAGTTGTTCTTCGGTATAACCGACCGAGGCCACTTCAGGCCAGGTATAAACCACGCCCGGTATAAGATTGTAGTTGATATGCGGCTTTTGTCCGGCCATCACTTCCGCCACGAACACCCCTTCTTCCTCGGCTTTGTGAGCAAGCATGGCTCCTTTTACCACGTCGCCAATGGCATAGATACCCGGCACACTGGTTTCCAGGTGGTCATTCACCGGAATACGGCCCTTCTCATCGGTGGAAACACCAATGTTTTCCAGTCCGAGACTGTCTGTATAAGGCTTTCTTCCCATGGAAAGCAGGCAGTAATCGGCCTCC
>JAJTFM010000092.1:0-1434 GCA_021298575.1 Saprospiraceae bacterium | reverse complement strand
TCAGTTTTTTGGATTCATCGTCGCGGTGCTGAGCAATAACTTTCACGCTGCTTTTTCCTGAAGTTACTTCAGTAACGGCGTGGCGCAGGTGGAACTGCACACCCAGTGACTTCATACTCTTCATCAGTTCGCGGCTACAGTCGGCATCCATACCCGCAATAATGCGGTCGAGATATTCGACCACGTGTACCTGCGTACCCAGGCGCGCGTAAACGCTGCCCAGCTCCAGTCCTATTACTCCGCCTCCAATCACCACCATGGTAGCGGGGAGCTTGTCAATATTCAGGGCTTCGGTACTGGTGATGATCCGTTTCTTGTCGTAGTTAAAGCTGGCGGGTGTTATCGGTTTGGAGCCGGTGGCAATTATCACGCGTGCGGCCTCAATTTCCTGTGAGGAGCCGTCCTGACCAGTTATTTTCAGTTTGTTTTTGGTAATAAAAGAGCCGTGTCCGTTGAACACATCCACTTTGTTCTTTTTCATCAGAAATTCCACCCCCTTGTTATTCTCCAGCACGACCTCGTTTTTCCGGCGTATCATCTGCGGAAGATCAACCTTCAGATCCTTCAGGTTTATTCCGTGGGTTTTGAAAGTATGAGCGGCATTGTGGTAATGCTCTGAAGAGTCGAGCAGTGCCTTGGACGGGATACAGCCCACGTTCAGGCAGGTGCCTCCAAGTACAGAGTAACGCTCGATAATAGCTGTTCTAAAGCCCAGCTGGGCGCAACGGATAGCGGCTACATACCCTCCCGGGCCTGAGCCAATGACTGCTACGTCGTAAGACATTTTGTGTTAATCTTGTTTAGGTCCTTTATTATTCCGGTTCTTGTTGTTGTTTCTCCAGCGGGGATTATTATTCCCCTGACCACCCTGTCCGGGTGTTGGCGGCTCCTGCTTTCCTGCAACAGGTGGCGTAACAGGTTTGTCCTGATGCTGAGGTGGCCTGGAATCGGGACGGGGAGGACGGGGTTCACCCTGTTTGGGCTGATTGGGTCTTCCCTGTTGCTGGTTTCTGTTTTCGGGGCGTCCTTGCTGAGGGCCCCGATTTTCGGGCCTTGGGCCCCTGTTATCGGGCCGGCCCTGAGGTCCCCGCGGGCGACCCTGACCAGCTTCGCTGAGCGCTGCCTTCTCGACGGCAGCAGCAGCAGATTGTGAGCGATCCCTGTTTTGTTTTTTCTTCTTCTTCCGTTTTTTGCGCTGTTCGAGGGGAAGCTGAATCACATCGTTTACGCTCTCGAAATCCGGTTCAACTTCATCGCCCTCGTCTGTTTCCGGTGGCGGAGCCATGGCAAGGATGTCTTCCAGACTGTTGGGCATTGTTCCGGACTTGACCATTGCAAGTGCTTCCCATATCTGATCCACGTGAATAGCGAGAAACTTGCTGCGGTCTTCGGCATACGTGTAGTACATAAGCCTCCTGAACACATCCGTTTTAA
>JAJTFM010000091.1 GCA_021298575.1 Saprospiraceae bacterium | reverse complement strand
CAATAAAATCCTGGTCAACAACGTCCTTGTATATACCGTTGCACACGTATATGTCCCTCCAGCCGTCGTTATCGGCGTCGAACATGAGCGCGCCCCAGCTCCAGTCGCTGGCTGCCACTCCGGCGTAGCAGGCTATCTCGCTGAAGGTACGGTCCTTGTTGTTCAGTTGCAGGCAGTTCTGCATGTACTGGTGGTAAAAACCGCGCTCCAGTTTCAGCTGATAGATATTGTAGTTTTCGAACAGCGTAGTAGTTTTCAGCCTGGTTTCATCCGACGGGAGCATTTCCGTGGTAAAGATATCCGGGAAGCCGTCGTTATTGATATCGGCCATATCGGCGCCCATGGATGCGTGGCTCTGGTGTTCGACCCAGTTTTCAATTTCTTCTTTAAAAGAGCCGTTTTTCTGATTGATATACAGGTAATCGCGCTCGAAGAAGTCGTTGGAAATATACAGATCAGGCCAGTTGTCGCCGTTCAGGTCGCCCACGGTAACACCCAGTCCGAACCCGATCAGGCTGCCGTAGATACCCGCCTGTTTCGACACGTTGACGAACTTTCCGTTGTCGTTGCGGAGCAGTTTGTCGCCGCCACCCTTGAGGAAGTCCTTCACGGGCCATTCTTCGGCGTACAGTTCGCGGTTATTGCTGTAGTTGAGCGTATTCACCGGCATGAAACTGTTGTTGAGTATATAACAGTCGAGGTCGCCGTCGAGGTCATAATCGAAGAAGGCTGCGTGTGTGGTATAGCCGTCTTCATTGAGTCCGTATTCGGCCGCTTTTTCGGTGAAAGTGAGGTCGCCGTTATTGATGAACAGTTCGTTTTCCGGTTTTTCCCCGGGTTTATATCCGGCGTTGCAGACATAGATATCGAGCAGGCCGTCGGCGTTGATATCCACCATGACTACGCCGGTACTCCAGAACTTCGAGCCTTTTACACCGGCTTTTTCGGATATATCCTCGAAAGTGAGGTTGCCTTTGTTGAGAAACAGCTTGTTGTCGCCCAGGTTTGAGGTCATGTAAATATCCGGTAGTCCGTCGTTATTGATATCGCCGATAGCCACCCCTCCTCCATTGTAGAAGTTGCGGTAGTTGAAGATATTAAATTCTTTGGTGTTTTCCACCTGATTGATAAAGTCAAAGCCCGATTCTTCGGGTTTTACTTCTATGAAAAGTGGTGGGGCAGAGGGTGTTTTCTGGCAGGAATACCATACCGAAATTGCAAGAATGAACGTGATAGTTCTCATGTCAGAGGTAGCTCTTTAAAAAGACGGACAAAAGTACGGATACAATTCCACTGATATTCGGGAAATGGGTATTTTTACCGCATGGAACCGGAAGTTTGCTATATGAAGTTCGTTCGCGCCCGTGTGTGGGTGTGCGTTCTCGCGTATGTGCTCGCGGGAGGCGTATCAGCGCAGGTTCCTTTCAGCAGTACAGGTCAGGTGTTTGCTGTGATTAAAAACACCAATGAACTGCATGTTTTCACGGTACAGGCCGGTTATAACAGTTCAACTACTATTCCGGTGGGAGTGCTTCCGGCTGGCGGACTGGATGCTTTGGGCTTCCGGCGGACGGATCGGTTTCTGTATGGTATTGGTCGCAGCGATAATCACCTGTACCGGATAGGTCAGGGAGCTGTTTATACTGATCTTGGTGTTATCGGGCTCGACAACAACCTGCTGTATCTGGCGGGAGATATCACACCCGATGGCAGGTACCTGCTGGCAGCGGGCTCAACGGTACTGGGCAATGTTGTTCAGCTTGTGCGTATTGATCTGACTGATCCGGCATTCGGGGTATCGGTGACACAGCTTTCGGGCGTGGGTCACCTGAGTGATCTGGCGATTGAGCCTTCTACCGGACAGATTTACGGGTACGACGTTCAGTTCAGTCGCCTGATTCGAATTAATCCGGCCAATAATGCAGTCACGCCTTTTGGCATGACTGGTCCGGGGCACCTGATGCAGGGTGTATATTTCGATGCTTTTGGCGATTTATATGCTGTGGGAAGCACGCTTTACGGGGTTGTCCAGGGTTTTTTCAGTTATGATATGAACAACGGGATAGAGAAAAGAATGGCTACGGGTGCGCTGGCAGACATTTCCGATCTGGCATCAGCCCCCTGGTCTGTTGAGTTGAGCAATACGGCCGAGCCCTCGGTGGTGTTGCCCTGTACCGATGTGTTTTTTAACTACACGCTGGTGAACAGTACGGGAGAAACTCTGCACAATATGCTGTTTTCGCACCCGCTGCCACCTGGTTTCACGGTGAAAAGTGTTCAGTTCAATTCGTTTGGCGGTGTGCTGGATACCATCACTGTACCTGGAACCATGCGTATGCAGCTGGATCATGTAACCCCCGGGGAGAAGAATCTGGTAGTAAAGATCAACGTGGGCGACATACTCAAATCAAAATACAACAGTCAGGCCGTACTGGAGGGATTACCCGAAGAGTACGGCAAAAGCTTGCTGTCTGACTGTTTAAAAGAAGCGGGTTTTGAAGACAGCACGGCTTTCTTCGTGAACAGGTTTGAGGAGGATACGCTGTCGAACTTGTGGTTTGTGTGTCATGGTGAAACCATTGCGCTGGATGCCACTGATTTTGGTGGAAGTGTAGCCTGGAGCAACGGAACCGTTTCGCAGTCGGTCAGTGTGGGTGCGGGCGGACTGTTTACGTTCAAGGCAGCTACTGCATGCGAAGAGGTATTTGTGCGGCACGACGTGACTTCGGCATCCTGCCCCTACACTATTTCAGTGCTGCACACCTTTGAGCCGGACACTATTTTCGCCTGTTCCGACGTAGCCTTCCGGTTTGCCGTGCGGAATGAATCCGGTGAGCCCCGCTTCAACGCGAGTTTGTGTGATACCCTGCCGGAGGGTTTTGTCTTCGGTTTGGTAAGCCGCAATCCGTTCGGGGGGGTGGTTACCGGTGCGGGCCGGGTATTTTGCATAGACCAGATGAATTTACCGACAGGCACCGATACAGTGGTTGTACTGGTTCAGGCGGGCAACATCCCCCCCGGCACCTATTCCAACCGGGCATTTCTGAATAACCTGCCCATTGTGATGGGTCCTTTCAGGCAGTCGGACAATCCGTTTACCTTTCCGGTTGACAGCAGTCGGCTGGTAGTGAGGGGAACCTTGTCAGATTCAGTGTTTCTGGAGGCAAATGTATGTCCGGAATCGTCTGTGGTGCTCGATGCCGGAGCTTACGGCGAGACATTTGAGTGGGACAACGGGACAAAAGACGCGGAGCTGACGGTCAGCGGGCCAGGTACTTACTATACCAGTATATTTGATGGCTGCGAACCGGCATGGCTAATCTGGGAGGTATCTTCTGCTCCCGGTGTTATGCTGGAGCACACAGGCCTGTACCGGATACACCAGGGAGAGGAGGTGCAACTGAATCCCGGAATTGAAGGTGGCGGCATGCCGGTGACATTCAACTGGAGTGATCCGTGGGAGGTATCGCTGAGTTGTCTGGACTGTGCCGACCCGGTGGCTTCACCGCTGCACACTACCGATTACGTCCTGAAGGCAGAGAACGGGTATTGTTCCGATTCTGTCGGGATACGGGTAGAGGTGGATGAAACCCGGCGGATATATGCTCCGAATATATTTTCACCCAACTACGACGGGGAGAATGATTTTTACAGCCTGCAGAGTCCTGACGAGGTATTCATCAGGCAGTGGCAGATATTCGACCGTTGGGGGAGTTTGGTATTTGAGGTGAGAGACCGGGCGTTGTACACAGGTGCGCCTGCGTGGGACGGCAGGTTTAACGACAAGGACTTGCCGGAGGGTGTTTACACGTGGGTTGCGCTGCTGGAGTTCGTGGATAAAACCACCGGACTGTTCAGTGGTGATGTGATGCTGATACGCTAGTACATATCCGTCATTGGCTCTTCAGGTCAGGGTGCAGTAAAAATACGGGAAATGACCTCTTTCTTTCTGGCTTTTGACACCGGAATCCTGCTGTCTCCGATGATGAGCGTATCATCCTCGAATCGCCTCACGCGCGGGATACTTACAATATACGATTTGTGGACCCTGTAAAAGTGCGTATCGGGCAGTATCAACTCCATATTATTCATACTCTCCAGTGTGATGATTTTTCCGTTCAGGGTATGAATTTTGACATACTCTTTCCATCCCTCGACAAAAAGAATGTCCGAGAAGGCGACTTTGACATATTTCCTGTCTGATTTGACCGTCATTTCGCCCGAAATAACGGGTAAATCTGCGCCCGAGTCTTTATTTTTCAGACTGAGCAGATTGGTCGCTTTTCGGATGGCCTGCCGGAACCGTTCCCGCGAGAAAGGCTTGGTTAGATAGTCCACGGCATCCAGATCAAAGGCCTCGTATGCGTACTGGGTGTATGCGGTTGTAAAAATAGTAACCGGTTTGCTGGAGATATTTTTCAGCAGGCTGATACCGCTCATCAACGGCATCTGAATATCCAGAAACAGCAGATCAACAGACTGAGTATTGAGTATTTCGACCGCCTGTACCGGATTTTTGCATTTTCCGGTCAGCACCAGACCGGGTTCTTCGTTTACATACTTTTCGAGCAGCGCCAGTGCCAGAAACTCGTCATCCACGAGCAGGCACCGGATACCTGGAGCTTCATTCATACAGATTATTTTTTTTTAATTTTCAGAGAAACCGTATAAATGCCATGTCCGATGGATATCGTGAGCTTGTGTTTTTCGGGATAATGCAGTCTGAGTCTGTTTCGGATATTGGCCAGTCCGATACCGCCAGTTTGATCTTTTTGTACGTTCATGGGATCGTAGGTATTACTTGTCTCAAAGTGCAGTACATCATCGTGTACACTGATACGGACCCTCATAAAAGTATCTGCGCCGTCACCCATATTACCGTGTTTGAGTGCATTTTCTACAATCGGAAGCAGGAGCATGGGCTCAATTGTTTCCGTACTCACCTCACCTTCCATTTCCACGATGATATCAGGGGGAGACTGTGCGCACATTATGTACAGTTCGATTACAGATTGAACGGTTTTCATTTCCCTGGAGAGAGGTACCCGTTCCGACAATGTATCGTACGTGACATACCGGAGCATTTCACTGAGTTTGAGCACCATGTCAGCCGTTGCCGGATGATTCAGCGTAGCGGCTGCGTATATATTATTAAGCGTGTTGAAAAGAAAGTGGGGGTTTATCTGGGCTTTGAGAAAGTTCAGTCGGGCCTCATTGTGCATGGTGACAAGCTCCCGGTTTCTGGATTCCACTTCAATTCTGTTTTCAAAGATCTGATACATCGAACTGAAAATCAGCAGTATAAAAAACATGAAAATATACATCAGAAAAGTTCTCCATTGACCTCTTTGGCCTGGCATATTCTGTTCCATCAAGGTGTCGCCGAAGATAAAGATTTCGGACCATGTTCTGAGCGCTGCCATGGTCAACCAGAAAATGATGACAAGCCCCAGCCACCAGGCGTATCGTTTTTTTTCATAGAAAAAATTCACCAGTACCTTCGAATTGACGTAGAAAATCGTCGCCATGAAGCTGATGTTCAGCAAGGTACGCCCGACAGCCTCTGACGGCCCCCGAAAAATATAGACTGCGTTGAAAATGACGATGATAATCAGTATCCAACTGACTATATGCGTCACGATACGTGCCCCGCCGAGAAAAAAAGTATTCAGTACCGACATGCTGACAGAGTAATTTTATGATACTGCGGCATCAAATACCCAACGATGCGTTTGCTCAGTATGCCGATGAACAAGCTCTAACATTGAAAGAAAGACTGGAATAGAAACAAAAAGTAATGAACTTCAGTCAAAAGTACACCATAGCCTTTTTCTGATTGTCAATTTTTCAATATAGCAGCGAATTATTTCAATGAAAATGAGTATTGTTGACTGTTAGTTGAAAAAAATATAGAGATGGTTGATAATATCCTGCTACACAAGAAATGATGTCCATCTTTGTACATCATTCGTTGAAATCATCAAAACACGCATAATTTTAAATCTTTCAGCATCGGCTTTATTACGTGTTTTCGCTTCTGCGTGTGTAAAGCCGGTGCATTTCTATCATATGAGGAACGGTAAGAATAGACAGTAAAATAAAGAGGGCTGGTAATCCGAACCGGTCGAGCCAGGCGCCATTGCTCATAAACCCCATGACAATCAGAAAAGAAACGGCCGAGAGTGTTGCCGGCATGGCTTTCTCCAGCATAAGCCGTCCGTTCATATCCCTGAAAACGCTGCCTTTTATGTGCAGCAGCGCATTCACACTGTGCCAGCCGGTGAAGTACAGGATGAATCCCATCAGGAGTGAGGTCTGGCTCAGGCACAGCACAAACAAAAGGAAGGAAACATTTCTGAACAGATATTCTTTCCGGTTTTCACTGACAACAAGCAGAATCAGTCCGAGCAACAGGAACCAGGCATAAACTGGTATAACTGCGATGGCGGAGACGAGCGACATGGCAGTCGGGTTGTCGCCCGTGATGAGCGAAGTCCAGCGGAACAGCAGGGGTTTATCCTGCATCAGCAGCCACATAGTAATGGCTGTGCCATATACGAAACTAAGCAATCCGGCACTTTTGTTGCCTGCGAAGCAGGAAAAATCCGTTTCTCCGAAGTGCCATGCTGTTATGAGCAGGAATATCAGGAATGCGGCACCCGGAGCGAACCACCACAGAGCCAGATACAGGGCAGCGCACACTACATAAAGGAACACATACACTGTCAGGTCAAATTTCTTCCTGTTATGGCGGGCCACAAAGTGATCCAGTGCTCCGTGCGGGATACCGGCTGCGATAATCAGCACCGAAGAAAACCAGAACTCCATTTGGGTGTCTTTCCAGTACTGTCTGGTGAGAGCGGCCACAGCAACGAGCACTAGGAGAACGGCTGTGTGTATCCCGGACTTTACAGAAATACCTTGCCTGGTCATGTTGGTTGTATTTATTACTTGTGTCAGATTCATGGCACGCTGGCTGATGAACGGGTGTAGCCCCGAATTGGAGATTCAATATTAATGCGTATTTTTGGTATTTTGTTCTGAAAATTATTATTTTTATTTTTCTCTGTTTCAAAATCAGGCTATAGGGAGATATTTGGTTCTTTTTCTTCTTTTTAACTCCAGAAAAAAAATGGCTATCGCGGGTTGCCCCGGACAGCCATTTTCTGTGTTTATACTGTTTGGAAAGTATTATTTACTTCAGATCGAAGCGATCGAGATTCATCACTTTAGTCCATGCAGCTACGAAATCGCGGACGAACTTGTTATGCGAGTCGGAGCATCCATAAACTTCAGCCAGTGCGCGGAGTTCGGTGTTGGAGCCGAAGATCAGGTCTGCGCGGGTGGCAGTCCACTTCAGGTCGCCGGTTGCCCTGTCGCGGCCTTCGAACACATCCTGATCGTCATTTACAGCCTTCCAGGAAGTGCGCATTTCGAGCAGGTTGACGAAGAAGTCGGTGGTCAGCGAGCCAGGGCGTTTGGTGAACACGCCGTGCTGAGCGCCATTATAGTTGATATTCAGGACGCGGAGGCCACCTATCAGTACCGTCATTTCGGGTGCGGTGAGTGTCATGAGCTGCGCCTTGTCAATCAGCATTTCTTCAGTGGATACGGAGAACTTCTTCTTCTGGTAGTTGCGGAATCCGTCTGCATTTGGTTCCAGTACGGCAAAGGAGTCCACATCCGTGTGTTCCTGTGTGGCGTCGGTACGTCCGGGTGTAAAAGGGATAGTGATATCGGTGCCTGCATTTTTGGCTGCCTGTTCGATACCCGTGTTTCCAGCCAGCACAATCAGATCGGCGATAGAAACCTGTTTGCCGTCGGTGCGGTTGCTGTTGAATTCGTTCTGAATTCCTTCCAGAGTTCCGAGTACTTTCGACAGTTGTGCCGGGTTGTTCACCTGCCAGTCTTTTTGCGGGGCGAGGCGTACACGGGCGCCGTTGGCACCACCGCGTTTGTCGGAGCCGCGGAAAGTGGATGCGGAAGCCCAGGCAGTTGCAACCAGTTCGGAGATTGTGAGGCCTGAAGCCTGAATTTTTGCTTTCAGCGTGGCTATATCCTGATCATCAATCTGTTTGTAACTGGCTGCCGGGACGGGGTCTTGCCATATCAGTTCTTCTGCCGGGACTTCCGGGCCGAGGTAACAGGCACGGGGCCCCATGTCGCGGTGCGTGAGTTTGAACCATGCGCGCGCGAAGGCATCGGCGAATTCGTCCGGATTTTCATAGAATCGGCGAGATACTTTCTCGTAAGCCGGGTCCATGCGCAGGGCGATATCGGTAGTGAGCATGGTAGGAGCGTGGCTCCTCGACGGGTCGTGAGCGTCGGGCACCAGTCCGGCGCCAGCGCCGTCCTTCGGTTTCCACTGATAGGCTCCGGCCGGGCTTTTGCTCAGTTCCCACTCGTATCCAAACAGATTTTCGAAGTAGTTATTGCTCCACTGTACGGGTGTGGTCGTCCATGCGCCCTCCAATCCGCTGGTGATGGTATCTTCGGCGTTACCTTTTCCGAAAGTATTTTTCCAGCCTGTTCCCTGCTCTTCGATGCTGGCACCTGCGGGTTCTGCACCTACGTATTTGGATGGGTCAGCTGCGCCGTGTGTTTTGCCGAAGGTGTGTCCGCCGGCGATGAGTGCCACCGTTTCCTCGTCGTTCATAGCCATACGGCCGAACGTTTCGCGGATATCGCGGGCAGAAGCAACGGGATCCGGGTGGCCATTAGGGCCTTCGGGGTTAACATAAATCAGACCCATTTGAACAGCAGCGAGCGGATTTTCGAGGTCACGATCGCCCGAGTAGCGCTTGTCTTCGAGCCATTTGCCTTCCGATCCCCAGTAAATATCCTCTTCGGGTTCCCAGACATCTTCGCGTCCTCCGCCGAAGCCGAACGTTTTGAAGCCCATAGTTTCGAGAGCTACATTGCCGGCGAGAATCATGAGGTCGGCCCAGGAAATCTTCCTGCCATATTTCTGTTTGACGGGCCACAGGAGCATACGCGCCTTGTCGAGATTGGCATTATCGGGCCAGCTGTTGAGCGGGGCAAAACGCAGTGTGCCAGCACCTGCTCCTCCGCGTCCGTCGCCGATACGGTATGTGCCAGCGCTGTGCCACGCCATACGTATGATGAACGGACCGTAGTGTCCGTAGTCGGCGGGCCACCAGTCCTGAGAATTGGTCATGACTTCGGCCAGGTCTTGCTTCACTGCTGCGAGGTCGAGCGATTTAAACTCTTCGGCATAGTTGAATTCCCCATCCATCGGATTGGAGAGCGGGGAGTGCTGGCGCAGGATATTAAGGTTAATCTGATTCCACCAGTCGCGGTTTCTGGTACCGCCGCCGGCAGTCTGGCGAGTAACCGCACCGGTGAACGGGCATTTGGCTTCGCTGTTGACGTTGTAGCTTGCCTCGCTGTGCGGGTGGTGAGGGTTTGTATTTTCCATTGTTATAAACTTTTGGCAAAGTTAACTCCAATGAAGGGGTAAAGGTTTATTTATTTGATTTGTTTTTTGATAGATTTTGTTTATATGGCCTTATGGTGGACAAAATGGGTAAATTATGGCTTTTGTGAACTATATTAGCGCCGCTTTTGCTTTTGATTTTTTCATTGAATCCGGTCTTCAAAATTTCGCGCTTCATCCCGTATGGCTAATACTCCTCGTCTCTCAATAATTATTTTGTCTGTAATACTGACGCAGGTTTCGTGTGACAGTATCGGCAGTGTAAAGAACACCCCGGTGTACAACCAAATAAAATCATACGTCACCAGGGCAGAGAATCTGGTTGGCATTAATCCGGAAGGGGCGTTGATATTGTGTGACTCCGCCAGAGCCATGATTACCGGAAATGCCCTCAGTGATTCTTTCTCACTCTCTGTTGCCAATATCAGCGCCGATGCCTTTGCAACTATGGGTATGCCTGATTCAGCTTTCAGTGTAGAGCGGGATATTTATTTACAGAGGCAAAATCGGGCAGATACAACCGAAGTTGCTATGACCCTGTACCGGATGGGCTGGTTCAGTAATGCAATGGGACAAACTGAACTGGCAGAAAGATATACCAGAGAGGCGGTAAACCTGATTGAGAGGGCCAATATTCAAAAAAACAGAGCCAGTATTCTTTCTTTCTATGCTGAAATACTGACAGACAAGGGGAGATACGCCGAATCTCAGGAGTATCTGTACAAGGCGGTGAGATTCTCGGAAATGAGTAAAGATACTTCCGCGCTGGGGTTGAGCTACCTTGGTATTGGTAATATATATGGGCTGTGCAATAATCCAGCCGGCTCACTCGAATATTACAGAAAGGCGTACGGCGTCTTTTGCGCTCTGAAAGACTATGAGCATATGGTGTCTGCACTCACAAACATAGGCCTGACCTATCGTTCGCAAAACGAACCTGACAGTACACTTTCTTGTTATCATCAGGCGCTGACGGTGTATAAAGGCACTATCTCGACCAGAAACAAGGTGGTGACACTATTTAATATAGG
>JAJTFM010000090.1 GCA_021298575.1 Saprospiraceae bacterium | reverse complement strand
GTGAACATCATGCCAACTGGTATGATCACGATGAACGATGTTGACTTCCTGGAGTACACAGTAGACAACTACACGCAGACACAGTTCCTGCAGACAGGTATCCGCAAGTGCGGTACCGGCAGCGGCTTCCCGGTTGATGCGAACGGCAACCCGATCACCACGGTGACGTTCAATTGCTCGGAGGTGGGTACGCAGTGTGTAGAACTGTGGTCAATTGACCTGGCCGGCAATGCCGACTACTGCGAGACGTACATCATCGTACAGGACAACAACGGTAACTGCCCGAACAGCGACAAGGTGAACGTATCAGGAGCACTGAAGACAGAAGGTACAGACGGAGTGGAAGAGGCTACGGTGACGATAGACGGCACCGTGAACTTCGCACCGCCGTTCAGCTACTTCGATCTGTCAGACGATCTGGGTGAGTATAAAGTGACGAACAGCGTACCGGTGGCATCCAACTATTCTGTTGTCCCATCGAAAGATGACAGTCCACTGAATGGTGTGACCACATACGACCTGTTGCTGATATCCAAACACATTCTGGGTATTGAGCCGTTGGGCAGTCCGTACAAGATGATTGCTGCGGATGCGAACAAGTCCAACTCGATCACTACATTCGACGTTGTTGAACTCCGCAAGTTGATTCTCGGTATCTACAATGATCTGCCGAACAACACAATCTGGTGGAAGACTTCGTGGGTGTGAAGATTGGCGACGTGAACGGCACGGCAGTAGCGAACAGCGCGATGCAGGTTGACGATCGTACAAACGGTACACTGTTGTTCGATGTCGACGACCGCACAGTAAAAGCTGGTGAGACATTCGATGTTACCTTCAAAGCGAGTGAAGTTGTACAGGGCTATCAGATGACCCTGAACCTGAACGGACTGGAAGTAGCCGGTATCGTGAAGTCAGACAAAGTATCGGAGAATAACTTCGGTGTGTTTGATGACGCGCTGACAGTATCTGTTGACGGCGAGAATGCATTCACTGTAACATTCAGGGCTGCGAAGGCAGGCAAGCTGAGCGAAATGATGAGCGTATCGAGCCGTATCACGAAGGCAGAGGGTTACAATGCGGCGAACAACCGCCTGGATGTAGCACTTCGCTTCGACGGTCAGACGATCAGTGGTGTAGGTTTCGAGTTGTATCAGAACCAGCCGAACCCGTTCATCAACAAGACGTTCATCGGATTCCACCTGCCAGAAGCTGCTACAGCTACCCTGACAGTATATGACGAAACAGGCCGTGTAGTATTCACACAGCAAGGCGACTACGCGAAGGGTTACAATGCCGTTACGCTCGACCGTGCACTGCTGACTACAACCGGAGTACTGTACTACACACTCACTGCGGACAATGATTCCGCTACCCGTGTAATGATACAGTCAAGAAATTAAAGAGAAGTATTATGACGAGGACAGGGCTGCTCCGCAATGGCGGGGCGGCCCTTGTTGTTTCCCGGAAGGCTCTTGAGCAGGCTCTTAAGCCCGCTCGCAAAGTTCTATGGGAGAGCAGTTGTCAAGCAAAATATTCCCGTTATACTGGAATGTAACACCGGGACCATACCATGCCTCCAGTGTAATAAACCGTATTTCGGAAGAGGTTGAAAAGCGCAGTTTGTACAACCTCCAGTCGGGGTGACTGACAAGCGGAGAGCTCGTCAGCAATTGTTTCTTCCCAGTTTTACTGCTGCTGCCCCACACACGAATCCTGCAGGGTTTGTTGAAGCCTACGTACTGCTCTGCATGGGCCAGCCAGAGTTCAAACTTGTAGCATTCTCCGCTCTTCAGAACAGCTGGCAGTTCCTGAGAAATTGCCTCCGATGAGTTATCGCTCCGGGTAACCAGTCCCAAGCACGTCTTCCCTTCCTGTGCAGGCAAATTGAGCCCCCAGGCACCCGGCAGGATATCGGGAGTACTTCCGGGGATGTCTGAATACCATCCGCTGGGGGAGGCCGATGCCCTTGGTGTATCCTCAAAAGACGGGTTTGAAAAATAGATTTTACCCTGATTCTGGAACGATGAAGCTATCAATACGATACCTGTCAGGCCTGAAATTAGCAGAAAATGATACTTAGTCATTGGCAAATTGAAAAAACAGGGGAATTCACGAATAATAAACGGTAAATCACCCGATTACTCGTTTACCTTTGCAATAAATTTTTGAAATGCATGTCGCGTAAAAAACCTGCCTACTTCTACGCCGTTGTCAGCGTCGCGCTGGTACTCTTCGTGCTGGGTTTTTTCGGACTGATGACGCTTCATGGCCGCAAGTTAGTCAACCTCTTCAAGGAAAGGGTAGATATCTGGCTGGAATTAAAACCGACACAGTCTCAGGGGGATGTCAGTACGCTTATCCGGCGTATTCAGCAACAGCCTTTCGTCAAGTCCGAATCGGTTACGCTGATAACCAAAGAGCAGGCGGCAGCATCCATGAAAGAAGACCTTGGCGACTCGAGTATGCTCGAAGATATGCCCGATTTGTTGCGCGATGTCATCAGGTTTAATGTGAAAGCAGAATACCTCGATACAGCCAGACTATCGGAATGGCGCGAAACGCTTCGCAGCGATACGCTAGTGGCAGATCTTTACTTTGAAGCAGTCAATACCGGCAACGTGAGCAATAATCTTGAATCGCTCGGACTGGCTACGCTCGTGCTTTGCCTGCTGCTTGTTTTCGCCGCTGTGGCCCTCATTCACAACACTATTCGCCTCGACTTGTACTCCAACAGGTTTCTGATCAGAAATCAGGAAGTCGTGGGCGCCTCCTGGTCTTTCATCGGAAAACCTTATATTCGTCGCGGATTACTGAACGGCCTTCTGAGTGGTCTGCTGGCGGTTTTCGCGCTTTCCCTCATGATTGTGTGGCTTCATTCGGTAGTTCCCGAACTTGAAGAACTCGGTGATCCGAACGGTATCCTGCTGGTGATGACCGCCCTGGTGTTTCTCGGTATGCTCATCTCCGGACTCAGTACCTGGTTCGTAGTGAACCGGTTCCTCAAAATGCGTATTGACGATCTTTACTAAATAACCCTGACAGGGTCAATAAATCTGAAAATAATGGCAAAACAACAAGCATCTGCCCAGCAGTCAAGGAAACAGGCCCCCGCACCAGCGCGTGCCACACAACCCAGAGAGAGTATTTTCAACACACCCACTAACCGGGAACTGATTTTCGGTCGCAATAATTTTGTGTTTATGGGTATCGGACTCGCTCTTATTGTAGCAGGTCTGTTCCTCATGGCCGGAGGCTCTATGCCCGATCCTAATAAGTGGGAACCGGAAATTATCTATAGCTTCACCCGGATTACGCTGGCACCCATCTGTATGGTAGCTGGTTTTGTAGCGGTTGTTGTAGGTATCTTCAGGAAGAATGGAGCCCCGGTGGCAGAATAATCATGAGTTACTTACAGGCGCTGATTCTCGCCATTATTGAAGGAATTACCGAGTTTCTGCCGGTTTCCTCTACTGGACATATCATCATCGGATCATCGGTAATGGGTATCGCCTCATCTCCGTTTGTCAAGGTATTCACTGTAGCCATCCAGTTCGGAGCTATTCTCTCCGTACTGGTTCTGTACTGGCGCCGCTTCCTGCAGAATTTTTCCTTCTATGTCAAGCTGCTGGTAGCCTTTATCCCGGCAGCTGTTTTCGGGTTACTCCTCAAAAAACAGATTGATGCCTTGCTCGAAAATATTGTAGTAGTAGCTCTGGCGTTGATCATCGGCGGAATAATTTTTCTCTGGCTCGACAAGTTTTTCGCTCACCGCAGTCTCCGCGAAACTTCTGTGGACGATGTAACTCTCCCGCGCGCGCTGCGAATAGGCCTGTTTCAGGTACTCTCCATGATTCCGGGTGTCAGTCGTTCGGCAGCCACTATTATCGGCGGACTCACTCAGGGCCTTTCCCCGACAACAGCAGCCGAGTTCTCCTTTTTTCTGGCAGTACCAACTATGTTCGCTGCTACCTGTAAATCGCTCTGGGATTATATCACAGACGAGGGAGGTACCTTTACTTTTCAGGAACTGGGATTGCTCGCATTCGGCAATGTTATCGCTTTTGTAGTGGCCTTGATTGCGATCCGGGCGTTCATTGGCTACCTCACCAGACACGGTTTCCGTATTTTCGGTTATTATCGAATCGTAGCAGGAATTATTATTCTGCTACTGTGGAAATCAGGATACTTCGCAGGAGTAAACGTGGGCGACTTCTAAACTTGCTCTTTAAAAAACATCCAAATTACAGCGATGTAAAATCGCATTTGCCAAATATTGTATCTTTGACGCGTGTTTTTGTCACCACCAAAAACATAAACTTCTGTTTCTCGTTGAAGATACGTGGTCGCTGCATCGCACCTCAGTCCTAACAATCAAACTAAATTAACCATGCAGGAAATCGGATTAGTTCCCACCACAGCTAACCTTTCCGAATTAGGCCTCAAAAATTACAAAACGGCCTTTTGGAACCTTTCGCCAGAGGAACTGGCGGAACACACCATACAAAAAGGTATGGGACAACTTGCCGATTCCGGCGCTCTCGTGATTCATACCGGCGAATTCACCGGCCGCTCACCTGAAGACCGGTTCATCGTCAAAGACAGCGAAACAGCCTCCAAAGTAAATTGGGGCAAAGTGAACATCCCCTTCAGCCCGCAGAAATTCGACGCGCTCTGGCGCAAAGTCTGTCGCTATCTCAACAAGAAAGATTTGTACGTGCGTGATCTGGCTGCCAATGCCAGCAAAAACCCGGATTACCGCCTCCGCCTTCGCGTTATAACAGAGTATCCCTGGAGTAATCAGTTCGCCAGTAATATGTTCCTGAGGCCCGACCCCGAGGTACTCCGCGATTTCGATTCCCGCTGGACGGTACTTTGTGTCCCCGGATTCAGGGCTAACCCTGAAACAGACGGAACCAGGCAGCATAATTTCGCCATAGTTAATGTAAAAAAACGTCGCCTCCTGATCGGTGGCACAGGCTACACAGGCGAAATCAAAAAGGGTATTTTCTCGGTTATCAATTTCGTTCTGCCAACCCGCACAAAGGATGCTCTGCCCATGCACTGCTCCGCCAATGTGGGTAAGGAAGGCGACATAGCACTTTTTTTCGGGCTGTCGGGCACCGGCAAAACCACTCTCTCTGCTGATCCCGAACGTATGCTGATTGGCGATGATGAACACGCCTGGGGAGATAATGAGGTCTTCAACTTCGAAGGAGGCTGCTATGCGAAAACAATTGATCTGACTCTTGAAAAGGAACCGGATATCTACCGGGCTATCAGGCACGGCGCTATCCTCGAAAATGTGAAGTTCCATCCCGGAACACGAAATGTAGATTATTCCGACCGCAGTGTAACAGAAAATACACGGGTGTCTTACCCCATTTACCATATTGATAACGCACTCTCGCCCAGTCGCGCCGATGGTGACCCCAAAAATATCTTTTTCCTGACTTGCGATGCTTATGGTATTCTGCCACCTGTCTCTCGCCTCACTCCCGAACAGGCGATGTACTATTTCATCAGCGGTTATACTGCACGCGTGGCAGGCACGGAAGTGGGAGTCAAAGAACCCAAATCCACTTTCTCTGCCTGCTTCGGCGCTCCTTTCCTGCCTCTGCACCCTGCTAAATATGCCGATCTGCTAGGCAAGAAACTCCGTAAAAGCAAGGCTAACGTATGGCTCATCAATACAGGATGGAGCGGTGGTCCCTACGGAACAGGCAGTAGAATAAAACTGTCGTACACCCGCGCCATGATTACTGCAGTACTCAACGGCGAACTGGAGAAGGGCAACTTCACAAAACATCCCGTCTTCGGACTGGATATGCCGGTTTCTTGTCCCGGTGTGCCAACGGAACTACTAAACCCCCGCGATACCTGGGAAAGTGGCGCCGAATATGACGCCAAAGCCAAATCTCTGGCACAGGAATTCAACAACAACTTCTCGAAATTTGCCGATCAGGTGAAGCCGGAAGTGCTGGCAGCCGCACCAAGGGTGTAAAAGGGTGTGGGGTATAGGGTGTGGGGTATAGGATGTTTTTTGCGATAGGAAGTTACAGGGTAGAAAAATATCTGGTACAGAATACCGAAGTGCAGATATTCTGTCTGGTCGTTCATGTGCTCATGTGAGCATAGTGAAGTGGTCCGGGAAATATTCACCAGGTACTTCGGTATTCGAAACACAGTGACCCCACATCCTTTACCAGGAGCATGTCCAGGATTTCATGCCGATGTCAAAAGTGAACCGTTTTTGCCACCGGCAGAGAATCCTGAACAAGCTCTAAAACTCATTTTCAAAACATCCAGCATCCGGCATGGTACCATCGCGTAATTTTCCTTCCAGGTCGGTATTGATGCCGGGAACAGGCGCCGCGTAGCGGTTGGCAATGGAATGAAGGGTGTCGGGCCGGAATATTCGCTTGTCCGGATCAACAAATATGGTGTCTTTGTTGTCTGCGTTGATACAGGGCTGACAATGCTCCATGAAATCAGGATAGGCATTCTCCTTGAGCAGGTCGCGCACGCGCACGATACAGTTGCTGAACTGATAATCGAACTGAGCAGGGTCGTTCACGCGGTCGAAAAGGCTGATCTGATCGGCGCGGCTGCCATAAAAGATGCAATTTCTGAAACGGGCCTTCAGCGGAAACAGGGCATATTGCTCGCAGACCGGATCAAGGCACAGGGCATTTCCCATTCTCAGGGCGTCACCATCAACTCCGTAACTGGTGGCTGTGCAATAAGTAAAATTGTAATTTCCTCCGTATTCAAGCTGGATACAATACCCGGCATTGCTGTAAAACAAGCAGTTTTCAGCGGTTATATCTGCATGTATACCGATCAGACCCGGCCCGGCCGTGTTGTATATCTGTGTATTCTTTAGTGTCAGGTCTGACGCAGAATCCACCCGGATGCCAATGATGGAGTTGCGTATGATACAGTGCTGCACCTGATGGCCCCGTGTACTCTCCTGTAGCCAGATGCCCGTCCACTGCCCCGGATCTTCGTCAAACTCGGATTCCAGGCGGTCGCTTTCGATGATAACCGGGTTGTCGGAGGTGCCTTCAATAATAAGTTTCCCCATCCCACGGAAGGCCACATACCCATCGCTGTATCGGTAAACAGCCGTATCTGTCTTGATTTTTCCGAGTCCCCCGTGCACATACACGCGTGTACCCGCAGGCATGCGAACGGTGCACGAGTCAATTACCAGGATTCCGTAGATGACGTATGGCCGCGGATCGTCCCATACCCATTCGCCGCCGCCGCAGTTGTAGCCTGCAACACCCCCGGCGCCAAAACGGGAGGGCAGATAGACAGCATTCTGTCCCCAGGCCTCCAGCACGACCTGCTGCGTGTTGCCGTTTGTCTCGAAAACGAGGTTTTCATCCAGTATGAACGGACTGCTCTGGTCGTTCGGATTGATGGTGACCTCGGCGAAAACATACATACTGTCATTGGGCGCAATCTCCAGATCGGTGAAACTGTCGCCGGAAATACCATCCACGTTCAGGTTGAAACGGGATTGGTCACCTTTTTCCAGTTTAAGGGACGAGATGCGTATGCTCTTGCTGTGGCGATTGTATATCTTGAAATAGCGCGTGGCCGACCCAACCTGCGTAAACACCGTGTCGAATCGCAGGGTGTCGGTGCTGAACTCCAGCTTGTCCTGAGGATCAGTGGTAAAGCTCTCTTTCTGGCAGGAGGTCAGAATGGCTGCGATTATGGCAATGGAAACAAGCGTTCTCATATTGAATGGCTGTTGAGGGTGATGGGTCAGGCGGTACCGCGGTTGCGCGTGCGCCACACGGATATCATCATTCTGACGGCAAAAACCGGCGCGGCAACGATACTGCCAACTCCGAAAAACAGCATCTCGTTCCAGATGAAATGCTCCATATCCATTTTTTCAAAGGGGGGCAGGTGCCCGGTTACCGGATCCCATGTCTGTTCTTCAATGTAAGACATAAACCCGTTGACCTTGTCAATGAGAAGGAAGGTCACCGGAAACATCAGCAGTAACAGCACAATTTTGATTACCTGTTGTTTCGCCAGAAAGGTATGGCCAATCAGAAAGGTATATCGCGTGAGCGTGATGAGTGTCACGATGAAAATGATATTGAGTGTTCGGAAGGGCCATACGTACATGGCCTTGTCAATTTTCGACAAAACAGCCCACACAACAACACCGGTGAATATCCACCATACCATTTCGAGGGCGAGTAGCGCCAGATTTTTCTTGTTCATGTTTCAGGACGGGGCGAGGAATAAGCCGCGCAATTGCAACGGTCTTTTTCGCCCCGCAAAGAACGTGAATTATACCGTTATATGTGTCACGACGTTGTCATCGCGGGCCTGTCCGGACGAATAAACGAACCGGCCAGCATCCCACATGCACTGGCTGCAAGTCCGTACAGCATCGGCGGGAATTCGGCCCAGAACTGTGCAGTGCCTTTCAGTGTGCCTGAGGCCGCCAGATCGGGCAGGGTGAAGTTGGTGGTCGCCCATACGCTTATACCAAGCAGCATGGACAGGGTAGCACCCAGTGCGCTGGCCCTTTTCCAGTATAATCCCGACACAAGGGGCACAAACAGTGAAACCAGGCTGAAGGCCGACGACTCTCCCACCAGTTCATAGATATTATTGCGCATCAGGCCCATACAACCGGAAATAATGCCCACGCCCACTACCGAGAATCGCATTACCTGCAGTAATTCCTTGTCACTCATATCCTTGCGCAAAGGCCGTATCAGGTTTTCTCCGATAACGGTGGCAGGTGCCAGCATGGCACCACTGCAGGTACTCAGAATGGCTGAAATCAGCGCTCCGAAAAACAGTATCTGTACACCCAGTCCGCTGTGTTGAAGTACCATCCGCGGGATCATCATCTGGTTATCGCCCTGCGCCAGTTCCGGGTACAGTATCTTGCCGCAGTAGCTGATAACGAGCGGCAGCGCCGCAATGGTAAGGTACATGCCACCGGCTATATAGCACGAAATGATGGATGCGCGAACGCTTTTGGCCGACATCACCCGCTGGAATACGTCCTGCTGCGGAACACTCCCAAGACCAATGGTCATCCAGGCGGCAAACCAGTGAACTACGTTAATGGGCTTCCCTGTGTCGGGGAAAAACTGAAAGAAATCCGCCGGAGCAGCTTCCGCCATTTTGCCAAAGCCTCCTACGGCTCCCACCATTTCCGCTGCCAGAACTGTCAGACCGATAATAATGGCAATCGTCTGAAAAAAATCGGTCACAGTCACCGACCACATTCCTCCAACGTAGGTATAGGCAAGAACCATCGTGGTGCACAGCAGTACACCCCAGTGATACTCCAGTCCGGTGACGCTTTGCATCACAATCGCCAGGGCCACAATCTGTGCGGTAATCCAGCTGAAAAAGGACGGAACCATCAGAAATGCGGATATTATCTCGGCCCTCCTCCCAAAACGTATCTCGAAAAAATCGTTGAACGTGAGTATATTCATGTTGTACAGCGGCCGGGCAATCAGCAAACCTGCCAGTACAAGACAAAGTGCCGCCCCGAACGGATCTTCGATAACCCCCAGTAACCCATGTTCGGCAAATTCCGAGGAGGCTCCCATCACTGTTTCAGAGCCAAACCAGGTGGCAAAAAGGGCACAGGCCACCATATATACAGGAAGGTGTTTCCCGGCAACTACAAAGTCGGAAGCGGTTTTTACATTCCGGGAGGCCCACCAGCCAATGGCAAGTGTACCCGTGAGATAGAGGAGGATGAATCCGATCAGCATTGGCCCCGTGAAGCAGATTTCTTTTGTCAGTTTTTGCGTTTTTGAAGGCGCATAGCCGGTGCTACGTAACTGAAAAAAGGTGAAAAATGGCGAAAAATGAGCCGTTTTTGACTCGGCGAGAGAATCCTGAACAAGCTCTAAACCATTTCAACCTGAAAAATATGAGGCAATCAGTTGTTTTAATAGCTCTTTTTTGTGTCACGCTCTCTCTGAGAACGCAGGCTCAGCAACAGATGTTCGAACGGATGTGGTACCCGGTAAAAGTAAACGGGGTTGACCTGAAATTCCCGTTCGCCGGCGGACTGAATGCACCGCAGTTCTCGCAGGCCGATCTGAATCGCGACGGACTGCAGGATCTGGTGGTGTTCGAACGCGTGGGGAATATCCTGCTCACTTTCCTGAATAATGGCACTCCCAACGAGGCTGATTATACGTTCGCTCCCGAATATGCCTGCTTTTTTCCTGAAATGGTGGATTATGTGGTGATGCAGGATTTCGACAAGGACGGTGCCGCAGATATCTTTACGGGCTCTGTATTGCCCAGCCGCCAGGATATCCAGGCCCACAAGGGTTATTACGACGGAAATATCCTGAAATTTAATCCATATCTGTTCTCTTTTCCCGGCTGCAGCCTGTGCGACCCCCTCTATATTCACTACTCCGACAACGATATGCCCGGATTTTGGAATAACCTGCCGGTAAACAGAGGCGATATCCCGGCCTTCGACGATATTAATGGCGATGGTGACATAGATATAGTTACGTTTGAAGCCGCTGCCGGCGGACACGTATGGTTGCTCGAAAACCAGTCTGTCGAACTGGGCCTCGGCCTGGCCAATATGCAGTTCAAACTGGTGACGCAATGCTGGGGAGGTTTTTATGAGAGCGGGCTGGAGGTCTGTTATTGCGATCTGGCTCCCACACCCGATTGTTGTGCTCCTTGTTTTGGTGGCCCCGCTGACGACCGGAATCTGCACCCCGGATCGACGGTGATGACCTTCGACGCCGAGGGCGATGGCGACAAGGAAGTGGTGCTCGGAGATGTGTCATTCTCCTGCCTGAACTATCTGCAAAATGGCGGATCCGCCACGCACGCCTGGATGACCAGTCAGGATACGGCATTTCCCTCTTACGATGTGCCCGTTGATTTACCAGTATTCCCGGCCGGTTTTTATCTCGATATTGACAACGACGGAAAGAAGGACTTCGTAGCGGCCCCCAATAACCCGACCATCGGCGAAGACAGAAAAAATGTGTGGTTTTACAAGAATACAGCACCTACGGGGCATTATTTTGAGTTGCAGGAACGCGCTTTTCTGACAGATGACATGATTGACCTCGGTACAGTGGCACACCCGGCATTTGCCGATATAAATGCAGATGGTCTCACCGATCTGGTAATCGGTAACTATGGATACTATACGCCGGGCGTTCCGGTAAATGCCCGTCTGTATCTCTTCCTGAACACCGGATCACCCACCGCTCCAAAATTTGAACTGAGTAGTACCGACTGGATGGGCCTCTCTGAATTCACAACGGGCGACTACGACTTCTCACCAACATTCGGCGACCTCGACAGCGATGGCGATCTCGATCTGCTGGTGGGTAACAATATCGGTGGGTTTTATTACTACAAAAATATGGCCGGCCCCGATCAGCCCATGAACCTGCAGCGCGACCAGAGCGCAATTTGGGGGCAGATTGACGTGGTGGGGTCAGTATCAACTCCCGTTTTGTACGATCTGGATCAGGACGGCCTGCTCGATATAGTAGCCGGCGAACGCACAGGTTATGTCAACTTTTTCCGAAATAAGGGAACCGCATCCACCCCATTATTCTCTGCCGTGCCGGAAATCGGCAGGGTAGGTCAGGTGGATGCACGAACACCCTTCGACGCAGCAGGCTACTGCGCTCCAACCATCATACAAACTACCGATGGACCCCTGCTGCTCATAGGAACGCAGGGAGGTCATCTGGAAGCCTACTTTATTTCCCAAAATCTGCAGGATACCTTCTTCCTGACCGACGCTCGCTGGGGCGGCCTCGATGTCGGCAACCGCAGTCACCCCGCACTGGCCGACCTCGACAGCGACGGGATTCTGGAAATGGCACTCGGAAATGCCCGGGGTGGTCTGACAATCTATAAAACTGTTCTGAAAGATTGCTCTGTTTCTGCTACTGAACCATCACCATCCGGCTCTGAACTGAAAATCAGTCCGAACCCCGTTCAGCAATGGGCCCGTATCGAATGGCAGGGTCACAGCGAGGCCTCCTGGCGCGCCTTCAACGCACTCGGACAGTTAACAGCAGAAGGGAAACTGGATGGATCAACCGGATATCTCGACGTGAAAACGTGGCCCTCCGGCGCCTATTTCATAGAAGCTGTGTCGGGCAGGGAAAGACAGAGTGGCAGACTGATAAAACGGTAGACAGGTTAAAGGTCAAAGACATAACCTTCATTGAGGAACTGTTCGTACTTCACCCGGTCAAAACTGTACAATTTGGCCGGGCGATGTGCAACTCCCTCCTGTAATTCGTCGCTCTCCACGAGAAACCCCATGGAGAGAATTTTTTTGCGGAAATTCCGCTTGTCGAGCTTCCTGGGAAGATCCAGAACAGAATCGTACAGTTGCTGGAGCTCCGAAAGCGTGAATTTGGGTGGTAACAATTCGAAACCGAGCGGCGCCGTCCTTACCTTCCGCTTCAGGCGCTTCAGACAACTGTCCAGTATCTCGTTGTGGTCAAATGCCAGGTCTTTTACCTCCGATAACTTGTGCCATCGGGCCGACTGCGCAAATGAAGCCGGATTGATGGTGTGTTTACCCACTTTTACCAGCGAAAAATAAGCTACAGTAATTACCCGCCCCAACGGGTGCCTGTTCACCGAACCAAATGTCTTCACCTGCTCCAGATACACCCCGCGAAGACCCGTCAGCTGCTCCAGCACCCGCTCCGCCGCCGCATCCAGATCCTCGTTCGGATATACCAGATCGCCAGGAAGCGCCCACTTGCCCTTGTACGGAGCCGCACCCCGCTGAATAAGCAGAATGTTCAATTCGCCTTCATCAAACCCGAAGATAACGTTGTCAACGGAAAAGGCTGATTTGAAAAAACTCTCGATTTCACTCATATAAACTGAGAAACATGGCTGGTTTTGCCCGACAAATATACAATACTTATTGTAAAATTTACACCATATACGCAAACGGCCATTCTGCTAACTTTTATTAGTGTGTTGTGTTCAGTTTTATGAAGTATTTTGAGTGTGTGCCAATCAAATGACTTACCTTTGCCCTTGAATTCCATGAAACATGGGGTTATCCTCCCGTTTTTTAATCCGGAACGCATTCATCGTTTAACATAGGATCACCCTTAAAACTCCGGTGAGTATGCAAATTGACGTCCCATCCCATATCGAAAAACTTCTTTTTCTTCACGAATCTCTGGTCATACCGGGCTTCGGGGGCTTCACTGCTACCCGGACTCCCGCTACTACCGACTACCCCGCAGGTACTGTCAGCGCAGCATCCAAAACACTGGCATTCAACGAAAACCTGACTGTTGATGACGGCCTGCTGATTAGTGATATCACACTGAGCCACGGTATCAGTCAGTATGATGCCCAGCGTGTAGTGGCCGAGTTTGTGGAAAAAATGCAAAGTCTCCTCAATCAGCGCGAAATTGTCACGCTGCCCGGGGTAGGCCGCCTCTATAAAAACTACGTGCAGAAGATTCAGTTCCTGCCCGACACCACCAATTTCAACCCTGCCTCTTACGCACTTCCCCCGCTCCAGTTTTCTCCGATTACCAGAGCCCGCGAGGTCAGTCCCGATTTGGCTGCCCAAACTGGTGTTGATGAGGCCGCTCTGAATAATCCGGCCATATCACCAACTCAGCAGCCCCCTGTGTACGAACAGGCATATGTACGGAGACGTCAGGGCGGCTCCCCCATAGGTGTAGCCCTCGGGGTAATTCTGTTACTCGGCTCTCTGCTGGCCGGTATCTGGTACTGGCAGAACAAAAAGGAACCCGGTGAGAAAAAAGGCGTTGTGGAAACACCCGTTGGTGCCGTTAAGGAGAAGCCGGACGGGGCAAGAGTCGCCGAACAACCTGTAACGGAGTCCGAGCCAACACTCAAGCCACCACCGCCAGTTGTTACGCCAGTCACTGAACCAATAGAAAAGACGGTTGAAAAAAGTGCAGAAAAAGCACTGGAAGAGCGGGAAAAAAAGGTGCGCGATGTCGTGGAAAACGGTGTTCTCTGCGTGGTGGCACTGGCAACGCTGTCCGATATGGAAAATGTCAACGCACTCCGCGCAAAGATGTCAAGTGCTGGTTACTCGGTCTATACGAGAGGAAAATATCCCGTTGAAGTGGGCGTGAAGTTTTATTACTCCAGCGACAGGGAACTCGAAGACCACATCGAAACGCTTAAGGAAATGGCTTTCGTCAGTCAGGTACTTATCAAACAGCCAATCAGGGAAGTACGGTGATCAGAATAGATCATATAGGTATTGCCGTCCGCAATATGGCGGAAAGCAACGATCTCTTCGCCCGCCTCCTAGGTGAGGCACACTACAAAATGGAGGCCGTCGAAAGTGAAAAGGTGGCAACTTCCTTTTTTCAGATCGGCGAAAGTAAAATAGAACTCCTCGAAGCCACCGACCCCGAAAGTCCTATCGCCAAGTTTATCGAAAAACGCGGGGAAGGTATCCACCATATCGCCTTTGAAGTGTCTGATATCCAGGCTGAAATAGAAAGGCTGGAAGCAGAAGGGTTTATACCGCTCAACAGGGACCCCAAACGCGGCGCCGACAATAAACTGGTCGCTTTCCTGCACCCAAAGTCCAGTAACGGGGTTCTGGTTGAACTTTGCCAGTCTGTGTGATTACTCATGTCCAGGATTCTGCTGCTCATCAGCCTGTGTTGTGTCGCCTGTTCCCCTGTTTACCATTCCATGCACGAATCCTCCGGTATGAATGTTTTTGCCTTTCGCCTGTCACCCGGACAAGACCTGAGAAAGGAGCTGGAATCTTTCACCAAAGTAAATAATCTGCAGGCCGGTTTTATTATTACCTGCGCAGGTAGTCTCACGAGGGCGGTTATCCGGCCGGCCGGCCAACAAACACCGCTCGTCCGCGAAGGTCACTTCGAAATTGTTTCACTCACCGGCACACTTTCACCCGATGGTCCGCACCTGCACATCGCTCTGTCCGACAGTACTGGCTATACCTTCGGAGGCCATCTGCTCGATGGAAACCTCATCTATACCACCGCAGAAATAGCCATAGGAGAGGCCACCGGCCTGAGGTTCAGCCGTGAGACGGACCCGGGTACCGGCTTTAAAGAACTCTTGGTGAAAAAACGGGACTAACCTGACGGGAATACGTACCTTTGTAAGGACCGATTATCGCTTCAACCAAATCAATCAAAATTATGGAGATAATTCCTTCCTTCGATCTGCTGGATGGCAAGCTGGTGCGCCTGCGCCAGGGTGATTTTGAACAGAAAACTGAATACGCCGCTACGCCGCTCGAGCTGGCCCAGGAACTGGAAGCCGCAGGTATCCGCCGCCTTCATATGGTGGATCTCGACGGCGCCCGAAGCGGCCGACCCGCCAATCTGCATATTCTCGCCGAAGTGGCCGCACGAACCCGCCTACAGATTGATTACGGCGGCGGCCTCCGCTCTATCCCGTCTCTCAAACAGGTCTGGGATGCCGGTGCTATGCTCTTCTCCGTAGGCAGTATGGCTTTGCTCGCTCCCGACGAATTCAGGGCATGGGTAGAAAAATTCGGTCCCGAACGTTTTCTCGTAGGCGCCGACGTGCGCGGAAAGAATATCGCCATTCAGGGCTGGCAGGAACAAACAAATGTCAGTATCTTCGACTTTCTGCGCGATATGGGCAAACTGGGTATCAACCAGATCTCTGTGACTGATATTGAACGAGACGGGGAAATGAATGGCCCCTCCGTCGAACTTTACCGCGAAATTCTTGTGGAATTCCCGAATGTTCAGCTGGTCGCCAGCGGCGGTATAAGCGACGTGCCCGACCTCGAAACACTCCACGGTCTCGGATGCGCCGGCGCTATCGTCGGCAAGGCTTTCTTCGAAGGCCGAATCCCGCTCAAATTCTTCAGCGTTTTCTCCAAAGCCTAGGCAGGCCTAAAGAACGGAAAACTCTCTGAACTCCATCTGTCCCGGATAGTCTGTTGTAAAGTGCAGGCCCCTGCTCTCGCGCCTGTGCGTGGCCGACCGCGTAATCAGATACGCTATGGTCAACAGGTTTCTCAGTTCCATCAGCTGGGGTGATACTGTGCTGGTGCGGTACAACTCCTCGGTTTCCTCATACAGCAGATGCAAACGGTCAAGAGCCCGCTTCAGACGCAGGTTGGAACGCACAATACCCACGTAATAGGACATAATCTCTTTTAGTTCCTTTAAACCCTGGGTAATCAGTACCAGCTCCTGCGGATCGGTGGTGCCCTCCGCACTCCAGTCCGGAACACCGGTTTTCACGTCCCGGTCCTGTATGTGTGCACACACATCGTCGGAAATACGGTGTGCAAAGACCAGCGCCTCCAGCAGCGAGTTCGATGCCAAACGGTTGGCGCCGTGTAAACCGGTACTGCTGCATTCCCCGGCAGCATACAGCCTGTTGATACTGCTTCTGCCCATGTCATCCACCATAATTCCCCCGCACATATAGTGACAGGCCGGAACCACCGGTATCATGTCTTTCGCCGGATCAACTCCAATTTTCAGGCATTTATCATATATAGTGGGGAAGTGATCCACAAAGTCTTTCATGTCCAGATGCCGGCAGTCGAGGTACATACAGTCTGTACCCCGCTTTTTCATCTCGGAATCAATGGCCCGGGTCACTATGTCGCGCGGCGCCAGCGACAGGCGCGCATCGTACAGGTGCATGAACTCTTCTCCTTCGGCTGTTTTCAGTATGCCCCCGTGCCCGCGCACAGCCTCCGATACGAGGAATGACGGACTTTCCCCGGCCGGATTATACAGCGACGTGGGGTGAAACTGCATGAATTCCATGTTTTCCACCCTGCCCTTGGCCCGGTAGGTCATCGCCACGCCGTCTCCGGTGGCAATCACCGGATTGGTGGTCGCCTTGTAAACCTGTCCTGCCCCGCCGGTGCAGCACACGGTTACCCGGCTCAGGATGGTGTCAATGGCATTGGTCTGTTTGTTCAGGGCATAGCACCCGTAGCACTCGATACCGGGAGTTACCCGTATCACCATGCGCCCCAGGTGGTGCTGCGTGATGAAATCCAGCGCGAAGTAGTGCTCCAGCACCTGAATATTCGGGTACAGGGCAGCCTCCTCCATGAGTGCACGCTGTATCTCCCAGCCCGTCAGGTCCTTGTAGTGCAGTATCCGATGCTCCGAATGTCCGCCCTCCCGAGCCAGGTTGTATGCATCCTGATCTTTTTCCTTGTCGAAACGGGCGCCCCACTCAATAATCTCGCGTACGCGCTGGGGACCTTCCTCCACCACAATGCGCACGATATCCTCCTTGCAGAGCCCGTCGCCGGCATCCAGGGTGTCGGCAATATGTTTTTCAAAATTGTCCTTGTCGGGGTTCCAGACGGCCGCTACGCCGCCCTGCGCATAACGGGTATTGCTCTCCCCCTCAATGGTTTTGGTAAGGATCAGAATTTTTCGGTCAGGCATCTGCCGGGCCGTTTTGATGGCAAAGGAGAGTCCGGCAATACCGGATCCGAGCACAAGAATATCGGTTTCTATTTTCGACATGACATGAAGTGTATCAGGTTTTCAGGGCCGATGGTGCAAATCTACATTTGTATGGTCACATTCCGTGGCTCTGTGAAAAAACGCATGGCCTCCCAGCCGCCCTCCCGACCCACGCCGGAGTTTTTCACCCCGCCAAAGGGCGTACGCAAATCGCGCAGCATCCAGGTGTTGATCCAGATTATACCGGCCTGCAGCCCCGATGCCAGCCGGTTGGCGCGGTCCAGACTGTTGGTCCACACGGTGGCGCTAAGCCCGTACGGACTCGCATTGGCATTCTCAAGGGCCTCTTCATCGGTATCGAAGGGCTGTATGGTGACTACCGGACCGAAAATTTCTTCCTGATTGGTGCGGCACTGAACAGGTAGTCCCTCTATGACTGTGGGCGCTATATACCACCCGCCCGACAACGGTCCCGGCATCTTCAGCGCCTCGCCGCCGCAGAGCACTACGCCGCCCTCTTCCCGCGCGAGCTGTATGTAGCTCAACACCTTATTATAATGCATCTCCGATACCACCGCACCGAGTTGACTGGCCGGATCAGCCGGGTTGCCCACGTGCAGCGCGCGCACCCGGTCGGTGAAATCGCGTTTGAAGCGCTCGTACAAACTTTTTTCGACGTATATTCTCGATCCGCACAGACAAATTTGTCCCTGATTGTTGAAGGAGGAGCGCACGGTGGTGTCGAGCATGCGCTCGTAATCGCAGTCGGCGAAGATGAGATTCGGGTTTTTCCCGCCCAGCTCCAGGCTGATCTTTTTGAACATGGGTGCCGCCACCCGCGCGATGTCTGCGCCTGCGCGCGTACTGCCCGTAAAGGAAATGGCCTTGATCTCCGGATGCGACACGATGGCGGCCCCTATGCCGGGACCCGTACCGTGCAGGATATTCAGCACCCCCGGCGGCAGACCTGCTTTTCGGCAAATATCGCCCAGCATCCAAGCGGTGAGGGGCGTCACCTCCGATGGTTTGCCGATCACACAGTTGCCCGCGGCGAGTGCAGGGGCGATCTTCCACGTGAACAGATACAGCGGTAGATTCCAGGGAGAGATACAGCCCGTTATTCCCACAGGCTGGCGCAGCGTGTAGCTCAGCACCCCCGGCTGATGGTGACTTTCGGAGGAAAAGTGCAGGAGTGCGGTGGCAAAAAACTTGAAATTGAGGGCAGAGCGCGGAATATCAACGTTGCGGGCTGTGGTGATTGTTTTACCGCCGTCGGCACTTTCCGCTTCGGCCAGCTTGTCCAGATTCTGGAGGAACGCCGTTAATAAAATTGGAGATACGCGTCATATTCATGGCAACGTTGGATGTTCGGAGAATTTGTCTTTACACCAGTTTGCGGGGTTGTTCTCAATGTAATCATTAATTCGCTGATATGTTGCGTCGTTCCGGATAATGTGGTCATGAAAACGGGTGTGCCATTGAAATACGGGATTGACCTTCCGGATTTCGAACGAACACCGGCCCTTGTACCACCTCACAATGCGCGACAGGTTTTCATTCAGCACAGGATTGTTACTACCGGCGAAGCCGCCTGCCTGGGGCTTAGTGGCCGGGTGTAAAGGTACGGCTACGCCTGAAACTGTTTTTTCAATTATAACAATGCCGTGAATATGATTGGGCATAACCACGAACGCCCCGAGTTGTGCATACGGGAAGACGGAGGGGATTTCGTGCCAGATATTCGCTGCTATATCGCCTGCGGGATAGGCTAAAAGCCGCCCATCGGTGATTTTTCCGAAAAAATGACATCTGTTTTTCGTACAAATGGTGATGAAATAAGCGGCATTATTGCCGTAATCCCACCATTGCGCCCGTGCCGACGGGATGCGGTATTTGTTTTTGAATTTTTCCATTTGGTATTCAGTTTGGCCCCGTAGAGACGCGATTCATCGCGTCTAATCCGCCCGGGATTGAGAAAAAAAGGATTGAAAATGAAATGAAGCCTGGCTGGGAGACGCGATGAATCGCGTCTGTACGGCCGGGATTGAGAAAAAAAGGATTGAAAATGAAATGAAGCC
>JAJTFM010000089.1 GCA_021298575.1 Saprospiraceae bacterium | reverse complement strand
ACCAGGTTCTGGCCGCAGACAGTGATATTGGGAGGGTCCTGCATGGTGGGGCCCTGATTCACCGTTACATCCACGGTGCTGGTGGTCGTGCAGGCATTGTCGTCGGTGGCGGTGAACGTGTAGGTATTTGTGCCTGCAGGTGCGTTGGTTACCTGTGTATTCAGTTGGGAAGGATTGGCGATATTTCCGGGACCGGTCCAGAGGGTGCTGCCTACGGACGGCGGGTTAGTGAGTGTCGCCTGAAGATTAAAGGGTTGTCCGGTGCATACGGGGTTCGGGTTAGCCGATACGGTAGAGGAACCGTCCCAGCAGGTGACGGCAATATTGGAGAATGTGACCGACTCGTTTGCTGCCCAGGTTTGCGTTTGCACGATGAGACCCACCGTTCCTGCGCCGTTGGTACAGACGGGCCCGTAGGTCAGCGTACCCGACTGGGCTATACTGCCGGGTACACCGATCAGCCGGGTGTCCACGGTGACGCCATTGACCTGAAACTGCACGTACAGGAAATCCCAGCACTGGTCGCAGCCACCCTCATCGGGCATGGTCGGATCGCCTGCACAGGGAGGAACACCGAACGGGCATTCATCGCTCGACTCCATATTTCCTGCGCCGGAGAATGGCAGTGAAAAGTTGTAGTTCAGTGAAATGGAAACGGAACTGCAGGACGACACACTTACCGGCCCGTAAGTATTGGTGGTAGTGGAGTCGGTATTGGAGTAGGTGGCACCCGGGTCGCTGAAAATTACAGTCTGGGCTTTGAGGCCGGAGGATACGCTCCACAGGGCGGAAAGGGACAGGAGGAAAATACGGATATGGCGCATGGCAGGAAATTTTCGGAGCAAAAGTACAATAGAAATGCTCTGAATGATACCCTGTTGCCGGCGAGAGAGGCATATTCGCGCCGATCTGTCCGTTCCTGTTATTTTTAATGATCCGGATAACCTCTTCCCCGGTTTTGCCTGATACCCGGGGGATTATATTTGCTGGCAGATTTTGGTTTTTAACACAGTAATTCTTGGTGCGGACAGGCCATTCAGGTCGTTTACAACTTTTGAATCTCTTCCACTAAATACCTGGTTTGGGGTTACTTTTTCTCGTAGATGCAAATACCCGCACGGTCTATATGCCGGGTGAGCGCAGGCTCTTGTATGCTGTGGTAATTGAGTACATCGAACTGGTAGGGCATATTGGTTTCTTCATTCAGTTCATAAGCCACATGACTGGCGGTCTGAAGGGTAAGGTATTCTCCTTTCAGGGCTATATCTACATCGCTTCCGGGTTTGTAATTGCCTTTTGCCCTGCTGCCGAAAATGAATGCCTGTTTTACCTCCGGATATTTTTCCAAAATACTGCGAATGGCCAGCAAATCCCGCTCTTGCAGCCCAAAATCAGCCTTCATATTATTTTTTGATTAAAGTGAATTCGTAGCGCCTTCATGATTGGAAAATATTTTTGCTCAATCAGGGCTTCCATTTCTGTTGCTTTTTCTTCGTCATAAGTATGTGCGGTCAGGTTTCTGTCCACCAATAAATCCATCCAGTCGTGTCCGTTCTGTATTAATCCCACCTCAAAAGCTTTTTTAATGGCTGTCCTTGGCGATTTTACATCCTGAAAGCCCTGCTCTTCCAGAAAGTCCTTCAGGAGCTTCCAGGCCAACTCAAAGCTCATTTCAAAGAATTGAATAATACCTGCTTTTTGTACCAGATCAGGGTGTTCAATTTTCAGGGCCTCCTCCAGGTGAAGCATCGCCTTGTTGAAATTGTGCAATCGCTGCTGCCAGCGTATATCTTCCTCACTCATACATTTATTTTTGAAAGATGAATGGTTTTACAACGGCTTTGTTCCCGAAGCCCGCCACTCATTTCCATCTTGAACAGTTTGAGTGTCGCGCATCAGGACAAAGGTAAATAAAGTTTATCTTTGTCCTGAAAAACCCCGGGAATCCAGTAAACCAGCACCTGGTTTACTGGATTCCCGGAAAATCGAGCCAATTAATAATATATACACATGAAACAATACCAATTTTGTCAGAGCTGCGGATTTCCACTGAAGAAGGACAAAAAAGGCGGAGGAACAGAGAGCAAATGAAACAGGCGGGCATGAACGGTATTTTTGCCTGGCTTGCCACCCGGGGCATCCCGAAGCTGGAACGATGGAAAAAATGAGAGCGGTGAACCGGTAATCCTGAATATAAAACACTTTTTAATAAGATTATACTACTGTTTACTATGCTCTTGTATCAAAAAATCAGGCAAACACTCCTCTTTATTCAGACTTTTTCCGCCATCGCGCTGGCCGGAATGCCTGCGTCCGGTCGTCCTGGTTGTCCGGAACCTGTGGCTCCCGGTGTGCCGGCGGGTATGATCGCCTCGCCAGTTATCAGTGTGGAGCGGGCGCTCGATTCCATTCCGGCTGCTGCGGGCTGCGGAGACATGTTTTTCGATCTGTTTATTCAGACAGCACAGACAGAACAGTACGGAGAGGCTGTGCTGAGCCTGATTTTTGTGCATACCGGCAGTCTCGCGCTGATCAGTGAATATACTTTTTCCGGATATTGTCCCGGCGGGCAGTGTGTTGGTTCATCAGTTTCTGCCGATTCACTGCTTCGCGTGGATATTTCCCTTCGTGGTGTTATCAGTCCGGGAGCCGGAGCTTCGGGCAGAAAAAGACTGTCAAGAATTGCGCTGAGGGGATCAAATTCCTGCATTACGGCCATTGGTGTGACGGATGTCTCGCTGCGTATGGCCGGAACCGGTCGCCCTGTCACACCGGTTATTCGTTCTGCGGTCACGCCAGACAACAGTGGTGATGATGTATGCGCCGGAGAGGTGGAGTTCAGTTGCAGTACACCCGAAGGCAATCCGGTGAAGGGTGTTGGCTATACCATTACCGGCGGCGGTTGTACCATGACCGGTACTGTGGACGATTACAGCAGCAAGCTGGTCTGTTTATGTCCGGTGAAGGAACAGGTGATCAGGCCATTCAAGTCGGATGATCCGCTGAATGGCGTAACGGTTTTTGATCAGGTTCTGATATTCCGGCATATTCTCGCCACGGAAGGACTGGGTTCGCCGTACAGGATGCTTGCCGCCGATGTAAACGAGTCGAAATCCATAACGATGTACGACGTTGTGACACTTGGAAAGCTCATACTTGGCGACAGTGCTGGTCTGGCAGGCGTGGCGTCATGGCGGTTTGTGCCGAAAAATGTGTCTTTTGATCAGGGAACCAACTCTTTTACTTCCGATTTTACTAAAAACATGGTTCTTTCGGTTACTCCCGGAAGGATGGAGGCCTCCTTTTATGGCATAAAAACGGGAGATGTGAATGGTGCCGCCGGAGAGCGGCCTGCCGGTGAGCGCGGGCGTACCTCGCTTGCCTTCGCCGAATTCAGGGGTGTTGCCGGCTCGGAAACGGAGGTGCCTGTGTTTGCCCCTGAGCTCTACGATCTGGCCGCGTGGCAACTGGCGCTTCGGTACGACACTGCGAAATACCGGCTGTCTGACGTGCGCTGGCCGGAGGAATTGCCGGCATTTCAGGGCCGCGACTGGCATGAGCCGCGCCGCGGCGAGGTTCGGCTTGTGTGGTACAGCGGCGAGAGGGCCGGTTTGCGTGTGGACAGGGGTACTCCGCTGTTTTATCTGCGTTTTGTGAGTCTTGAAAACGATTCGGAGGGCCGGATAAGTCTCTCCGGTGATATGGAATCGCTGGCTTACAATGCGGCTGGTGCTGCGACCGACATACAGCTTGATCGCCTGCCTGCAGCGGCTGTTCTGCGCAAACAGGCACCTGAGTCGTGGGAGGCTGCTGTATATCCGAATCCGGTCCTGGAGCATTTTCGTTTAAACCTGACCATGCCCCGCGGAGGATATTGCCGGATTCGCATCACCGATCAGTTCGGTCGTCAGCGCTGGTTGCTGGAGCAATATGTCGAGGCTGGCTTCCGCTCCTTCAATGGTCCGGACACCCTGCCCGGAGGGGTGTATTTCGTGCAGTTTGTCACCGAATGGGGTACCCGGGAGCTGCGTCTGAGGAAATTTTAATACTCAGCATTTCCTCCCACACAGTGGTAAATCTTGCTGACAGTTTACACTGACTGGTGAGCCGGCCTTGTCTGCCGGTACTTTGTGCGCCGGTTTTGATGGTATTGCGGCCGTATCTGACGTTGAGTGCGTCGAACACCATCATCAGTTGCCCGTGTTTATTTCGGTCAACGGGGTCGAACATAGCCAGCTGGGGGCCGTTGCCGGGTGGCGTGATACTGCTGAGGAGTATTCCCGCCCGTTTGTATTCGTATCCGGCTCTGAATATCCTTTTGAGGGCGTAGCGGGCTGCGTGTACCATGGGCAGTGTGCTGCTGGTGGGCGCGGCGAATGACACATTGAACAGGGCGCTGTACTGGGGCTGATCGGTGGCAAACCGGTTTGTTTGCAGGAACAGGGTAAGAATAGATGCCTCTCCGTTCTGGCGCCGGAGTTTTTCGCCGCAGCGGGCGGCGAAATCGGCTACCAGGGCCTGCAGTGCTGCTTCCGAGGCGACGGGTTGCCTGAAGGAGCGGGTTGTTCCGATACTTTTCCGGGCCGGCACTTCAGTGTCTGTTTTGATACATGGTTGTCCCAGCAGTTCCTTTTTGATACGCAGTCCCGTCACGCTCAGGTGCTTGCGCACCCATGCGTCGCTCGCGTGCGCGAGGTCAAAGGCCGTTTTCAGGCCGTTTCGCTGCAGGAGAGCGGCGTATTGATACCCGATACCCCATATATCGCCTGTTTCGACCGACTTCAGCACGTCACTGCAGTCGCCCGACAGTATTCGCACGCCATTGCCTTGTTTGTCTTTTTTAGCGAGCCGGTTGGCTATTTTTACCAGCACTTTGGTAGGTGCCACCCCTACACACACCGGCAGACCGACACACCGGAGGATGGTTTCCCTGATTTCGAGGGCCCGGGCGTACAGATCGAAGTGCTCCATACCGGTAAAATCCAGAAACGCCTCGTCAATACTGTATATTTCCACTTCGGGAGCGAACTGCCGCAACAGATTCATTACCCGCGCCGACATGTCGCCGTACAGGGCATAATTGGACGAATACACTTGCAATCCGTTTTTACCAACCATATCCTGCACCTCGAAAAATGGCTGTCCCATGGCAATACCGAGCTTTTTGGCTTCTTCGGAACGGGCAACCACACAGCCGTCGTTGTTCGACAGCACCACGACAGGAACCCCTCTCAGACGGGGATTGAACACCCGTTCGCAGGAGACATAAAAGTTGTTGACATCCACGAGTGCTGTCACGGTTATGTTTTTTTGATGATATAAGTGACCACCCCCCAGATCAGGAGTTCGTCGTTTTCCTGAATGTCTATGGCCGGATAAAGCGGGTTGGAGGCGACCAGGCGGATTCGGGGGCCCTTTATTTCCAGCTTTTTGACTGTGAAAGCGTTGTTCAGGCAACAAACCGCTATGGAGCCGTTTCTGTATTTGAGTGACCGGTCAACCACCAGCACATCGCCGTCGCTGATACCATCGCCTGTCATGGAGTCTCCCTGTACGCGCACGACGAACGTGGCATCCGGGTTTCTGACCAGCTCCCGTTTGAGGTCAATTCGCGCCTCGAGGTAATCATCGGCAGGGGAGGGGAAACCGGCGGTCACCGATCCGTCCACCAGAATCACCGAAATGGAGTCAATTTTTTTTACCGTGTAAAACCGCCATTCAGCAGATGGCGCAGTGAACCCTTCCGTTCCCATAGTACTGTTTTTTATGGCCAACCCGGGCAAGGCACCGGGCCTCGCCTGATCAGGCAATTCATTTTGTTTTGAAAAGGCAAAAATAAAACATTTTGTAATTTTATCCTACTTTAAATACAATTTGTTTTTTAATTTAGTCAGCATATTGTGCTCCAGCTTTTCCCTCTCGCGACGTTCCTTTTCGTCAGAGTAATTGCCTGCAAAATTCGACGGAAAACAGCCGGGGTTCCGGCAAAGCTGTCTATCATTGTGGTCAGGGACTCTCGGGTTCCGGTCATAGTGCGTGGGTTTTGTGTCTAAACAACCCAAACGTACGCGCTTTTTCTTTTTATGGTTCTTGAGTTCAACAGGATCGTCCGGGAAAAACTTCACAAACTATTGTCAATGAACTTAATGTTATTTTCAGCCACAATCTGCCATCGTTTTTGTCTGTGTTTATAAAATTTCTTGGCAAAATAGATAATGAATCCTGTCATCATCCCACCATAGATAGTAATTGAATCTTCGTAATAGATTCTACCATCGCCCAAGTCTCTCATCATTATATCGTGATTCCAAACTTTTGCACCTTTATCCCACTCCCTGGTGGATATTTGGAAATTAGCATCATCCATTTTCTCTATGGATAAATAATGAATCCCCCCAAAAGGAATAAACCCAAAAATACATATTTTAATACCATAGGTTTTTCCAACTTCCCATTGCTTTGGAAAAGGGCCACCCACGGATTTGAATTTCATCATTCCCTTTGCTACAAACTGTAACAAAGCCGGAGTTTTTACATTGTCCCAGGCAGTATCAATCCTCATAGCAATCTCAGAATGGACGGTTAGTTTATTGGCTCTGACCTTACTGCCATTATAATCAATGATGACAGGTTCAACTTTAGCAACTGCATTCATTTTTTAAGCTTGTATGTTTATTCCGACTGAGCCAGCACCACCTTGCCTTCTTCAGGTGCATGCCCCGAAATTTCATGTCTCTGCTCCGCCTGGAGTGCTGCTGTTAATCTGGTTTTTTTTAACCGCAGAGTTTCGCAAAGTTCAACGCAAAGTTACGCAGAGAAAGATAACTCTGCGGTTACCTCTGCGCAACTCTGCGGTTAAAAAAAGCAATGCTCCAGGTTGAGCCGAGCCTGCAGAAAGGGGCTTCGGGGAATGCTCCCGAAAAGGATCCGGAAAAACAAGGTGGTGTTGGTCGGGGGCATATTATTATAATTTTTCATGCAAAAAACCTCCCGACGCGAGGGGTAACACAGTACCTCGTATCTTTGTAATCATGGCGCGGAGAATTATTTTGAAATGGCTGGCCGGGGACACGTTTGGCGGCGGAGTACTGCCGACATTTGTATTTCCCGTTGTTGCCGGCTTGTTCGGTTTGTTGCTGGTACTGATTACGCCACCGTTTCAGTCGCCTGACGAGCCGGCGCATTTTTTTCGGGCGTATCAGGTGAGTGAGGGGCGTCTTTTCCCGGAGCTGCAGGACTGCAGGGCAGGAGGCTGCCTGCCGGCATCGCTGTTGGCGGTGAGCGACTCCTTTTCTCCGCTGCGGCATGAACGCGCCCGCCTGTTGCCTGGCCAGACGAGGCGGCTGCTTGCCGTACCCTTACATCCGGAGCTGGTCGTATTCACCGATTTTGCGAATACGTCTATATATGCCCCGACGGCCTATTTACCGCAGGCAGCCGGAATAGCCTGTGCCCGCCTGCTGGGTGCATCGGCGCTTCAGATGCTGTATGCGGCCCGGCTGGGCAATCTGCTGGTATGGGTACTGCTCCTGTCTGTTACCATCCGGATTGCCGGACGACGGGGAGTGTTTTTTGCCTTGCCGGCCCTGTTGCCGGCCGTATTATTCATGGGCGCCTCGGCGAATGCAGACGTGCTGACAAATGGCTTGTGCTGGTGGCTGGTGGCGGCCCTGTTGTCGGGGCAGTATCGCCGGGTGTGGGTGATTGCCGGACTTGCAGTGGTTTCCGTGAACAAACTGATCACATTCCCGCTGGCGCTGCTGGCCCGGTTGGGAGGTGCATCGTACAGGAGTACCGCCATGCTGACTGCGGCGTCTTTGCTGGGGGCACTGTGCTGGAGTGCCGTGGCGAAGGGCTGGTTTATTCCGTATGATGCATATCATCCGCTGTTTCGCGACGGACAAACACTTAATGCCGGGGTAAATCCCGGTGCTCAGCTGGAATATGTTCTGAATAACCCGCTGCAATTTGCGGCGACGGCGGTTACCTCGCTGTTTTATTCGCTGCCGGCCACTGCAGCCCATTTTGTAGGGAAGTTCGGCTGGGAGAAAAACTATATACCGGTGGGCTGGACAGCAGCGTTATGGCTGGTGCTGACTGCCGTCCTGTGCACCGAGGAACGGCCGCTGCCGCTGCGCCGGCGCTGGCTGCCGGGTGTGGTGGTGGTTGCCTATGTGGCCGGATTCGCCCTCACCAATTATCTGCTCTGGAACGCCGTGGGTGCCGACCGGATGGATAACTGGCAGGGAAGGTACTTTATTGCCGTTGCGCCGGTAGCCGGCTTGCTGGCCGGAAACAGTCTGCTGCTGCCGTGGAGGCGGCAGATACTCGGAGGCGGCCTGGTGCTGGTGGTACTGAGCAACGTCAGCATGCTCTGCAGCCTGATTGACCGATATTATTAGTCCATTATTTTTTTCGCTCGGTCACATACACAAGCAGTTCCCGCATAGCCTCTCTGGAAGGGTTGTCGGGCAGTGTATCAAGTATGTCGAAAGCCTCCTGCCGGAACCGGTACATGGCCTGGCGGGTGTATTCTATACCGCCGCTTTCGCGAACGAACCGGATGACCTCGGCCACCTTTTCACTTTTATGGCTCTGGTTTTTCACGATATTGATGATACGGCGCCGCTCCAGCCAGCCGGCATTATTCAGGGCATAAATAAGCGGGAGCGTCATTTTTTTCTCTTTGATATCAATACCGAGCGGTTTGCCCACATCATCGTCGCCGAAATCAAAGAGGTCATCCCTGATCTGGAACGCCATACCCATTTTTTCGCCGAACAGTTTCATACGCGCTTCGAGCTCTTCGTTGCCGTCCACCGTACTGACGGCACCGGCACAGCAGGCGGCAGCGATCAGGGAGGCTGTTTTCTGGCGTATAATTTCGTAGTAAACCGACTCCTCAATATCAAGGCGGCGGGCCTTTTCCATTTGCAGCAGTTCACCTTCCGCCATTTCGCGCACTGCACTGTTGATCACCTCGAGCATTTTATACTGCTTTTGCCGGACGGTGAGCAGGAGCGCCTGCGAGAGCAGGAAGTCGCCTACGAGCACGGCCACCTTGTTTTTCCAGAGCGCATTGATGGAAAAGAACCCCCTGCGCATATTGGCGTCATCCACCACATCATCGTGGACGAGTGTGGCGGTGTGTATCAGTTCAATGAGTGCGGCGGCTGTGTAGGATGCTTCGTTGACCGAACCGAATATCTTGGCGCTGAGCAGGGTAATCATGGGTCGCACCTGCTTCCCCTTGCGCTGCACAATATACCAGGTAACCTTGTCGAGCAGTGGCACATGACTCTGCACGGCCTCGCGGAACTTTCCCTCGAAGATGAGCAACTCCTCTGAAACAGGCTGTTTAATGGTATCCAAGGACATTTTCAATTTCTATTGAAACAGCCGCATGAGAGGAAGGTTGTCGCTCCGGCGGTTTATTTCGGTTAGTATAGAGATGAGCAAGTTTATTCGATGACCACCCTTCGTGTGGTGGGGCCGGTCACTTCTATCGTGATTTTTGCCGTGTTTTCCGGCAAAATCTCCTCAATAATGCCGGGCCACTCGATGAAACAGTAGGTGTCATCGTGCAGCATATCATCAATGCCCAGGTCGAGGGCCTCCCTCAGACTGAGCAGGCGGTAGAGGTCGAGATGCCTCAGGACGGTATGCTTGCCATCTGCATCTGTATATCCATACTCATTCACGAGTGAGTAGGTCGGGCTGGCCGGACTCTCCTTCACGCCGATTTTTTCACAGAATGCGGATATGAAGGTTGTTTTGCCAGAGCCCATTTCACCGTAAACAATCACTTTCCTGCGCCCGTCGAGCGCGTCCAGCACGTGATTCATCAGGCTGGGCAATGCATCGGATCCGTAAACTATAAATTCCATCATGCGGCAAATTTATGCGGGCGAATGATTTTTTTCGGGTGATTTTATCCCATGCCGTACAGTGATCTTTTTCGGGAATGCGGGCAAATATAGCGTATTCGTGACTGAAACTTCGGTGATATTCCCCGACCTTCGCATCAAAGAACAGCCTTTTGATATACACGATCTCCGATATTCAGTCTGTTATTCGCGCCGAATGGCTTCAAAAGGGCGATCCAGCGCTCCGTTCCGAGCATTTGCTCACCGACAGTCGCCATGTAGCGGCGCCGGCGGTTTCTGTTTTTTTTGCGCTGAAAGGCAAGCGTCACGACGGACACAGGTTTCTGGCCGATCTGTATGCTGCCGGCGTCAGGCAGTTCGTTGTCAGTGACGATGTCGGTACGGCTGCATTGCCGGAGGCCAGTATTCTCCGGGTTCCCGATACACTTGACGCCCTTCAGGCGCTGGCGGCTTTTCATCGTTCCCATTTCAACCTACCAGTGGTGGGTATTACGGGGAGCAATGGCAAAACCATCGTCAAAGAGTGGCTCTGGCAGTTGTTATCGCCTGATTTTAATATCGTCAGGAGTCCGAAAAGCTATAATTCCCAGGTAGGCGTGCCTCTTTCGGTATGGCAGATGAACGAGCACCATACGCTGGCCATTTTTGAGGCGGGCATTTCCGAGCCCGGCGAGATGGAGCGGCTGGAGCGCATCATCAAACCCACTATTGGTGTATTTACCATGCTGGGTCCGGCCCACCAGGAGGGCTTTGCCTCATCGGAGCAGAAACTCCGGGAAAAGATGCAGTTGTTTGACGGTACGGACTGGCTGATATGTGACCGGAAATACCTGCCAGCCAAATACACAGGCCGGCACGTTGAGCCGCATCCTGCGCGCGACTTGCTGCTGAATGTGCCCTGGGCTGCCGAAAATGCCGGATTATGCCGGGCTGTCATGGAAGTGCTGGGTGTTTCCGGTCAGAATATGGAGGAGCGGCTGCGCCGGCTGGAGCCGGTCGAGATGCGTCTTGAACTGAAAGCGGGAATACAGGGGTGCACCCTGATCAATGACTTTTACAACAACGACATGGCGTCGCTGAAGATAGCCCTGCAGTTCGCCGGTCAGCAGGCCCGGAGCGGCAAACTGACCCTGGTACTGTCGGACATCCTGCAGAGCGGGCTCTCTGATGACGACCTGTGGAGGGGTGTGGCAAGTGCTGCGCGTGCACACGGGGTGACGCGCCTGATCGGGATAGGCCGGGCAATCCGTACGCTGGAGAAATATCTGTCCGGCGGTGTCCGGGCCAGCTATTATCCCGATACCGGCGCCTTTCTGCATACCTTGCAGAATACGGATTTCCACGATGAAACCATACTGCTGAAAGGTGCCCGTCCGTTTGAATTCGAGAAAATAGCGCGCCGGCTGGAGCAAAAAGCCCATAAAACGGTGCTGGAGGTGAACCTGAGTGCTCTGATACACAACCTGAACGTTTACAACAGCCGTCTTCGCCAGGGCGTTAAAATGATGGTGATGGTAAAAGCGGAGGGCTACGGGTCGGGTTCGGCGGAGGTGGCCAAGCTGCTGGAATTTCACCGGGTTGATTATCTGGGAGTGGCTTATGCCGACGAAGGCATTGCC
>JAJTFM010000088.1 GCA_021298575.1 Saprospiraceae bacterium | reverse complement strand
GCAAACAGGAGAATTTTTTTCATGATGATGTGAATTTGATAAATATTATGGTGGGTCAGGTGAGTTACTGGTTCATCCAGTTACCCAGAACCGACTGGTGTATTGTACTCCACTCGGAAACAGAGCCCCAGTTTTCACCGTCAATAACTACGGAAGAGCCTCCTGCTTTACCGATGGCTTCAAACGGCACATCCTGCCCGGAAAGATAACGCGAGAATGTATCGTGTTGTTCTGCTGAAATGGAAACTACCACCCGGCTTTGCGCTTCTCCAAACAGCCAGGCATCTTTTCTGACCGCCGGATTGGTATTCACGCTGAAGCCGAGCCCGCGCGGCATGGCACTTTCAACGAGATTGGCGAAAACACCGCCTTCAGATACATCGTGCACCGAACTGACGAGTTTCAGGGAAATCAGATCTTTGATTACCTGCTGGATCCGGAATTCCTCTTCCAGATCAAACCACGGACAAGTGCTGAACTCGATACCCAGCACGCTGCGCACATATTCGCTACTGCCGAGGTCATTCCGGCTGATGCCGATCAGGTACAGCAGGTCGCCCTCATTTTTGAAATCGAGGGTCATGATGTTGTCGTAGTCGTCTAGAACACCCAGCATACCTATGGTGGGCGTTGGGTAAACCGGGATGGTCTTGCCGTTTTGCGAGTATTGATTGTAGAAGCTCACATTGCCACCTGTTACAGGTGTTTCGAAGCGACGACAGGCATCGCCCATGCCGCGGATAGCCTCGGCAAACTGATAATATACCTCCGGGTTGTACGGATTGCCGAAGTTCAGACAGTTGGTGATGGCAACAGGTTCGCCACCGGCGCACACGATATTGCGGGCTGCTTCGGCTACTGCAATCATGGCACCCTTGTGCGGATCGGCATATACATAGGCAGAATTGCAGTCGGTAGTGAGTGCCAGCGCTTTCCGGGTACCTTTGACATAAACAACAGCTGCATCGCTGGGCCGGTTGGTGGTCATGGTTCCCGTGCGCACCATTGAGTCATACTGGCGCGTGATCCAGGATTTGGATGCGAGATTGGGCGATTGCCAGAGTTTTCTTGCAGCTTCCTGATAATCATCAGGTTGTCCTGTGTTTTCTGTGCGGAATCGGGCTATTTCGTCGAGGTAGTCGGGGCGCTTTTGTTCGCGCACGTACACGGGTGCGCCTCCGCCCAGCACGAGCGATTCGGCGGGTACGTCGGCTACGAGCACTCCCTCATAGTAGTAACGCAGCCTGTCTTCAGCAATGGTGGTTCCGATATGTTCACAGGGCAGGTCCCACTTGTCGAAAACAGCTCTGATTTCAGCCTCGCGGCCGGGTTTGACCACAATAAGCATACGTTCCTGACTTTCCGAGAGCAGGATTTCCCAGTCTTTCATATTGGACTGGCGTACGGGTACTTTTGACAGGTCAATTTCCATGCCGCAGCCGGCTTTTGCCGACATTTCGGAGGTGGAACACGTGATGCCGGCAGCACCCATGTCCTGCATCCCGATAATGGCACCGGTGGCGATGGCCTCGAGTGTGGCTTCGAGGAGCAGTTTTTCCTGGAACGGGTCGCCCACCTGAACAGCGGGCAGATCCTGATGAGAGTCTTCCGACAGGTCGGCAGAGGCGAAAGTTGCGCCGTGAATACCATCTTTTCCGGTTGCAGAGCCCACGATGAATACCGGGTTCCCGGGGCCGCCGGCAGTAGCGCTCACCGTTTTGCCGGCTTCAACGATACCAGCCGACATGGCGTTTACCAGAATATCATGGTTATAGCATGGCATGAAGTAAACTTCTCCGCCCACAGTGGGTACACCGAAACTGTTGCCGTAATCGCCAATACCCTTCACCACGCCAGCCACCAGACTCCTCATTCTTGGATTGTCGAGGTTGCCGAAACGCAGCGAGTTGAGCGCTGCAATCGGGCGGGCGCCCATGGTGAATATGTCGCGGTGGATACCACCCACTCCGGTTGCAGCACCCTGATACGGTTCGATAGCCGAGGGGTGGTTGTGACTTTCAATCTTGAATGCACAGCCCAGTCCGTCGCCGATATCTACCAGTCCTGCGTTTTCTTCGCCGGCACCAACGAGCAGGCGTTTACCCGAGCGGGGCAGCGTTTTCAGCTGAAGGATACTGTTTTTGTAGGAGCAGTGCTCGCTCCACATAACGGAATACACGCTCAGTTCGGTGAAATTGGGTGTACGGCCGAGTATTTCACAAATTTTTCCGAACTCGTCGGGAGTGAGTCCCAGTTTCTGGGCGGTAGATAAGGTTGCTTCCATGAAAAAAGATCGTGTACGCGCGGCGCGCGCTTATTTGCGTGCAAAGGTAGCGAGTGTTTCAGATGAATGGGTATTTATGTAGTATTTCAATGCTTCAAATTGCCTGTAATAATTGCAGTATGGCTATTTTATCTGAAATTTGCCCCAAAATTATACTGATGCGACACATCCTGACCATCGTTGGTCTCTTCCTCCTTGCAGGCTGCCAGTCGGCCGATAAAAAAGCTGAAAAACCCCTGAATGCCGGGCTGTTGCCGGCGGGTATTGCGCCTTCACGTGTCAGAATAGACGATCTGAATTACTGGACAGAGCAGGGCCAGTTTTTTGTGACGGGCGTTTGCGTGAATGAATCGGGGGTATGGGAACAGATATGGCTGAATGTGGCTGTCACCGATGAACAGGGCAAGGCGCTGACAGTCGGGGGTGCCGGTTCGGCGGTAATACCCACATTTTCCGGTGCAGTGCCACCCATGGGCCGAACGACGTTTTTTGCTGGCTGGCCGCTTTCGGCTATTTCCGGCGTACCGGCAGTATGCACCGTGCGTGAGGAGGGCTCACTGAAGGTCGCATCCGGCGCTATTCTTCTCACCGAGCAAGTTGGCGGTGTGCGTATGATGGTACCTGAAGCACCCGGGAAGCCAACCACTGTGGAGGCTGCCTGGCAGATCAGCGCCGTACTGAACAATCCGCTGCCACAACCAGCGAAGCACCCGAAACTGGAACTGCTGCTGTACGGAACCGACAACAAACTGTGGTTCAGTACCCTGCTTGATCCCGATGACCCACAGTATAAATCGCTGATTGTCACTGACAAAGCTGGCCCCATGGCTGGAGAAGAAAAGCGCGATCTGGGTATAACCGTGCATTATGACCAGTTGCCTGCGGCACTCCGGGAGAAAAAAATTGGACGGGTCGAATTGCTGGCTTTTGATGCACGCTGATCAAAGTGTGTCCAGTTTTCTGAGTATGGTGGTTCTGGTGAAGTCGGGTGCGTAAGGAGACGGAGCAAACAAGTGCAGCTCCTGTTTAAACTGGCTGTACATCCTGTCTGAGAATGCAGTCAGATAATAAGAGCGTTCTGTGTTGTCTATGACCAGCAGACCGCCTTTCTTCAGATGAGGTAATGCCTGTTTGATACACGAAGGACGGGCGCGGCCGTCAACCAGCACTACATCGAAATATGCATCCGGGAAACGGTGGATGGCGCATGCATAGCGCTCAAAAGACATATTTTCGCAGCCTTTGGAGGCGCTTTTGAAATCGTCGGGATTGGCGTGATCACGCGGAGCCGACGTCCTGACGGGTTCTGCCGGAATAAAATGCCCCTCCCAGGTGCCGCTGTATTTTTTTCCCTGAACCGTTCTGGTCAAAATGCTGAACCACTCTTCATTGTCCTCCACAGTGACTACCTCAGCGCCTTTTTTACAGAAAAATAGTGTGGAGCCACCGCCACCATATTCAAAAACCTTATCGCCGGGACTGATGTGCTCATCCAGAAAATCTATGGCGGGAAAAGTGAGCCATGGGCTTTCGTCGGCCACAGAGCTACTGCCGGGCTTCATGGAGGCAGCCCACCTTTTGCGATACTTAACAGCGGGATGGAAATGATCCTTTTTCAGAAAACCCAGAGCGGTTTGCCAGTAAAAGAACAAGATGTTTTTCTTCCAGGACATGCGATGATGCGATTTTGGGGCAAAGAAAAAACTAATATATGATTGTTCTGCCAATTGTTTTTACTTACTTTTGAGGCTGTATTTGTAAAACCGATTTACATTGAAAAAAATGATGTGCCAGGTAAAATGCCCGAAACGCGCTCTGACGGTATTTTTTGCCCTGCTTTCTGTGTGCCTGTCAGCGCAGCAGGTTCATACTGTCAAGGTGGAAAGTTCCGGTTCACGGACTCCGCTGGTCGTAACGAAGGGCATCAGTACTATTCACCTCGAAGGACTGGAACCCGGCAAATTTTATCTGGCCAAAGCAGTTCCGGCAGGTGAGGCACAAAAGTCGGAACTCAGTCTTTCGCCGGTATTCAGTGAGGTCGGCAACAATTCCGGCCCCCAAAATGAGGGCAGGGCGATTCGCTTCAAAGCGCCGGGTACAACGGCCAGCTTCCGGCTCAGCGCAGTTGCCAAAGAGGTTCTCACTGATATTCCCGTATTCATTTCCGTATCTGCAGAGTCGGGACAGTGGCACAGCAACGGGTCCAGTTCCGGGCAAGAGTCTGCTGCAGCCCTGCAGGTAACGCCCGGGGTCAGCCCCCAAAGCCTCATCGCCAATACACTTGTGGGGGGCGACTGTTTCTCCGTTTCCAATATCACTGCGTCGGGCAACATCATGTCCAGAGGTACTTTCGCCAATGGGGCCTCCAACATCGGTATTGGTTCGGGTATGGTGATGAGTACCGGAAGTGTGAGTATTCTGGCCGGTCCGAACAGCAGTAATTCCACCAACGGCGGATTCAACGTGCTGGCCTCCGATCCCGATTTAAGAACACTCATTCCTACCTATGACCTGTACGATGCGAATGTGATCGAATTTGATTTTACGCCCACAGCCAACACGGTATCATTTGACTTCCTGTTCGGATCCGAAGAATACTGTGAGTATGTAGGAACTCAGTTCAACGACGTTTTCGGATTTTTCGTTACCGGGCCCGGTATCAGCGGAGTGGCCAACCTGGCAGTGATCCCCAACACAACTACTCCTGTAACTACCAACAACGTCAATCACGTTCTCAATTCCCAGTACTATTTCAATAATAACTACAATATCATTTCGTGCGGACTGGCTGTCACCGATCCGGTGATTTTTCAGGAAGCCGAACTGGATGGCTGGACAACCCCGCTGCAGGCAAAACTGTCTGTCCAGCCCTGCCAGACTTACCACATCAAACTGGCCATCGCCGATGTGTCCGACTGGCTGTTCGACTCTGCCGTATTTCTGAAAGCCAATTCGTTTAATGCCGGCGGACAGGTATCAGCTTCTCCGGTGTACAAACCGGGATTGCAACTGGCACATGAGGGTTGTCCGGGTGCAGGTATCAGGTTTACGCGCGGCAACAGCGACATCAGCCAGCCGCTGACAGTTACCTACACAGTAGCCCCTTCCAGTACCGCCATTTCGGGTGTTGACTATACTCCGCTGCCTTCATCGCTGGTGTTCCAGCCGGGTCAGTCGGAAATTTTTATTCCGGTCACTGTTTTCAGCGACGGACTGACGGAAGGACAGGAAACTATTGAATTGCTTATCAGTAATTCCTGCCAGTGTCAGCAAACTGCCGTTACGTTTCTGATAAATGACCTGGAGCCTCTTCTGCTTTCTGTGACTGGTGATACAACGGTATGCGAGATTTCTCCGGTCAGTATCACCACCCTCGCCGGCGGGGGAGAACCGCCCTACAGTTACAAGTGGAGTAATGGCGCAACAACTGCCGGAATAACTGTGTCCCCTTCCTCAACAACTACCTATTCAGTAACCGTCACGGATAACTGCGGGGAGACCATCTCAGCTCAGACGGTGGTAACTGTTATCCCGCTTGAGCGAAAAATACTTCAAGTTCCGCTCTGTTTCGGAGAATCAGTGGAAATTAACGGACAATTCTATTCAGGAACGGTTACCTTTATTGACACCACCTACACGGGTACACCCTGTGGCGCTATTACCACGTACAAACTGACAGAATTGCCCGAAATCAAGACATTTCGTACAATTACCTTCTGTCCCGGAGACACGGTTGATATTGGTGGAATGCAATACTTCGAAGAAGGCGTGAAGCTTCTGATGTTCACCGCAGCCAACGGATGCGACAGTACGGTCGTTTATACGCTTCAGTACGCGGTCCCGTCACCCTCGGTGGTTGGAATTACCTGCCCGGCATCTGTTTCTGTATTTACCAATAACGGAGCAGGAGCAGAAATACAGTACGCTTATCCTGCGGCTACCACTACCTGCGTATGCCCGGGGCTTGAGATAGAAATGATTAACGGCCTGCCATCAGGAAGTATTTTCCCGCAGGGTGTGACGAAAGTATGCTACCGGGCAGAAGATGCCTGCGGACAGACAAAAACCTGCTGTTTCAATGTTTCGGTGCTGGAGGATGAACCCTGTGATGTCAAGGTAATAGGTTGCCTGAGGTATGAACTGCTCACGATTACAGAGGATCCCGGCGGAAACAAGACTTATCGCGTTCAGGTAACTAATTACTGCCCCGATCCGCTTATTTACACGGCTATTCAGGTGCCAAGCGGTGTACTGGCCATGAAGCCGCTCGATAATACTATTTACACAGCCCCGAGCGGAAATCAGTACCTGGTCAGAAATCCCAATTTCGCGCCTTTCTACTCCGTCAGATACAGAGCGCTGAACCCGGGAATTGCAAACGGGCAATCGGAAATTTTCCGCTACACCCTGCCGGCTCAGACAGACGTGCTGTTCTTTGAGGTCATCAGCCGCCTGAGTATCCAGCAGTTTTTTGCCGCGCACATGAATACGTTCTACTGTCCGATCGGTGTGACTCCTCCCGATAACAGAGACGACGAGGGTGGTATCTATCAGTCTTTTGTGCCAGGTGCTGTGCCCAATCCAACCACGGGAGCATTCAGGATGATTCTTGAAAGTGAAGAGGATACTCCTGTAGAATATCGTGTGTTCAACAGTCAGGGACAACTGGTTTTGTCCGACAGAGGAGAACTGTACGCCGGACAGGCAGACATCACCCTCCCCGAAAGTCTGCCCAATGGTCTGTATTTCGTTGAGATTGTCGGTTTTGATGACCTCGGAGGGATGCAGCGCGTGGTGCTACAGCGTTAAATCTTCCAAAAATATGCCTTTATTTCAGGTAAAGGCATATTTTTGTGGCTCATATTCACCAAAATTAATTGAAAACAATGACAAACCAATTACACTGGAGGAGCGCTCTGCTCCTCTGCCTCACTGCTGTGTGGCAGTGTACAATCTCCGCACAAATCACCGTTCATTTACCATCCGCTGCAGGCGGTACGCGCACAATGGTCGTAGCGAAACCTGGTTCCAGCGAGTTAATTCTCGGCGGACTGCAACCGGGTGCTCCCTGCAGAATCACGGCACTCCGCACAACAACAGATCAGCTGGCCGATTTCTCACTGAAAATTTCCGAAAAACAACCTGTTCAGTCTGCAGGTGCCGCAGGCGACAATACAGTCTGGTTTACACCCGATGGCTCCACGGTATCACTGGTCTTGTACGCTTCTTCTCCTGTTAAAACAGATGAAATTCCCCTTTATTTGTCTGTTATGCAGGAAAATTTCCAACCGGGCAAGGACAAGCCGGGCGATAACGCCGAGTCGCAGGCCCTGCTACAGACAACTCCCAATGTAAATCCGCAGAGCCTGATTGCCAGCACACTGATCGGCGGAGGCTGTTACACCGTATCAAACGTAACAGCAAAGGGTAATTCATCCGCCAAGGGTACATTCTCCGGCGGAGCACAGAATATACAACTTGCCTCAGGCCTGGTGATGAGTACCGGTAATGTGAATATACTTTCCGGACCCAATCTGGCGGGCGATTCCGATGGCGGATTCGGAACACCCGGATACGACGCCAGTCTGGACGCACTGGTTGCCGGTAATCTCTATGATGTGAATGTAATTGAATTCGATTTTGTACCAACGGGCAGTATGGTCGAATTCGAGTATGTATTTGGCTCTGAAGAGTACTGTGAGTATGTAGGCAGCGAGTACAATGATGTGTTTGGTTTTTTCATCAGTGGTCCGGGTATTAACGGTGTAAAAAATCTGGCTGTATTGCCCGGAGGTTCTACCCCCATTTCTGTGAACAGTATCAACCACGATACAAATACACAGTATTACGTCAATAACAGCACCAATTTTCTTTCCTGCAATTTCATGGGCTGGTCGGCCAGCAATTATGCCGAGGTCGAACTCGACGGCTGGACAAAACCGCTTAAGGCCATTGCCAACGTACAGCCTTGCCAGACCTACCACATTAAACTGGCCATCGCTGATGTGGGTGACGGCTTGTACGACTCGGCGGTATTTCTGAAGGCCAATTCATTCAGCGCCGGCGGGCAGGTGGCCGCTGCGCCCGCGTACGCGCAGAACAGGCCAACTGCCACGGAAGGCTGTTTGGGAGGAAATATCAGGTTTTTCCGTGCAGGTGCCACGACAAATCCGCTGACGGTCAGCTACACCGTTTCACCGGCAAGTACCGCAGTAGCCGGGGTTGACTATGCCCCGCTCCCGGGTATGGCGGTGATTCCGGCAGGCGAGAGCGAGGTATTTGTTCCCGTTACTATCTTCAGCGATGCACTGCAGGAGGGCACCGAGAAAATTGTACTCGACATCAGCAATTCCTGTCGTTGCGAAACCAGTCAGGTTGAGTTTTTAATTGGCGATTCAGAACCAATCTCGCTCGCCCTGTCCGGTGATACACCGGTTTGTGAATTTGAGAAAAGCAGTCTTTCCGTTCAGGTGACAGGCGGAGAAGCTCCCTATAATTATGTGTGGAGTAATGGAGCAGCAACTCCTTTTACGCAGGTGTCTCCCACTTCGAGTACAATATACTCCGTCACCGTGACCGATTTTTGTGGCGATACGGCCTCCGGAACTATTACTGTTGACGTCTTGCCCTTCGTCAGGGAAAATATTTCGATTACTGTGTGCGCCGGCGAATCGGTTGAAATCGGAGGGCAGTTTTACGTCGCTCCGGCTGTTGTGAACGATACTATCTTTCTGAGCGCTCCCGATTGCGGGCAGATAACTACCTATAAGCTGGAAGCGCTTCCAACAGCTGCAGGCAGCGAAACGTTCACTTTCTGTACAGGCAGTTCTGTAACAATCAATGGTCAGGTTTACACAACACCCGGCACGGTCACAGATACGCTGACGGCTGCCAACGGTTGCGACAGTATTATGACCTATACACTCGTGAAACTCCCGCCGCTCACGGGCGCTGAGCTCATACTTCTTTGTCCCGGTGATCAGGTGACGCTGAACGGTGCCTCTTACGGTACTGAAGCCGATATCCCGGTCACCTACCAGACAGCTTCAGGTTGCGACAGTATTGTTACATACAAGTTGCGATATGCCACTCCGGCTCCCTCGACTGTTTCCATGACCTGCCCTCCGTCGGTAACGCTCAATGTGCCCACGGGTGCTCCGGGTGCTGCTGTTCAATACGCCGATCCGCCGATCCGCTGGCAGCCACTGATTGCACCTGTCCGGGAACGGTTGTTGCCATGGTTTCCGGCAAGCCATCGGGCAGTCTGTTCCCGGTTGGTGAGACGCAGGTATGTTACCGCGCCGAGGATGTATGCGGACAGTCGCGTACCTGTTGTTTCAGTGTAACTGTATCGGAGGAAAATCCGTGTGATGTGAAAGTGGCGGGCTGTATGAAGTACGAATTATTGTCGGTAACACAGGATCCGGGTAAAAACAAAACGTACCGGATACGGGTCACCAACAACTGTTCCCGCGAAATGATCTATACGGCATTCCAGCTGCCCTCCGCCATAACGGCAATGTCGCCGGCCAATAATTCCATTTATACCTCGCCGGAGGGAACTGCCTATCTGGTTCGAAATCCCAATTACGCACCCTTCTATTCCGTGCGCTTCCGTCCGACCGGCACCGGACTGGCCAACGGAGCCACTTCTGTATTCCGTTACACGCTGCCTGCCCAGGCCGATGTTGACTATATTCATGTCATAAGCAGGCTGTTCGAGCAACAGTATTATGAAGCATATCTGAACACCTATTATTGTCCTGTTGGTGTCACACCGACCGACAACCTGACCGACGGAAGTGAAGACAGGACTGAGGAGGAGTTGTCTTCAGATCAGGTATTACTGTTCCCGAATCCGTCTGACGGTTTGTTTTATGCCGATCTGAGCGCCTGGGAGGGAACTGAAGTAACCATTCAGATATACGACAGTCGCGGACAGCGTGTGTTGCACACGGGTACGCGCGCAGGAGATGCACCGCATATAGTGACTATGCCGACCGGTACTCCTGCCGGACTGTATTTTGTGGAATTGAGTAACGACGACGGAGAAAAGGAAGTGGTGAAGATGGTGGTGGAGCGCTAGAGCATGCTCCTGGCAACTCAGCTCCGGCAAGTTGCAAACGGGCGCGTCTGTTTATCGGACGTGCCCGTTTGCATTACTTCATGTTATTTGTCGGCTGTGTTATTTAATAGTAAAACTCAGATTAACTTTTGTTTAAATAATTGATTTACAATAACTTAATTCTAATTTAATTCTCTCTGAATGACTCTGCCAGGACTCCGGTTCTACCTTTGCTGTGGATTTCGGCCTTTGGAACAAGCTCTAAATGGGCAGAATCTTATTTACAGCAGCGTCGGTTGAAAAACCACCATCATTTCATCCATCCGGCGGCTGTGACAGACAAACTTTAACCTGTTTTCCATCTATGAAGGATTTTCACTCAGCCTTCAAGGGTACGTTTTGTACCCTTGTCATCACCCTGTTGTGCCTTGTTTCGGCCTCGGGTCAAAAAATCAGCGGCTCCGTTCAGGACGCTGTCAGCGGGGAATCGCTCCCCGGTGCCACTATAGTTATACAAGGTGCCACCCGTGGTACGACTTCCGATGCCTCCGGCAATTTTGTGCTGGATGCCCGCAAGGGAGAAGTACTGGTTGTTTCCTATGTAGGCTACAAAACACAGACAACCACAGTTGGCGACGCAGCCACTATCGTCATTCTGATGTCGGGAGATAACATCCTGAACGAAGTGACAGTAGGTGCACTTGGTATCAGCCGCGAGAAAAAATCACTCGGCTATGCAGTACAGGAAGTGAATGGAAGCGAGCTGCTGAAAGCCCGTGAACCAAACGCCATCAACACGCTGGCCGGCAAGGTAGCGGGTCTGACGGTTGGTGCATCGCCCGAATTGCTGGGTGCACCCAACCTTAATCTCCGCGGTTCAAACCCGATTTTTGTGGTGGACGGTGTACCTGTGAATTCCGACACCTGGAATATCAGCGCTGACGACATTGAAACTTTCACAGTACTGAAAGGCCCCGCTGCTGCTGCTCTGTATGGTTTTCGTTCGAAAGATGGTGTTATTATGATCACCACCAAAAAGGGAACCAAAGACAAGCGTGGTGTCAGTATTGAGTTCAACAGCAGCCAGATGGTGGAGTCCGGCTTCAACGCTGTTCCAACTGTAAATTACGAGTAGGACCGCGCTTCGAAGGACAGCTGATCCCGCAGTATGACAGCCCTATTGATCCGGTAACCGGTCAGCGTGTCGCCACACCGTGGATATCACGCGGGGAGAGAAATCTGGAGCGCTTCCTGCGTCCGGGTCTGCTTTCCAACAACAACATCGCTGTTTCCACTTCTACCGAGAAGATGGATATGCGTTTCTCCACTTCCTACAATTATCAGCAGGGAATGGTGCCCAACACACAGCTCAACGGCCTGAACTTCAACGTTTACAATAACCTTCGCTTCAATAACAGGATAAGCCTCGAGTCGAATCTGAACTACAACCGTCAGTTTACCGATAATATCCCTGATGTACAGTACGGACCGAACTCTCTGATCTACAACGTCATCCTTTGGGCTGGTGCCGACTGGGATGTTGATGATATGAAGAACTACTGGCAGCCGGGCAAGGAGGGTGTTCAGCAGATTTATGCCGAATACCAGCGTTACAATAACCCCTGGTTTATGGCTCAGGAATGGCTGCGCGGTCATTACAAGACCGATATTTACGGTCAGACAGCCCTGAACTGGAATATTGCCAAAGGTCTTGATTTTAAACTGCGTACAGCAATCACGACTTATGATCTGTTCCGCAATGAAAAATTCCCGTACTCTGCCACAGTTTACGGTCGTGAAGAGGCGCGTGGTGATTACCGTGAAGACAAGCGTACCATGTTTGAAAACAACACTGATGCTTACCTCAACTTCGACCGCAATATCACCGACAATATCAGTCTGAAGGCGCTTGCAGGGGGTAACCTCCGCTCATTCAATTACGAATCCAGCTACACTACCACGAACTATCTCAATGTACCGGGTTTGTACTCGTTCTCCAATACTGCCAACCCGCTGTACGCATCCAACTTCCGTTCGAAGATGCTGGTGCAGAGCGGGTACTACTCACTCGACCTCGGTATCCGCAACTTCCTGTACCTGTCGCACACCGGTCGTGTGGACCGCCTGTCAACATTGCCTAAAAACAGCAATACGTTCTACTACCCAAGTGTAGGTGCCAGCGTTCTGATCAGCGAGCTGGCCGATCTCGGTCCGGTTTCATACCTGAAGCTCCGCGGTTCGTATGCCAACGTGAAAGAGGCGCTTACAACGCGCTACATCGGTGCAACACCTGCTGATCCATACCCGCTCGGATACGGATCCTATTACTCGTCAACGTACGACGGCCCGTCATATTCCAATGCTTCGGCTTATTCATCTCCGCTGGTTTACAACGGACAGCCGGGTTCATACTTCACCAATACGATTGCCAACGCAGGTCTGCAGCCTTCATCGCGTACCAACTACGAAACTGGTCTGGAGGCTCGTTTCTTCGGAAGCCGCATCGGTCTCGATGTCACTTATTTCCAGTATATAGACGGACCTCAGATTTTCGCCCTCCCGATTTCGGAAGCTTCCGGCTATACAAGTCAGCTTATCAATGCCGTGAAAACGAAAAAGGCCGGCTGGGAAGTGGGTCTGACCGGCTCGCCAATCAGAAATGCAGACGGACTGAACTGGGATGTTATGGTTAACTGGAGTACGTACAAGGAAACGCTCGAGGAGCTGCCTGAAGGTACTGATGTAATCAACGGCTTCTTCCGCCTCGGCGATCGTCTGGACAAATACTACGATTCGGCTCCTGTACGCGACCAGCAGGGTAATATCGTGCACGATGCCAGCGGACGTGCAATCAGAAATCCGGTAGCTCAGTTCCTGGGTTACTCCAATCCTGACTGGGTCTGGGCAGTGAATAACAAGTTTTCCTGGAAGAACCTGAGCTTCAATTTCCAGTTCGACGGTCGTGTAGGTGGAGTGATTACCAACTATGTACAGCGTCAGACGTTCCGGGGCGGTCGCCATCTTGCTACTACAGAGGGAGAAATGGGCGAGGCGCGCTATGCTGACTGGGTAAATCAGAAAAATGGCCTCTTCACAGACCCCCAGGTGAACGGAAATTATATCGGAGATGGCGTACGTCTTGTAAGCGGTACTATCAAGTACGACCAGTATGGCACTATCACCAACTGGGATGAGCTTGAATTTGCCGATAATACAACCAAAACATTCCTGCAGGACTATATCAGCCGGCTTTATGCCACTTCGGAGGCAAATCTGATGTCAAAAACCTTCTCCAAATTGCGCGAGGTGACAATCACTTACCAGATGCCGAAGAAATGGTTCCAGAACAGCAACTTCATTCGTCAGGCCAATGTATCTCTGGTTGGTCGTAACCTGCTCTATTTCGCCGAGAAGAAGGATATTGATCTCGACCAGTACATCACCAACAACTACTCCGGTCTGCAGTCGCCCACAGCCAAGCGTTATGGCGTGAATATCAACATCACATTCTAAACCAAAGGGTTCAATCATTCTACAATGAAACAATTCAGATATATCTTCATGCTGGCTGCACTCATTCTCGCAGCCGACAGCTGCCAGAAGTTCGATGAACTGGAGGCAGATCCCAACCGCTCCACTCAGGTGCCGCCTTCACTGGTACTTCGCGGAATTCTCGTGGACATGAACTATGCTCCCTGGGGCGATATCTCGCGCTGGAATCAGTACTGGTGCTCCAACTACAACTATTACGACAACAATGAGTACTGGACTGGCAGTGCCGACCTGCGCTTTACCACACTCAAGAATGTAATCAGAATGGAAGAGGAAGCGCAGAGAATCAATCTCCCGGTCGTAAATGCCTACAGTGCACTGGGCAAGTTCTTCCGCGCATTCTTCTACTACGATATGACTATGAAAGTAGGGGATATCCCTATGAATCAGGCACTTCTGGGCGCCGAAAACGTAGCTCCTGCGTACGATACACAAAAAGACGTACTAAAGCAGGTACTTGTATGGCTGGATGAAGCCAATACAGATCTGACTGCACGTATCGCTGCCTCAGACGTGTCACTGGAAGGTGATATTTACTTCGGAGGCGATCTGCGTAAATGGCAAAAGACCGTCAACGCATTCAAACTGCGCGTGCTGGTTCAACTCAGCAAAAAGTCTGCCGATGCTGATCTGAACGTGAAGGGTGAATTTTCCAAAGTTCTCGGTAACCTGACTGCTTATCCGGTAATGGAAAGCAACGGCGATAATCTGCAGTTCATTTACGGCAGTGTTTTTAATAAATATCCCTTTAATCCGGACAATTTCGGCTTTTATGCCGACCGTTACAATACTGCAGGCACATATATAAACACGCTCGCCGCACTGCGCGATCCGCGTGTTTATGTAGTGGCTGAACCTGCTGCCGCCAAACTGGCTGCAGGTTTCACTGCAACTGACTTCGAGTCTTATATAGGAGCCCCTTCCGACGAGGGTCTTGATGAAATGGCTACCAAGGTTCAGGCCGGAGAGTATTCCCGCATTAACAAGGCACGTTTTTTCAGTAATTACGTTGGAGAGCCAAGTATTCAGATTGGTTTCCCCGAACTCTGTTTCAATATCGCCGAAGCCATTAATCGTGGCTGGGCAACCGGTAATGCAGGCGAGTGGTATAACAAAGGTATCACTGCAAGCATGGAAACGTATGGAATTACCGATGTTGCACCATATCTGGCTCAGTCTCAGGTGGCTTACGCGGGTAACAACGCCAGCGGTCTCACGCAGGTGCTGGTTCAGAAGTATCTGGCGCAGGCTCAGCACAGCGGACTGGAGTCGTATTACACATGGCGTCGTACCGGTGTGCCAGCTTTTGCAGAGGGTGGCCCGGGAACAGGTAACTCCGGCGTGATACCGCGCAGGTTTCAGTACCCAACCAGCGAACGCGATAACAACACCGATAATTACCAGGCAGCGCTGAGTCGTCAGTTCGGTAATACAACCGACAATATCAACGACAAGCTCTGGATAGAGAAAGATTAGGTTTGTCTGAAGCAGGCCGGGCAGCGGTAATGCCGCTTGCCCCGGTCTGCTCCGGTACTTCCTAACCTTTTGTCATAACTTCACATAGAATGGTTTAATTGAGTGGGAAGTCGGCGTAAGGCCGGTTTCCCACTGCCTTTTGATCTAAAGTCACCAATCTCATATCACTCATGACAAAAAAAGAAAAAGTAGCTGCTGTTATGGCGCTGTTCGCTGCAAGAGGTGGCGAAGAATACTTCGGCGAGGATGTTACCCAGTTGCAACATGCCGTTCAGGCAGCCGAAATCGCCCGCGAACTATATCCTGACGACCCTGAGTTTGTTGCGGCCGCATTTTTGCACGATCTGGGACATATATGCTTCACCCCTGAGTCGGAGGAAGAACTCATGAACGGATTCGGAGTGAAAAACCACGAAAAGGCCGGGGCTGAATTTCTGCTGAGGTTGGGATTTTCTGAAAAAGCAGCCCGGCTGGTGGAATGCCATGTAGAGGCCAAACGATATCTGGTCAGTACCGATGAGCATTATTTCGAGGCACTATCCGCAGCGAGTAAAATTACGCTGATGCACCAGGGAGGGAAAATGGAGGCAGATGAGATAACAGCTTTTGAGTCAGATCCGTTTTTCGTGCTGCACATAGAACTCCGCAGAATTGACGAGCGCGCCAAATCTGCGGAGCATACGTTTTCTTCGCTGCTGTGGATAGAGGAACTGCTCGAAAAGGTGATTTCCTGAAATCAGACAAGAGTTTCCGCCAACCCGAAGCTCATGGTCATCCCGGCGCCGCTGAGTCCGTTCACAATCCAGACTCCATGCGCCGGATTGGCCACGAATTCTGTTTTACCGGGTAACTTTGGATATACTCCGTGCCACGTCTCGGTCAGTTCAAGTGTGGGAAAGTCGGCGAATGTGGACAGATAACCCAGAATGTGCCGGTTTATTTCTTCTTTGTCGAATGGCGATACATCCCATCCGTATTCATGGCTGTCGCCGAGAATCAGCTCTCCTGCGTTATTCTGAGAAACCAGTACGTGTATGCCGTATTTTGAAAGTGCGGGGTTTTCTTCGTCGTAACGCACTCTTGTGTGTTTCAGCTGGTCTTCCAGAAAGGAAAATGAATTGTAGTGCAACAGGGTTAGTCCGGCACATAGCGAGGGCCCCAAATCCCATCCTGCCGGCTGTGCTACGGTACGCATCATCTGCAGTTTGCATTTGGTAATGCCACTTTCTCTGAAAATCTGCGGGTACAGGGTCTCAAAATCGGCACCGGAACATATATATACCCTTTCTGCTCTCCATATTTCAAAAAAATCGGTGAGAAGTCCTCCTTCTGCATGTGATACTGCTGTACCAAAATGAAATTCTACCCCGTGAACCTGCTCAAGGTATTGTGTCAGTTGCGGAATGGCGAGCCTGGAAGTAACGGTACACTCCGTGGAACTGTACATCGCTCCCTTCAGCCCGTCTGTTTTTACCGCCGGGCTTATAACCGACACCTCATTGGGTGTCATGAGCTTTGTCTTGTATCCAGCATGAGGAGCTTCCTTGTGAAATGCCTGTACGACATCCCATTCATCCTGGTGATATGCCAGTTGAAGTGATCCGTTCTGTTTCATCCACAAACCGCTTTCCGAGGCGGCCTCCATCCATATTTCTCTGCTTCTCATCGCACGATCCAGCAATTCTCCGGCTGGCTGTCCGACTGGCCAAACCAGGCCGAAATTTCGTATTGACGCTCCGACTGCCCTCGGATTTCGCTCAAAAACGGCCACTTTGTTTCCTTTTTTTGCCGCAGCATAAGCAATAGCCAGGCCAACTATCCCGGCGCCCACTATCGCCACATCGTACTTGTTGTCTTGCATGGTGTCTTGTTTGTGTAACTGCCTTGCAGTTACCTGTTTTCAGAATAATATTTGCGGCGCAGGTAGAACCAGGAGGCCAGTCCGAGCAGCAGAATGATGATTGAACTTCCGTAACAAAGTGTCTGGTAATATTCAAGCCAGCTTTGTTGTTCTGCACCGAAATTTTTCCAGAACAATACGGCAGCACTCCCCAGATAGCCGGTTGAATCCGCGATATACATCAGGAAACCCACGTTTCCGGTTTCTTTAAATGTAGCCAGTAGCCGGTCGAAAAGTACTCCGTTAAAAAGCAGGTATGGCAAAAAGAGCCCGGAACCTGAAGTAATCATCCACCACAGTGGCGACATTACTCCTGCCCCAAACAGGTATGTGGAGAATGCAAGCACAAGCGCACCGCCAATTGTCATGATATGGATGATGCCAAGGGCTCTGTAATGTCTTGAAATGCCTGCCATGGAGCCAATACCTGCCAGACATGCCAGCGCTACTGGTATCTCCGCCGTGGTCAGCAGTGCAGGCTGCCCGCCAAATCCGAGGTCAGACCATATTTCTACTGCAAAATTGTCGCGTACGTCCCTTACTACCGTAAGTACCAGATAAATACCGGTAAGTAATATCATACCCGGTGCAAAGCGACTGAACAGCGCTTTCTGCTCCTCCTTCGACATGATGACTCGCTCCGAACGGCTCTTTATGTCTTCCTCCGAGGGCGGTGGTATGTGCTCCAGTATCCAGACGCAAACAGCCAGTATGGGCAGGAATATCAGCCCTGCAACAAAGGGCATCCACTCCTCCTGAACATGGCAACTGCTGATAAGCCACCTGCCCGTTGTTTTTGATATGCCCGATGAAATGATGAAATTGACGCACAAGACAGAAGCAAGTATATCGGTAGTACGCCGGCCCTCCAGATAGCTGAATACCAGCCCCCAGGCCATTCCCAGCGGCAGGCCGTTCACAAACAGCCATAAAATATTCCAGGGATAAGGGGTTACCGCAAATCCCAGCAGAGCAATTTCTGCAAACAGGGCCACTCCCATGAGCAGGCGGGCGCGGTGTTGAACTCCCAGTCCGGCTATGACGCCTATTCCTATAAACTTGGAAAGCGCATAACCAGTGACCTGAGCTACTACCAGCAGTATTTTATAATGGATACCCGCCAGTTCCCTCCCATCGAATGATGCAGCTGTGAAGGGCTTCCTGAAGCCGTATATACTGCAATACGCCAGAAAAGCAGCCGTTGATGCCACTACAACCAGTTGTAGCGGTCTGTTGTGACCAAGATGACGTTTTAAGGCCGGTGAGTGAATCATCTGTTGCGTAATTACACACAATATTATGCACTCAAGTGTCTGTAAATTAATTGTTTATGGTTAAATAACTATAGCTTAATGATTGCTTTCCAATAACTTAATATTGTCTCTCGAAACTTAAAAATAGCGTAACAATAGGCCATTTACATTTGTGTCAAACAAAATTGACATGCCTGTTAAACTAATCGTCCTCGATATCGCCGGAACAACCGTGTGCGATAATAATGAAGTGCTGAACTGCTTTTCTGCAGCCTGCCGCGAAAGTGGTATTGAGGCTTCAGATAACCGCCTGAATGCGCTGATGGGTGTCTCCAAACTGGAGGTTTTTCATACACTCTGGCGCGAGCAACTCGGCAGCGACGCCCCGGAGGTTGTTATCGGGCAGAAGGCCGATGCCGCCTACACTGCGTTCAGACATATCCTGGAAGATTACTACCGCGCCTGCCCGCTCCAACCCACGGAGGGTGCACTCGAACTGTTCCACTGGGCAAAGGGAATGAACATAGATATCGCGCTCAATACGGGTTTCTACCGGGCTGTTACAGATATTATCCTGGGTCGTATGGGCTGGCTCCCCGGTATGTCGGGTAGTCCGGTTCAGTTCGTGGTCACCAGTGAGGAGGTACCTGCCGGACGCCCTGCTCCGCACATGATTCGTGCAGCAATGGCATATTTCGGCATAGATAACCCCAAAAATGTAGTGAAAATCGGTGATACTCCGGTTGATTTGCTCGAGGGCAGAAATGCAGATTGTCTGATGTCGCTGGCTGTAACCAACGGCACCCACACCTTCGAACAATTATCAGTTTTCGATAACGACGGTCTGTTGAAAAGTCTGCGCTATCTGCCGGAATTTCTGGGCGCTTAATATTGGCTTAATTTAAACTTAATTCATACTTAATGTCCTGTTTTCGGGGAGTAAGCGCCTTGCCGCGACCTTTGCAGTGAAATTTTGACTGACTAAATTTTTCCTGCAATGAAAAAAATTACTCTACTCTTTGCGCTTGTCGTATCTCTTGCGGCCAGTGCGCTGGCACAGGTAGTTGTTACCGGCGATATCGCTACCAACACTACCTGGACTAAAAATAATACATATCTTCTTAGTGGCTTCGTTTACGTAACTAACGGTGCTACCCTGACAATCGAACCAGGGACGGTAATCAAAGGAGAAAAGGCATCAAAGGGCTCACTGATTGTCACACGCGGCTGCAAAATTGTAGCCAATGGAACTTCTGCAGAGCCAATTGTTTTTACCAGCGCAGAGGCGGTTCCGTCCTACGGTGACTGGGGAGGGTTGATTATACTGGGCTACGCACCCACCAATATTTCTTATAATGGTACTGCCGGTATTGGTGTAATCGAAGGCGGTATTGACCCGGTTAAGGGTATTTATGGCGGTGGTGATCAGCCGAATGGAGCTGTAAGCGCCGATAACTCCGGTGTTCTCCGTTATGTGCGTGTTGAATACCCGGGTATCGCTTTCCAGCCAAACAACGAAATCAACGGAATCACATTCGGTGGCGTTGGCTCTGGTACTGTAGTGGATCATGTTCAGGTTTCCTATGCTGCCGACGACGCATTCGAGTGGTTCGGTGGTTCGGTAAACGGCTCACACCTCATCGCTTACCGTGCACTCGACGATGATTTTGATACTGACTTCGGTTATACCGGCAAGGTTCAGTTCGGTCTGGTTGTCCGCGACCCGCAGGTGGCCGATGTGAGCGGTTCCAACGGCTTTGAAGCCGATAACGATGCCAACGGAAGCGGTAACTCACCCAAATCAAGGGCTACTTTCTCCAATATCACTGTTGTAGGTCCTTCCGGCACGGTGAACTCAAACTACAAGCGCGCCGCTCACCTGCGCCGTAATACCGAAAATGCCATTTTCAACAGTGTACTGGTGGGCAGCTACCCGGTAGGTCTGTTTATTGACGGCGACTCCTGCGCAAATAATGCCACTAACGGCAAGCTGATTGTCCGCAACAGTTTCTTCACTGGTATGACTACTCCGCTCAGCACGAACTCGAGCGGCTTTAACATCGCCAACTGGGCTGCTGACAAGGCTATTGTGGCCTCCAGCAATTCTGCTGATGCCAAACTGGCTGATCCTTTCAATATCAATCTGCCCAATCCGCGCCCTCAGCCCGGCTCACCGGTACTGACCGCAGCAAGCTTCAGCAGCGATCCGCGTATTCAGGATAACTT
>JAJTFM010000087.1 GCA_021298575.1 Saprospiraceae bacterium | reverse complement strand
TTCTGTTTTCCCCGGTAAGCGGCACAATATCGCAGGCGGTACTCATGGCTACCAAATCAAACAGGGAGGCCAGTTCTTCTACGGGCGTATTGTTCAACAAGGCTATTGCATGTATCAGTTTGAACGCTACTCCACATCCACAAAGTTCTTTAAACGGGTATGAACAACCGGGTTGTTTCGGGTCCAGTACAGCACAGGCAGCCGGAATATGCTCGCCCGGCAGGTGATGATCGCAGATAATCACATCAATACCGCAGGTATTGGCCAAATTCACTGCCTCATGGTCCTTGATACCGCAATCCATGGCTAGTAGCAATGTGCAACCCTGTTTCAGGGCATATTCCACACCGGCTACACCAAATCCGTAGCCCTCTGTGACCCTGTCGGGGATGTAATAATCGAGCTGACCGGTCAGCCTGGACAGAAAAGTAAACATCATGGCAACTGCCCCGGTACCATCTACGTCATAATCGCCATAGAGCAGGATTTTTTCTCCCTGATGAACAGCTTGATTCAGGCGCTCTGCAGCCCGATGCATATCCTTCATTTCGAAGGGATTATGCAGGCTGGAGATAGCTGGATTCATGAAAGAAGCTGCCTCTCCGGGAGTAGTCATACCTCTTTGTACGAGCAACTGGCAGAGCAGAGGATCGGCATCCAGAGATGATACCAGTCGCTGTACGAGCGATTCATCGCAGGGAATTTGTTGCCATATAGTGTGTTTTGGGTCCGGCATGAGTGATATTTGTACGAAGTTAAGCCGGAAATATGAGAAATGCAAATAATTATTCGTCTTCGAGCCATTCTTCGGGCCTTCGGCTGCGTCGGGCCGATTTTATTGCTCCTGCTATTTTCTTTGATTTGAGTCTGTTTACGACGATTACCCTTGGGATAGCCGTTTTTTTGCGCGGCTTTACCTTTTGAAGCGCCTTTTCCAGCAGTCGCTGAAGTTTTTCGGCGGCAATAATCTTGTTCATCAGTTGTGATCGCTCGGTCTGGTTCACAACAGCCAGAATACCTTCTGAAGTCAGATAGCCGGAAAGACGTTCGAGGATCAGCGACTTTTCCGCATCATCGAGTGCACGGGAAGCACGAACATTGAACAGGGCTTCGGCCTTGGTTTCGACTTTGTTCACATTCTGCCCTCCCTTGCCTCCGGAGCGGGATGTCCGGTAAGACAATTCCTGATGGAGAATTTCTTTATTCATTGGTGTTTATTAGTCACAGTTAAAAATGCAAAATTCTGTGCGAAAGTTCCTTTTGTGAAAAAGAATCCGGTGGACCGGGCACACTAAAAATGGGCCGGAACAATTACTGCTCCGGCCCGTGAAAACACCTAAAACCCTATTAACTAACCTTATGAAAACTCATGTTCAGTGAAGAATCAGCCGATTTGAATTGTTTTGGACGATGGCTTTGATTCCTCTTTTTTGGGAAGTTCAACGTTCAGAATTCCGCTTTCATAAACAGCACTGATGTGTTCAATGTTCACAGAATTTGGCAGTTTAAAAGAACGCCGGAAAGATTCGTAACGAAATTCACGTCTCAGAATACGCTCTCCGGTCTCACTTTTATCTTCCCGGGCGGCCTCCCGCTTGCCTTCGATAGTCAGATAATTGTTCTCCACATTAATGGTGAAGTCTTTTTTGTCAAACCCGGGCGCTGCAACAGAAAGGCGGAAGGAATCCTTGTTTTCAGCAACATTTACCGCCGGTTGACTCAACGCCCAGTCGTCGTTTCCGAAGATGTCTGCGAGGCCGCGGTTAAAGAACTCATTAATAAACCCGTTAGAAGTGGTTTTGGTTGCAGGGAACGGATGAACTTTTACGATGTTGGCCATTTTTGAAAGATTTTTGATCATTGAAGACTGTTTTTGAATCTGTAGGCCTGAAGGAAAAACTGTGTTCTATCCGTCAGGCACTGCGATCTTTACTGCCGCAGGATAATCCACTATCATCAATTCGCGTACCAGTGCCTGAAAACAGCCTTTTGTGACATATCCAGGGAATGACAAGCGACAAAATGTCATTAATTTCGAAAAATAAAATGACATTTTGTCATACACTCTTGATTTCAAGTCTATGGCCGTATTGGAAATAGCTTGTACAGCGTTTAAATACAAACTTCCGTTCTCATGATGAAGGTACTTCTGACTTCTGTCGTCTGCTTACTTGTGCTTAAGAGCACGGCCAGCGCAACCGACAGTCTCCGGCTGAACAGAATTCTGCCCCTTGTATGCCTCATGGCAACAGCTGACCATCTGGGCAATGCTTATATAGTCAGAGAAAGTGGCTCGCTGGAGAAATACGACAGTGCCGGCAATCTGGCCGGTATTTACATCAACAAACGGCTCGGAGAGATCACGGCTATTGATGTCGTCAATCCGATGCAGGTACTGGTTTGGTACAGAGCATTCCAGACGCTGGTTTTTCTGGACCGGACAATGAATGAGATGGGCCGGATGGAATTTTCCGGAACAGGATATTACAGTGTAAGTATAGTAACTACCGCTGCAGACGGGAATCTCTGGATATATGATGAACTGATTAACAAAGCTGTAAAAATGACTAAAGATGGCAATGTCATGTTCGAAAGCTGGCCACTCAACCTCGATTTCAGAAACGGATTTTCACCCGTTTGCATACGCGACAACGGAGAGTCGGTCATCCTGACTGATCCGGCCAATGGTTTGTGCCAGCTGGACCAGTATTCGGGAACCCGGGGAAGCAATCCGCTTGTCAAAACCGGACTCTTTGATTTGGCGGGCGACTGGATGATATCAACTGACGGGAAAAATATTTTCCACAAAAATATCCGGACTCTGCAGGCATACGAAACGCCAGTACCAGCCGGAGGAGAGGTGCGCGGAATTTCGGGTCATGGAATATTTTTACAGCGCAACGGACATCTGGAATGGTACCATTCAGGGCATTAAACGACTAATATCCCAGCTATTGTCATCTGATTTGCGGTAAACAACGCGATCGTGCAGGCGGCTTTCGCGCCCTTGCCAGTACTCGAAGTGGTCGGGCCTCAGTCTGTATCCTCCCCAGAAAGGAGGCAGGGGCAGTACTTCAAATCCTTCAAAGCGGGCTTCCACCTCTTTTTGGCGGAGTTCAATTTCCTCTCTGCTGCTTGCCACCGCACTCTGCTGACTTGCCCATGCACCAATCTGGCTCGTACGCGGACGACTTTGAAAGTATGCGAGCGACTCTGCAGCGCCCACCTTTTCCACCACCCCTTCTATACGAATCTGGCGCTGGAGCTCAAGCCACGTAAACAGCATAGCCGCGTGCGGATTTTCAATCAACTCCTGCCCCTTTCTGCTTCCGTAATTGGTGTAGAAGACAAAACCGTCTCTGGTAAACTCCTTGAGTAATACTGTACGGGCGCCGGGTCTGCCATCGGCACCGGCGGTTGCAAGGACAAAGGCATTGGGCTCGGGGAGCTGGCTGTTCACAGCCTCATGAAACCAGATTCTGAACTGCTCGAACGGATCAGGAGCAACATCAGATTCGGAAAGGGTGTGCAATGCGTAATTCTGGCGAAGCGCAGCAATATCTATGAGCATTTCCATGACGGGAATCGGGTTTACCGGTTAAAATTGAGCAAAGAAAAGGCTCTTTTATGATGAATAGTCGGGGAAACCATACCTTTGCAGCGCAAAATTCGGAACAAACAGCGAATAATCTGGTATCATTACACTGATTTGCATCACTCCGGTCCCGGAATTCCAGTCAGCAGCCAGATACAAGTTGCAAGTCCGAATGCCAACTTTAACCGTTTTCATACCCTTTTCCATTAATGGCATACCTTTTCACCTCCGAATCAGTCTCTGAAGGCCATCCCGACAAAGTAGCCGACCAGATCAGCGACGCCATACTCGATGAATTTCTCCGACAGGACCCCAACTCCAAAGTGGCCTGTGAAACACTGGTAACTACAGGACTGGTTGTGGTAGCAGGAGAAGTCCGCTCCACTGCTTATGTTGATATCCAGGAAACTGCCCGTCAGGCAGTGGCACGTATAGGATACACCAAGGCAGAGTACCAGTTCGATGCCAAATCCTGCGGCGTTATCTCTGCCATTCACGAACAGAGCGCTGATATAGCCCAGGGGGTTGACGTTGGCAAAAAAGAAGAAGATCAGGGTGCCGGTGACCAGGGCATGATGTTCGGATATGCCACCAACGAAACTGACAATTTCATGCCGCTGCCGCTCGATCTGGCGCACCTCCTCCTGCTGGAGCTGGCTGCCATCCGCAAGGAAGGCAAACAAATGAAATACCTCCGTCCGGATGCCAAAAGTCAGGTTACAATTGAGTACACGGACAAGCACGTTCCGAAAAAAATCGAAACCATCGTCATTTCCACCCAGCACGATGATTTTGATGAGGATGAGCGCATGCTGGCCAAAATTGCATCCGACATTCAGCGTATCCTGATTCCGCGTGTCAAAAAGAAACTGCCTGCCAAACTGACCAGGCTCTTCACGGCCGATACCAAGTATTTCATCAATCCGACCGGCAAATTCGTTATCGGAGGTCCTCATGGCGACACCGGTCTCACCGGCAGAAAAATTATCGTTGATACCTATGGCGGCAAAGGAGCCCACGGTGGTGGTGCCTTCTCCGGAAAAGACCCGTCCAAGGTTGACCGCTCGGCAGCCTACGCAACCCGTCACATAGCTAAAAACCTGGTAGCCAGCGGACTTTGTAGTCAGGCTCTGGTTCAGGTAGCTTATGCCATCGGCGTGGCCAAGCCAGTGGGTCTCTTTGTCAATACATACGGAACCTGCAAAATCAAGGGACTGACTGACGGAGAAATTGCACAAAAACTGCTCGATATCTTTGATCTTCGTCCGGCAGCCATCGTACGCCGATACGGACTGAAAAACCCGATCTATTCAGAAACAGCCGCCTATGGTCACTTTGGCCGCACGCCGGGCGTGAAAAAAGTCATGATCGGACTTAACGGACAGGCCAAAGAAATGCAAGTTGAAACATTCACCTGGGAAAAACTCGACGCCGTTGATGCTGTGAAACAGGCCTTCGGTATCTGATTTCTGAATATTCCGATAAAGGCGGAGGCGGCTGACAAGCTTCCTCCGCTTTTTATTTAGTGCCCGACCAGTATTCTCTCACCGAGTCAAAAATGCCTTATGACTAATACAGTAATCAGAAGAGTAATCGTCATGGGCGCGCTCGCGTGCCTGAGCCTTCTGGCTATCCAGACATACTGGGTACTCAGAACCTGGGATATTCAGGAGCGGGAGTTCAACAGGAAGGTGAATCAGGCTATGCTGGATGCCGCCAACCAGCTGGCCAGCCTGAATCTGTTTGATCTGCCCACCAACAGACTGGTGGATCAGGTATCTTCCAATTACTGGGTGGTCAATGTGAACAATGTATTCGAGGCCACCGAACTGGAGCTATGCCTGGACAGAGCTTTTGAAACACAGGGTTTGAAGGAAGACTATCTGTATGGTATTTTCGACTGCTCCAGCGATCAGATGGTTCAGGGGAAATTTGTCAAATATTCAGCCGGATCGGCAGGACGAATACCGGTATCCGAACCGTTGCCCAAACACTACGACAGCGATTTCATCTACTATTTCGGTGTACAGTTTCCCGGCAAAAGCAGTAATATCCTCAGTAATATGTGGATTGTCATAGCTTTTTCGGTACTCATGCTCGTCACGCTGGTCTTTTTCAGCTATTCCATGTTTGTCATCCTCAGGCAAAAACAACTGTCCGAACTTCAGCGGGATTTCATCAATAACATGACACATGAGTTCAAAACACCCATCTCAACGATTAATATATCTACTGACGTATTTCTGCAAAATGAAAAAGTAAGAGAAGACCCGCGGCTGAACAGGTATGCCGGCATTATCAAAGAACAGGTACTCCGGCTAAATACACAGGTAGAAAAAGTACTGCAGCTGGCCAAAATAGAGCGCGACAATATTGAGCTGAATATGGAGAAACTCGATCTGGCGGAACTGATCAACAGAACCCTGAAATAAAGATTTCACTGTACGATTCGCCCGGGAAAAAACTGGTACTTGCTATACAGGACAACGGAATCGGCATAGCCAGGGAACACCAGAAGCGGGTTTTTGACAAGTTTTACAGGGTTCCCACAGGGAACTTGCATAACGTAAAAGGCTTTGGTCTGGGCCTTTTCTATGTAAAAACGGTATGCAAGCAGCACAAATGGCAACTTGAAATGGATAGCAGACCCGGAGAGGGCACTACTATCCGTATTGTTATGCCATCTCAGTCCTGATTCGTCAGGCAACTGTATTTATGGCATTCAGTGGAAACGTCCGCTTTCTCTTACGAGTGTTGTGACCTCCCGGTTAAAATCTTCCTGTTGAAGTAAGTCTTCGAGCGTCAGGTGCATCCTGTATCGCCAGTAGTGCTTCGGGTTCGCTGGCACGTTAATTCGCTCTTCATGCGGATTTTGCCTTCTCAGTCGGCCATCCATACCCAGCAGATCCTGTAACTGGAACACAGCCCACATGGCAGGCGAGTGGAAATGTTGTGCCAGCATTTTTCTGACAATCCAGGGTTCGCAGAAGAATGGTGCGTCTCCGTGTTCTCCCAACACCTCATGATAAAACCGTCGGGTAAGGTCCCTGTCTTCTTCCCACCAGCCGCGCAGTACGCTCATATCGTGTGTGCCAGGTGTAACCACACTCAGGTAAGGTGCGTCCCCGGGCAGGAAGAAGGCCTGTCCGGGAGCCTTGGGCATGCGCTGAATTTCCAGACTCAGCAGCCCAAGTTCGCGCATTACCCCGGGAACACAGGCGGGCACCATTCCGAGATCTTCCCCGCAAATGAGCATATTGGATGCATTTTTCAGTGCAGGCAGCTTTTCCATGGCTTCTTTTTCCCAGAAATCATCCTGACGACGGAAGAAGTAATTGACATACAGAGAGCGCAGTTTGTCCTGAATATCGCCGGGAAGTGCCCTGAAAGAAGATGTAGTTTCCATATTAAAACGGAAGGCTCCTTTCCAGCGTGTGCCCTGCGGAGCAGGATCGCCAAGCAGTATTACGTTGGCAATCAGGTCGTAAAGTCCCTGACGCAGTTTTTCGGATCTCTCACCCGGCGACTGGCTGGCGAAAAATGCCTCCACTTGTCTTTGTGTGGAAAATCCGGGCAAAAGTTCGAAACGTCCATCTGTTCTGATTTTGAGAAAACTGGCAGCCACGATTTCGGCATCCTCTCCAAAAATTTCATATAGAATATGTTCGGTTATATAGGGTTTGCAGAGACGTTCATAGTTGAAACCAATCCCGGATTCATACAACTCCTCCTCCGTCAGCGGAATAGCGGGAGAAAAAACGCCGAGAATTCCCTCAACGGCGTGAAGCGGAATACTCCATATCCGGAAGAAACCGAGAATATGATCTATCCTGAAGGCGTCGAAGTAACCGCTCAGCTGCTCGAAACGACGGCGCCACCAGGCGAATCCGTCTTCCTTCATTTTATCCCAGTTGTAGGTTGGAAACCCCCAGTTCTGACCCTTCTCAGCGAATGGATCGGGAGGAGCCCCTGCCTGGGTATTCATGTTGTAAAGATCCGGGGCCACCCAGGCATCTACGGAGTGCCTGTAGATACCTATCGGCAAGTCTCCCTTCAGTGCCAGCCCCCTCGCGTGCGCATACGAAACCGCCTCGGTGAGTTGCAAATGAAGATGCCACTGTACAAAAAGATGTATGGCAATTTCATCGTAGTGCTCTGATACCGGATCAATAAGTGCGTGAATTTTTCCGGTTTCATATACCGAATGTTCAGGCCATGCCGAAAATTCCGGGGTTCCGTACTTGTCGCGCAACCAGCAAAACACCGCGTAATCATCGAGCCAGTAGCGATTCGCCCTGTAATGGTTCTGCCATGCGGCATCATTTTTCCACTCCTCTTTCATACGATCGTACAACTGCCGTATGATTTCCCATTTCATATTTAAAACAGCCTCATAATCAACTGTTTCCAGGGCATTAAGCACCTTTTGCTGCTTTTTGAACGGCTTCAGCACGGAGGAATATTTCTTTCCTGCGAGTTTCTCGGGATTCAGATAAACAGGATGCAGGGCAAAAACAGAGACGGGCGCGTAGGGGTACGAATCCGTCCATGTACGGGTCGAGGTAGTATCATTGACGGGCAGCAGCTGTATCATTTTCATCCCCACTGCCCCGGCCCAGTCTGAGAGCATATTGATATCGGAAAACTCGCCTATGCCCCAACTTTTCTCACTTTTCAGGCTGAACACCGGGATTGACACACCTGTAGCCCGCCAGCCTGAAGTCGGTACCCGAACGAAACCGTCATCTGTTACTGCGGATATACGTTTCCCCATTTTGGGTGACAGTGCCAGAGTTCTGTTATAGCCATCTTCATAGCCGGCAAAACGGCCGGCCCGCGTATCCCAAACGCCATATTTATAGGAAACCGGGAAGTGCTCATCCGCGAGATCCACACGTGTAACCCACCAGTTGCCTTCTCTTGCCATCATAATCGGAGAAGCCGTTTCCCAATTTCCCAGATGGCTACCATGACCAAGCAGACAAACAGCCTCGTGGGGCTTCAGCAAGGGTGCCTTTACCCTGAACAGTATATTTCCTTTGGACGCCGACTGTCTGATAGCCGGTATTCCCGTGTTCCGTTTTCAGTTCGCCATCCCTGTCTTTGAAAATATAGGACCATTGCAGTTCGGGCGACTGGCCAGGATCAACAGTAATGGTGACTTCCCAGAACTCTTCATTGAGGTATGAGAGGGGTACCGGTTCCTGATTATTCAGACTGATATGCAGCGATTCGCCGAACCGGGTATTGTAGCGGATGTAAAACTGTATCTTCATAACAAAAATTGACGGGCAAAGGTACAAATACCCTCGCCCGTCAATTATGTAAAAAATATCGGGTTGTCGAGATTTACAGAAAAATCAGAAGGTAATCTCTATCACTTTTTCCTCAGTACCTCTTTTTACCTTGACTTTTGTTGTATCTCCCTTTTTGAAGGCGGCAAGAGCTTTCATGTAGTCTCTGATGGTCTTCACCTCGAAATCGCCAAGACCTACAATAATGTCGTCCTTCAACAAACCGGCTTTGTAGGCTGGTTTACCATCCGTTACGCCATCAACATGTACACCCTCGCCGTCGTATGTATAATCGGGCATAATTCCGAGAGTGACCTTGAATCGGGGTGTGTTGTCTTCGTTGGATTTCGTGGTCTGGAAGGTCAGTTTGGGTCTTTTATCCAGCTCGTTGATCGTGCGCACGACATAACCAAGAATTGACTGAAGTCCCTTGAAATTGATCTTTTCCGTGTCATCGCCGGGTTTGTGATAGTCGGAGTGCTGGCCCGTGAAGAAGAAAAGTACCGGAATGTTTTTCAAATAGAACGAAGTATGATCGCTGGGGCCGATGCCGGCGCTGTCGAGCTTGACACTCAGCTGATCCGAATTCAGACTTTTCAGAAGAGGTACGAAATCGGGAGCAGTACCTACACCACCCACTACTAGTCTTTTCTCATCATTCAGGCGGCCTATCATGTCGAGATTAATCATGAAATTGGCCTTTGACAAATCAACTGTGGGATAATCGGCATATCGTTTGGACCCGATCAGGCCAAGTTCTTCGCCGGAAAAACAAAGGAAGAGAAAATTGCTGGACTCCTTCACCCCATTTCCTGCGTAATAGCGGGCCAGTTCAATGACACCTGAAACACCGCTCGAGTTGTCGTCGGCACCGTTATGTATCTTTCCCTCCGGATTGGCATCGAGCGAGTTGTGGTCATATCCGAGGCCGAGGTGATCGTAGTGTGCACCAATAATAATGGTGCGATCGGCTCCGTTATCAAGAAAACCGGCGACATTCTGGCTTGAAATCTGCGGAGCGTTCTCGTCAACTCCGCCGTGAGGATCGCTGCTTTTCCTGAACGTAAAATGGTGGTAGTAAGTGCCGCCATCGCCTTTGGGTACGAGTCCGATTTTCTTGAATTCGCGGGCAATGAATTTTGCCGCCTTTTTTTCGCCTTCCGTACCAGTTCCACGGCCTTCCAGTTTATCGGAGGCGAGGTAGGATACCGTCTTGAAAAGACTTTTTTCTGAAATTTCCTGGGCATTGATCCCGGTTACCCAAAGGAGAAAAGCCACTGCTGAAATTAATCTGATCTTCATTTTTTCTGATTGTTTAAAATTCAACTCAAAACAAGCAAAACAAGACCTGGTTCAAACCGGGCCTATCTGCGAACAAGTTCGATGTATCCACTTAGCAACTCCGGACGAAGTACTACCCCTCCTACCCTTGATTCATAGACCTTGCACACGAAGTAGTAGGTACCGGGAGTCAGGTCTTTCCCCTGCTGATCGGTACCATCCCAGTTCAGTACCGGATCAGTTGCAGCAAACACCAGGTTTCCCCACTGATTAAACACCTGAAAATCAACATGATCTATAAATCGCCAACCCGGAAACGGCGTAAACAGGTCGTTTGCGTTGTCACCATTCGGCGTGAAAGCATTGGGAAGTTCGTATTTCGGACAGTTATCCACACACACAATGTTACTTCTGGCGCTTTCATTGCCGGCAGAATCGAGTACTGAAACAGCATAGCAGCCGGCCAGTTCAGTATCCTGAAAATGCACAAAAGTCGTATTATCGGCACCGCCCTGCTCTCCGAGCAAAACAAGCGGCTCATTCTCCCCTTCTGCATACCATACTTTGTACCGCGTGGCGTCATCGGATCCATCACAAACTGTATTCGGATTGGTCCAGGACAAACTGTTCTTGTAGGGAGAGCCAGAATCAAAATTCGGATCGTCACAGAGATTCGATACGGATAAGACTGGCGGACAGGGCGGAATCAGGTCTTCGGGTGCCGAACATACCTCCTGAGACAGATTGTACAGCGGATCTTTCACCCCGTTGATGGAGTAGGTTCCAATGGTTTTTACAAAATAACAGTACACTTCTCCATTAATAAGGCCCCTGTCTTCGTAGTAAGGTTTGTCAGACACTCCAATCGAATCAAATTGCGATGCTCCCGGGTTTTTCCTGTAAATGATATGTCTGTAGTTATTCCACGGAACATTGGCCTGCCATGACAAGATGTTTGCCCTGTCGGAAGGTGAAGCAGCAAGGAACACTGAAGAAGCCTCATTGGTGGAGCCAAGTAGAATATTACCCTTCACGTAAAAGTCAACCCGATAGTGATAACCCCCGGCAACAGTATTAAGCGGGCTGTCAAATTCAAAAACAGTGTCATTCGCGGCCGAGAAAGACGGAGCAATAAACGATGCTCCGGGCACTTCCTGCAAAGAGCCGCCCGCAAGACCGGTGGCCCGCAGCAGCTGGTAGCGATACGGACCGTGGTTAATAACCGTATCGAGATCCTGCGCTACCGGTTTGGACCATGCAACGCGGATTTTACCATCAGTGGCACTCGTTTCCTCTACAGAAACATTCGTGACAAGCGGCAGATCTCTTGGCAACTGAACACAAACCTCGGCAGAGGCAAGGCTTTCGACAATATTGTATGGATAGCCGGCAGCTGATCGCCGGGCAAACTTGGCCAATACCCTGTAACAGTACGTTCGGCCCCTTTCTACCTGCTTATCGGCAAAGCGATACCTGCCATCCTGAGCCAGTTTCGTGACAAATATGATTTCCTCATAACCCTTGCCTGCAAGTCCCGGCGAGCAGGTATCGGGAGTAAAGGGGTTGCTGCCCTCTCTTCTCCATACCGAGAACCCGAGAAAATAGTCCTCCGCAGCATCTTCACACCGGTAGGGTTTATCCCAGGTAATAATAACCTCGCTTTGTGATGCATCGGCCTGTACGCCCCGGGGGGGCGGCCCTACTACCTTTATCTGGGTTGTCTTCAGATCGGCTAGCTCGGGAAAATCAAGCGAGTCGGTAGCCTTGAAAACAACTGAATACGGCTGCCGCGATATATGCTCACAGGCAGTAATCCATTTAAAAACACCCGTCACAGGTGGTGCAAGATGGACAGGAGATGCTGTAAAGGTTGCCGGACTGTACTCACTGTTGATGGGTGCGCCGATAGCAGTAAGTTTCACCAGATTACCCTGATCAAAATCGGTGGCCTGTACCTCGAACCTGAGCGTATCGCCTGCTACTACGCAAACCTGATCGGGAGCCTGCACCAGCGGGGGGGCATTATCACAGGAATTAACGAATATCTGCATATCCCGGATCGTGGTATCAATAGGCTCTCCGCCACGCCAAGACACCACGATAAAGGCAATATTATACTCCCCGGCCTCCCTGGGAGAAGCCCAGAGGATATCACCAGTAACCGGGTTGATCTGAAGTACATTATTGGCACTGTTACCACCAATCTGGTCGGGAAACTCATACCTGATAACCGGAGTACCTATACCCTGCAGCGGCACAATCAGGTGGTAAGACAGACTGTCACCGTCGGGGTCGTCGGCATTTGGATTGTGTTTGAACGGGCGGCCCACACAGGCCTGATCAATAGGAGGCTGTAAAAGTCGCGGAGTCGTGTTCACTCCGCCAAATTGCGGATCCTGAAATGTATAAATCGTTTCAATGTGGAATGGTATATTATCAGACGCCGGATAATTCACATTCCTGATTCCGCCATTCCGGTTCATGTCCGTCATGGAAATCCTGTATGTGGCCGGACCTGCGTACGAATGTTCAGCGATATAGACATTATACTTGACATCGGGAGCCACCAGTTGCCCATTTCCGTTGCCATTCCTGCGAGCTACTTTCTGAACAAGACCATCTCCCCAGTTCAGTTCAAGGGTATCTCTGTCCGCATTAATACTCGGACCACTGATTTTCGTCCAGGTAATAATAGTGGCTCTCAGGGTAAGGGGCCCAATCTGCTCTACATGAATTTCTCCGGCCCGATTGTGTGTGGCCTGCGAAACGAATGGTGACAACAGTGCAGCAAGCAGAAACAATATGGCATGGAGTTTTTTCATTGTAACTTCAAAAATCGGTTAAACCTGTCCACTTCTGACCAATTTGCTCCCAAAAGGCCAGTACTTTGCTTCTGGCCGGAAACTCCGAGTAGATCTCTCCTTTGAGTATCTGTTCCAGCACATGCCGGGTTGGTTTTGAAACTTCCTCCGGGAGCGAGTCGGCCTGAAACCAGGATACATCGGTGAATTTGTGCAACTCTCTCGACGCAGGCTCTCCCCTGAATCTGGATGCCTTGAAATAGAGTACAAGCAGAGTCTGATTCTTTGCGAGTTTATGCCTGTGAAGTACATGCACCAGCGTCATATCCTCGGGGCTGACATGTATGGCAGCCTCCTCTTCCGCCTCGCGGGCGAGCGCCTCGCGGGCAAATTCTGTTTCTTCCACGTTACCACCGATCAGGGTATAACGCCCTCCATTCCTCTTTCTCTGTCGGAGGAACAATAATCGTCCCTGATCTTCCAGAATGAGTCTTACAGCAAAAATGAGCATGTGGCTTTAAAAATTATTCCGCGTAGATTGCCAGAACTGCGGCCTCCACAGCCTCCTTTGAAGCTCCCTGAGCAGTCATTTCCTTTCTTTTGGCAGAACGCAGACCCCGTACTTCGGCCTGTGTTTGCTGGAAAACATCCACCTGTTCCTTTGAACTAAGCACCCGGCGGATATTGGCCAGTGTACCCTCCTGAATATTTCTGACCTTGGCCTGATATTGCGCCTGATTACTTTGCTGCAATACGGCAATCTCTGTCAGGTTGCGGTTTTTGCGCTGCTGAATCTGATACACCTGCTTGGCCTGATCTGCGCTCAGATTATACTTCTCCGTGAGTTGTTCGGTGACCTTCCTTATGGCAGCATCATCTGCCGGGGTCATTATCTGAGAAAAGAGAGTCTGAGTTGCCAAAAGCGCGAAAAACAGAAAAAAAAGCCTTGACTTCATATTTTGCGTTTGAATTTTATCCCTCAAAAGTAGGGATTGTTTGGAAATGCTGATGTGATTAATTTGCTACTTTGGGCGTTTCCTGTATGCCATTCTCTCCTGTCTGAAGTCGCCAGCCCGCACTCTCCACCATAAATCTGATCAGCTCCACCATCTGGTTCCCCTGATTTCGGGCCTCATTCAATAAATTACCCTTCATCGCCTGATCCCTGATGATATCTTTGGCGCGCTGGTTGATTCGGTTGTAGTCTTCAGAGGAAAACGACTCAAATATCCCCTCCGAGATGTCATAATAGTCGAGTGTATGGTCAATACTCAGAATCTGTGGCTCAGACAGTGCGCTCATGTAAACCGTCTTCGTTAGTGGATCCGCCTCTACTTTCATGGCATTCAGATCGTAGCCGGCCGCCACCGTGGCACGTACCCTGACCAGTATCTTCTTGTCCCAGAAAAAAGTGAAGTAACCCTGGTATTCAGAGTAGTTGTAAATTTCTGAAAAATGCCCCTCGACAGTGATCAGTTTTTTCACTGCCTCAATCTTTTCCAAAATCACCGATGCGTCCTCGACGGACCTTTTTTTCGGCTGAAAGTAATTCCAGCTCACGAAAATACCGCATAAAAATGCTATCAAAAGAAGCGGGAAGGTAAGACTGCCTTTCATGTTTGAATATCAGCTGTTAAGAAAGCCCAAAGTTGACATAATTTGCGCTTACTTTGCTGGAAATTTGGCAATTCATGCGCACAATATCCGTAAACTGGTTCAGCACAGTTCTTTTACTGGCATTTTCGGTGTACACAGCACCCGCTGTAGCGCAAATAAAGACCGATACCCTGCGCCTGCTCTTCGCCGGAGATGTGATGGGGCATGCCCCACAGATTGCAAGTGCACAACTGATCAAGGATAAAAAATATGACTACGAGCCATGCTTCCGTTATGTACAGCCAATTGTGAGCAGCGCCGATCTGGCCATAGCCAATCTGGAACTCACGCTGCCCGGGAAGCCGCCATACACCGGCTATCCTATGTTCAGAAGCCCGGATGCGCTGGCTGAAGCGCTTAAAAATACAGGATTTGATGTACTGGTAACTGCCAATAACCACTCTAACGATGCAAGAGGCGCCGGAGTAATCAGTACGGTACGTGCCCTCGATCGTCTGAAGTTATCGCATACAGGTACCTTCGCCGATGCGCGCGAGCGCGACACCCAGTATCCGCTGATATTATCCAAAAACGGATTCCGGCTGGCTCTGCTTAACTACACCTACGGCACAAACGGCGTACCCACAGATTCTCCCACTATAGTTAACCTGATTGATAAAACCAGCATCGCAGCTGATCTGGAAAAGGCAAAATCCCTCAGACCCCATTATATCATTGCTTTCATGCACTGGGGACTGGAGTACCAGCTCAATGAAAATGCCGAGCAGAGAGATGTCGCTGCCTTTCTGGCGCGCAACGGTGCCGACCTCATCATTGGATCACATCCGCACGTTGTACAGCCAGTCAGGCAGGAACAAACTTTCACACCTGAAAGCCCCGACAAAAATGTGGTGGTGGTTTACTCTCTTGGAAACTACATATCTAACCAGCTTAAACCACATACCGACGGTGGCATCATGTTTGAAGTTGAATTACTGAAAAAAGAAGGTGCTGACAAGGCAGAAACAGGGAAAAACGGGATAATTCCGGTGTGGCGCTATATACACAAGGATTCTACAGGTAAAACCACATACTTCGCAGTGCCTATTGTACGCGCAGAGGCCAATCCGGAACTGATACCCGATATGGCTCCGGCTGCGAGAACTGCCATGCTGCAATTCGCTGCCGACTTGAGAAAACGAATTGGTTATAACGAAATCAGGCGCTGAATAACTATGAAAATCAGGCTACACGATCTGAACTTCGTCCCTCTGATATCAGAAGAAGAAGTCCGCAGACGAATATCCGAACTGGGTAATGAACTCTTCGTCAGACTGGGCGATAAAAATCCGCTGTTCATTGTAGTACTTAATGGTGCTTTTATGTTCGCTGCAGATCTGGTACGTGCCTATAACGCGCCATGTGAAATGGCATTTGTCAGGCTCTCTTCCTATTCCGGAACCACGTCCTCGGGCACGGTAACCACGTCTGCCGGACTGAATACCGATATTGCCGGAAGACATATTGTAATCGTCGAGGACATCGTGGATACAGGCCGCACACTCCATGTATTCCTCGATACGCTTGCCGGCTGCCAGCCTGCCTCGGTCACACTCACAGCGTTTCTCAGGAAACCTGAAGCACAGATTTTTCCAATTCAGGTTGACCTGACCGGTTTTGATATTGAAAACAAGTTTGTAGTAGGATACGGCCTCGACTATGACCAACTCGGCAGAAATCTGCCGGGAGTTTGGGTACTGGAAAGTCAGTCTGAATAAAATAAACATTATGGGCCGATTCCTCGCATTCATCCGGAAAGAATTCCTTCATATCATGCGCGATCGCAGAACGCTGATGATTCTGTTTGGCATGCCGGTTGCACAGGTACTTCTCTTCGGATTCGTACTCACCAACGAAATCAAAGACGCATCCATCGCTGTTCTCGATCACTCGGGAGACCCGGAAAGTGTTGCTCTGCTCAACAAGCTATCCTCCAGCGGATATTTTCACATTGATCAGATGCTCACCTCTGAAGAAGAACTGGAGCCCGCCTTCAGAAAAGGGAAAATCAAACTGGCCATTGTTATTCCGCAAAATTTCGCTACTCTGTCCAAAAAGGAAGGCATTGAAATACAACTCATCGGAGATGCATCTGACCCCAATACTGCCACTACGCTCATCAATTACGTAAACGCCATCGTTCAGGACTTCCAGCGTGAGCGGGTCGGGGCCGAGGGCGCCAGTCAGCCGGGACTTGTAATCAATACAGAAACCCGCATGCGCTACAACCCCGACCAGAAAGGAGCCTTTAACTTTGTACCCGGCGTAATGACCCTGATTCTGATGCTTGTTTCAGCCATGATGACCAGTATTACCATCGCCCGGGAAAAGGAACTTGGAACAATGGAAATACTACTGGTGTCGCCGCTGCGCCCGCTCCAGATTATTCTCGGCAAGACAACGCCGTATCTGGTACTTTCCATGGTTAATGCCACGGTGGTAGTGGCACTGGGTATCCTTGTTTTCGGTATGCCTATGGCGGGCTCTGCGCTGCTTCTGGCCGCCGAGTGTATGTTGTATATGTTTGTGGCACTCTCGCTCGGCATTTTTATCAGTACAAAAGTGAAAGATCAGATGAGCGCCATGTTCATATCTGCGCTGGGACTGATGATGCCTACTGTACTTTTATCGGGATTTATCTTCCCCCGGGAAAGTATGCCTGTTCCGCTTCAGATTATAGGCAGCGCCATACCAGCCACCTGGTTCAATCCTGTCGTAAAAGGAATAATGATCAAAGGTGTCGGGCTTGAGGTGCTGTGGAAACACACCCTTGTCATGGGCGGAATGGCGCTCGTTTTCCTGACACTCAGTCTCCGCAACTTTAAAGACCGTCTCTGATGGAAACTCCGGCGCCTGTGCGCATACTGGGTATAGACCCCGGCACCAACGTGCTCGGATTCGCCCTCATAGATGCAGACAAGAAAAACATCCGTGTTCTGGAGATGGGCGTGGTAACCTTCGCACATATCAGCGACGAGGCCACGGAGAAGCTCCGTTATATTTTTGAGCAAGTTCAGGACATCATACTGCAGCATAAGCCCGGTGAAATGGCGATTGAAGCGCCCTTTTTCGGTAAGAACGTTCAGTCAATGCTGAAACTTGGAAGAGCGCAGGGGGTTGCGATTGCAGCCGGTATGGTGAACGGACTAACCATCACAGAGTATATGCCAAAAAAGATAAAAAAAGCGGTGACCGGCAATGGAAATGCCTCGAAAGAGCAGGTTGCTGGCATGCTCGAGAATATTCTGCGAATGAAATTTTCGGAAAAATACTTCGATGCCACCGATGCACTGGCTGCTGCCCTGTGTCACTGGTACCAGTCCTCGGGTCCTCTGGCGGGCGGAAAAAAAAGTTACACAGGCTGGGAGGCATTTCTGAAGGATAATCCGGGCAGAAAAGGATAGAGCATACCCTGATTGAGTATGCTCTGTCTTGTTCAGGCAGCCTTGAGTTTGGCTTTTCCGGGGAGTTCGAACATGGCATCAGTGAGCAGGCCTTCACAAAGTGCGCGCAGGCCGCGGGCTCCGAGTTTGAACTCAAAAGCCTTTTCAGCAATCATGTCAACTGCCTCCGGCTGGAGAATGAGCTCGATATCTTCCATGGCAAACAATTTCTTGTACTGCCGGATCAATGCGTTTTTAGGTTCGGTGAGGATACGCTTCAGCGATTCCCTGTCGAGCGGCTCAAGATGAGCAATTACAGGCAGGCGCCCCACGAGTTCCGGGATAAGTCCGAAAGTTTTGACATCCTGCGCACTAACATACTGCAGGAGATTTTCCTTGTCAATTTCTTCCATATCCTTCTTGCCATAACCAATAACCTGTGTGTTCACGCGACGGGCGATAATTTTTTCGATACCATCGAAAGCGCCGCCGCAGATAAACAGAATATTGTGGGTATTGATTTTTACCAGTTTCTGTTCGGGGTGCTTTCGGCCACCCTGTGGCGGCACAAGCACTTCGGATCCTTCCAGTATTTTCAGCATACTCTGCTGGACCCCTTCACCCGACACATCGCGGGTGATGGATGGATTGTCCTGTTTGCGGGCAATTTTGTCAATTTCATCAATATAGACGATACCGCGCTCGGCAGCCTTCTCATCATAATCGCACACCTGTAGCAGGCGGGACAGAATACTTTCCACGTCTTCACCCACGTAACCCGCTTCAGTGAAAACAGTTGCATCAACGATAGTGAAGGGCACATGAAGCAGTTTCGCAATGGTTTTGGCCATCAGCGTCTTTCCAGTACCCGTCTGGCCGATAAAAAGCACATTCGACTTTTCAATTTCGACATCCTCGAACAACTTTGTATTGCCGGATTCGAGTTGCTGAAGGCGTTTGTAATGGTTATAAACGGCAACGGAAAGTACTTTTTTGGCATCCTCCTGACCGATTACATACTCATCCAGAATCTTCTTGATTTCCTTTGGAGGCAATACCTTTAACGGACCGCTGTAAGCACCATCTTTTTTGGGTGCAGACTTACCCTTGGGGGGCTCTACGCCCGCCTTGCGCAACTCCTGATCAATAATTTCCTGTGCTTTTTCTGCACAAACTTCGCAGATTCTTCCCTCTATACCAGAGATAAGAATCATGGCGTCTTCTTCGCCACGTCCGCAAAATGAGCAATGGTTTTGAGGAGGATTACCTTTCTTGATCATCGGGTTTATTTTTGGGGTTTCGCCCTGTCGAGAACTTCGTCAATAAGCCCGTAAGCTTTTGCCTCTTCTCCTGTGAGCCAGTTGTCGCGGTCACAGTCAGCTTCTACCTTCTCATAGGACTGGCCTGTGTGTGAACTGAGAATGTCGTACAGAGATTTCTGCATCTTTTTGATCAGTTTGTAAGATATCTCGATATCAGATACCTGACCCTGAGCACCTCCGCTCGGCTGGTGAAGCATAATCTGGCTGTGTTTGAGGCAGCTGCGCTTACCCTTGGCACCGGCTGCGAGTAACACCGCACCCATGCTGGCTGCCAAACCTGTACAGATTGTAGCAATATCGGGAGATACATACTGCATCGTATCGTAAATACCCAGACCATCAATAACAGAGCCACCGGGACTATTGATAAAAATCTGGATATCGCGCTTGGGATCAGTTGATTCCATGAACAGGAGCTGAGCCTGAATCACGTTGGAGACATAATAATCTACAGGTACACCGAGGAATATGATGCGATCCATCATCAGTCGGCTGAAAACATCGAGCTGTGTGGCATGCATTGGGCGTTCCTCGATGACAGCCGGAGTGAAAGCCTGAATATTGGGAACTGAGGCAGCCATATACCTTTCGAGGTGCATACTGCTCATTCCAAGGTGCCTTGTAGCGTACTTCTGAAATTCGTGTTTGTCGAACATAGTAAACAGTTATTGAGGCATTTAAAACAAATCAGTTTTCAAAAGGTTACAGCGCGATTTCAGATGCCTGCTGTTCTTTCTTTGCCGCAGCGTTCAGCGAATCCACAATTTCGTGCAGTTCAGCCGAACTTACAGACTTTTCAGTGATTGAAACCTGATTCCTGATAGCAGTGAATAATTTTTCAAGTTCAATATCGCGCTGGGTTTCCTCCACATCTTTCTTGTTTTCCATCATTCTGTTGATGGTTGAGTCGAGCAGATGAGCAGGCATCTCGAAACTAAAATAGCTCCTGAGTTTTTGCGTGAAGGCCTCCCGGATATCTTCATCGGTCACTTCGATGGAATAACGCTTCTTAATATCATCGCGAATGATGGTCCAGCGAAGATTTTCGGCAAATGCGGGAAACTCGTTTTCTATCTGCGCTTCCGAAAGCTCTCCCTTGTTTGTGGCAGCCAGCCAGCGTTTGAGAAACTTTTCAGGTAAATCAACCTTGTTCAGATCCATAAGGTGGTCCTGAAGTTTTCTCATGAGAACAGCATCGGCACGCGTATCGTAAAAACGGCGGATGCCCTTCTTGAGTTCCTCAAGAGCGGCTTCGGGCGTAGTAATGGTATCGTTGTTGAAGTAATTTTTGAAAAACTCTTCATCCATTTCAGCTTCCTGCAGGCGACTGACGGATTCGATTGTACCCTCGAACATATCGCCTACTTCCCGCTTGTCCGACGGATCGAGGTTCAGTATATATTTGCGGTACATGTCCTCTTTCTCATAGCCTTCCAGAGAACGAGCATTGAAACGGAGTGTGTCACCCGCTTTCATACCAAGCAACTGGGTCTTTACATCCTCGTTGGCAATACTTTTCACCAGAAAATTCATGGTGGTTTCAAGTCCACCCTCTTTGACAGAATCGCCATCCAGCTCTCTGGCGGCAATTTTTATCATGTCATTTTCCTGAATTGTATCATCTACCTCGGAGGTTTTACCCATCCGGCGGCGTGCATAGTCAAGATCCTCCTGAGCCAGTTCGTCCAGGTTGGACACCTCCAGCCGCTCAAATACGAACGACTTGTCGAGGCCCTTCAGATCGTAGTCCGGAACAAAACCAATCTCGTAACTGATGACGTATTCAGGGTCGGGATTGCTGATTTTGAAAGAAAATTTCTCCTGACTATCAACAGGCAGTGGCTGACCAAGAATGTCCAGATTGCTTTCCCTCAGGTAACCATACAGCTCTTCGGAGACCATATCATTCAGCGCATCAGCGAAGATGGAGGCACCATAAATTTTTTTTACGTGCTCAACAGGAGCCTGTCCCGGACGGAAACCCTTCAGGGGCACCCTTTGACGGAACTTCTTCAGTTCAGCATCAAGTTTTGGTTTGAGATCCTCTCTGGTAATGGTTACTTTCAGGATGGCAGAGGTGTTGTCTAAATCTTGGCGGACAACGGTGGGCATATATCGGTATTTTTGTATTGTTGAAGTGAACTGCCGGGTGTAAAGACTGATTACGTACTTTATGGAAGCAATCTGTCGCCCAGACGGCAAATCCGACTGAAGTGGTGTGAGTGCGGGCGGAGGGACTCGAACCCCCATGCCTCGCGGCGCCAGATCCTAAGTCTGGTACGTCTACCAATTTCGCCACGCCCGCTCAAAACCTGTAAATACAGGGCTGTTTACACTCAAAAGACAACTGTTTCACCCAAAAATGAATGATGTTGCTCAAAAGGAGTGCAAAAGTACGGAATTTAGCAAAACACAAATGTAGATTATTCATAAATAAATGAAAAAAGAGACAATAAACACAAAAACAAAATGTTAATCATTCGAATTCAGTATATTTACCGATTATTTCGATAAAACGTGCGAAGCCGTGATGCAAGAACTACATACTCAATCGGCATCTGTTCCTGAAAATCTGCGTGAAATGCCCTACGATGAAGAGGCCGACCGCCAGTTAATTACTCAATCTTACAGGAATCTGCTGCATTCATTCAAAACACCACTGGAAGAGAAGGATCTGAAGCAGTTGCGGGCAGCGTACGAGATAGCCGTAGAGGCCCACAAGGAGCAGCGGAGAAAAACCGGAGAGCCTTATATCACACATCCGATTGAAGTAGCCCGCATTTGTGTGGAAGAGATTGGCCTCGGGCCAACGGCAGCTGTTTGCGCCCTGCTGCATGATGTCGTGGAAGATACTGAAGTAACGCTGAAGGAAATACACAATCAGTTTGGCGACAGAGTTGCGCTCATCGTTGACGGACTGACCAAACTCGACGGCCTGCATAACTCGGAAAGCCCTCAGGCCGAAAATCTGTCGAAAGTTCTGCGTACCATGCTCATAGATGTACGGGTGGTTCTGATTAAACTGGCCGACCGTCTTCACAACATGCGCACTATCAAGAGCATGTCGGATAAATCGCAGAAAAAGATAGCAGCTGAAACGACTTACATATATGCCCCTGTAGCACACCGCCTTGGCCTTCAGAAAATAAAAACAGAACTGGAAGATATCTGCTTCAAGATTCAGCATCCGGATGAATACAAGGATATTGCCCGAAAACTGGAAGAAAAGCTCAAGTCACGTTCTGAGTATATCGACAAATTCATCAAAAAACTTCAGGAGATTTTTGACGACCTTGGCTACAAACACAGGGTAATTGGCAGACCAAAATCCATTTTTGCCATCTGGAAAAAGATTCACAGCAAATATGTACCCTTTGAAGATATATTTGATCTTTTCGCTGTCCGTGTTATTTATGAAGCCTCCAGGGAATGGGAAAAAAGACGCGCCTGGGAAATCTACTCTTATGTAACCGACCATTTTCAGCCTGTTCCGGAGCGTCTGCGCGACTGGATTACCACCCCCAAATCAAATGGTTATGAGTCACTCCAGACAACTGTGCTGGGTCTCGACAACAAGTTTGTAGAGGTTCAGATTCGCAGCGAACGGATGAATGATATAGCCGAACGGGGGGTTGCCGCTCACTGGAAGTACAAATCGGGCGGGAAAAAAGGCGATGCCGATGTATATGAAATATGGCTGCAACGGATAAGGGAGACCATTGAAAACTCCTCGGGTAACGCCATCGAACTTCTGGCCGACATCCGGAGTGAGTTGTTCACCGAAGAAGTACACGTTTTCACACCAAAAGGAGAAATGAAAACGCTGCCGGAAGGTGCCACCGCACTCGATTTCGCATTCAGTATCCACTCCGATCTAGGATGTACATGCCGCTCGGTAAAGATTAACAACCGTCTGGTGCCTATTTTCCACAAACTGAGCGAGGGCGACCAACTGGAGATTATAACGGATAAAAATCAGAAGCCAACTGAAGACTGGCTTCAGAATGTTGTCACATCCAAGGCAAAAAACCGGATTCGCGCGGCTCTGAAGGAGGAGAAAAAAGTGCAGGCTGACTTCGGCAAGGAGATTCTCGAACGAAAAATGAACAACCTGAAAGTTTCTTTTGAGGAAAACTGCGACATGCTCGCCAGGTGGTACGGGTTCCTGAACAGAACCGAATTCCTGAGCGCTATATACCTTAACCAGGTGGACGTCCGGAAAATCAACCGGAAATTCAAGGCCGATGGCAACCTGCTGGTTGAAATTGAGCCACCCAAACCCAGATTACAGGAAACCCCGGTTTTCAAAAAAAACAAACCGGAAATCAAGCCGGAAATCATTATCAACAACGAACCCGGAAGTTATTACCAGCATTCATTTGCCACCTGTTGCAATCCCGTACAGGGCGATGATATCTTCGCGTTTGTGCTGACAACCGGCGGCGCCAGAATACACAGAACGTCGTGCCCAAATGCCAATAATCTCTATGCCCACTACGGTCACAGGATTCTCTCGGCCACATGGGGCAATATTTCGCGATCAGATTTTCTTGCCCACGTTGTAGTAACCGGTATTGACACAGGCCCAGGGGTTATACAGCAGCTGACCAACAGAATTTATGACCTTGGAATAAATATCCGGTCTTTCGAAATCAAAGGGGAGGGCGGCTACTTCGAAGGGCATCTGGGACTGATTGTTGTTAATACCGACCAACTGCAGCGAGCTATCCTGGAACTTCGCAGGTTCGAATGGGTGTCCAATGTGATCAGATCCGACAATTAGAGCACGACCGGAACGTACTCACACAGAATCA
>JAJTFM010000086.1 GCA_021298575.1 Saprospiraceae bacterium | reverse complement strand
AATTGTATGGCGGGCTGGGCAGCAGGTTGAGTGTCAGTCTGGTCAGGACAGCAATGGCTACAAGAAAGAGGGCAAGTCGAAGTTTCATCGTACGTTATTTTCCGATTTCAGGGCAAAGATAGGGCGAACAGGTGTCCCTTTGCGCCGTTTTTCCAAAAAACAGTTAACAATGCTTATTGTTGGCGTATTATTGCACTCTTTTCGCACATTTCTGAAGCAAACTGACATACTTATGAGATTTACCAGCTTGTTGTTTCTGCTGCTCTCCGCATTCCCGGCTGTTCTTTTGGCCCAGGCCGACCGCTGGCAGCAGCGCGCCAATTATCAGATGAATATTGACGTGGATGCCGCAAAGAATCAGTACCGCGGCTCTATGAAGCTCGACTACACCAACAACAGTCCGGATGTACTCGACAAGGCTTTCTTCCATCTGTACTTCAATGCCTTCAAACCCGGCAGTATGATGGATGTTCGCTCCAGAACAATCGCAGATGCCGATCCGAGGGTGGGAAGCCGTATTTCCAAGCTCAAGCCAGACGAAACCGGATGGATCCGGGTTTCATCGCTGAAAATCAACGGTAAACCGGTTCCGTACCTTGAAAATGAAACTATTCTCGAGGTGGATCTCTCGGGATCTCCGATTGCTGCCGGTTCAACGGTCACTTTCGAGATGGAATGGGATGCCCAGGTACCGCTGCAAATCAGAAGGAGCGGTCGTGACAGCAAGGAGGGCATCGAACTCTCCATGACTCAGTGGTACCCCAAACTCTGTGAATACGACTATCAGGGTTGGCACGCCAATCCTTATGTCGCCCGCGAGTTTTATGGCGTATGGGGCGATTTTGATGTGAAAATCGCCATAGACCGAAATTACGTGGTAGCTGCCGGCGGTTATCTGCAAAATCCCGGGCAGATCGGATATGGGTATGAAACACCCGGTATGACCGTTAACCGGCCCGCGGGTGAAAAACTGACCTGGCATTTCAAGACTCCCAATGTACACGATTTTGCGTGGGCAGCCGACCCCGATTATACCCAGTCGGTTCTCAAGGCAGACGACGGAAGTATCATGCGCTTTTTCTGGCAGAAGGGCAAAGGGTACGACGAGGCGTGGAGCCAGCTTCCTGCTGTCATGAACAGGGCACGCACTATTATGAATGAGCATTTTGGCAAATATCCACACAATGAATATGCTTTCATACAGGGAGGCGACGGTGGTATGGAATACCCGCTCGCTACGCTGATTACCGGCGACCGGCCGCTCAATTCGCTCGCAGGTGTCGCTATTCACGAACAACTGCACTCCTGGTATCAGATGATACTGGGCACCAACGAAAGTCTTTATGCCTGGATGGATGAAGGCTTCACATCGTACGCAGAAACGATTGTCGAAAATGAACTCGCCAGAGAGGGCCTTTTGCCTGGCAGAGAGCCTGATCCCTACCCGTTTGAAGGTAATTATGCCACTTATTTCCGTCTGGTGGCCAGCGGCAAGGAAGAGCCACTGACTACACATGCAGATCATTTCAATACCAATTTTGCCTATTCAATCGCCTCTTATGTGAAGGGAGCCGTATTCCTGCACCAGCTGGAGTATGTTATCGGCAAGCCGGCTTTCGATCGCGGACTGCTGTCTTATTTCAATACGTGGAAGTTCAAACATCCGAATGTAAACGACTGTATCCGGGTGTTCGAAAAGGAGAGCGGACTGGAACTCGACTGGTACAAAGAAGACTGGGTAAATACCCTGAATACTGTTGACTATGGCATTAAATCGGTGGAAACCGGCGAAGGAAAGAGCACCCGCGTGGTAATCGAACGCGCCGGAAGAATGGGAATGCCTCTGGATATTCTGGTGACATATAATAATGGTGACCAGGAAATGTTCTACGCCCCGCTGGAAAGTATGCGCGGCGAAAAGCCGAAAGAAGGTACGCTGGAGCGCACTTTGCTGCCCGACCATCGCTGGGTGGATCCGGAGTATGTGTTTGAAATTCCTTCCAAAATGAAAAAAATTGCCAGAATTGAAATTGATCCGTCTGGCCGGATGGCTGATGTAAACAGAGACAGTAATATCTGGGAGAAAAAATGAGCAAGGTTCGGGTGGATAAATGGCTCTGGAGTGTGAGAATTTTCAAGAGCCGGACAGTTGCTACCGACGCGTGCAAGGGCGGGAAGGTGAGAATCGGCGATACGCCGGTCAAACCTTCCCATCTTGTTGCCGAAGGTGATGTGGTGACGGTCAAAAAGGAGGGGTTCAGTTTTGAATTCAGGGTACTTGTATTGATTGAAAAGAGGGTAGGGGCTCCTGTTGCTGTTACCTGCTATGAAGATATTACTTCTGCTGAGGAGAAAAACAAGTACAGGGCCTGGTTCCAGAACGGTACACCTGCTACCGAAAAACGGGAAAGAGGCAGCGGCCGACCCACCAAAAAGGAACGGCGGGAGCTGGATACCTTCAAGGATGTTTATGACTGGGATGACTGATATTCAGAACCTGATCAGTAATATGGTGCCTGAAAACATGATGATTTTTATGAGCGCACTCGCATGTGCGTAGTGCGCGGATGTACGCGCGAACGCAAGCAAAACAGTCACAATGGCAGCAGGAAGCAGTAAGGTGGCTGCTCCGGCCTGTATCTGCCAGTTCGGAGCGGCTGTTTCAGCCCAGTATTTTATCAGAACACCCGTCAGGGCGGTCACAAGCACCCCTGTAATAACTGCTGGCTTTTTGGCGAAATCCCTGCCCTTGATAACAGCCAGCGTGTTGCAACCACAGGCCGCATCGCCCGAAAAATCTTCCAGATCCTTCACCTGCTCCCGCAGATAGTTGAATATAAAGGCAAAGAAACCATAAATCCATACCAGCGACTCGGCCGATTCCATCAGTTCCGGTGCGTTAAAGCCGGTTATCAGCCGTGCCCTGCCCTCAGGCAACAGGGTAATCACAGGCACCAGCGCACACAGGAATGATACCAGCAGATTACCCGCTACCGGCGTGCACTTCAGTTTCCATGCATACAGAAACAGTAGAAAAGAAACTCCCGGGAACAACCACAAGGGCCAGTGATTACCCGGATTCAGTGCCTGATCTATAAAAACAGCCATGACGTGAACACTGGTTACCAGTGCTGCATAAAACAAAAGGGCTATTCCCGGCGACAGATACTTTCCCCAGAATACACGCCCTGGCTTGTTGATCAGGTCAATTTCCCGGTCGAACCAGTCGTTCAGTACATAACCTGCCAGAGTAGTGATTACTGTCGCAGCACCAATCAGGTTGAAAACTTCGGCTGTCAGTAGCGGAATGCCTCCTCCTTTCAGGATGGCAGGCCTCAGAATGTACCAGTACGGGAGGTACATGGTTACCCAGACCATCACGAGATTGGGAATCCTGAATGCTCTCAAAAATGCCAACAGAAAGTTCATGACGCCAAGATAAGGCGTTCTCCGAAATTTTACTCGCCCCAGCGATAGGTACTCAAATCGAACCCGGCCAGATCAAGCACCCTGTCCACAACTGTGGCAGCAACCTCTTCAATGGTGGCGGGTTTCGAGTAAAACGACGGACAGGCCGGTGCTATTATCCCGCCGGCTTCCGTTACTGTCTTCATATTATTTATATGTATCAGACTGAACGGCGTATCTCTCGTTACCAGTATCAGTTTGCGCCTTTCTTTCAGTATAACGTCTGCCGCGCGTGTAATAAGGTCGTTGCTGATACCCGTGGCAATCCGCCCTAACATGCCCATCGAACAGGGGCATACCAGCATGACACCGTATCGGGCAGAGCCGGAAGCAAATGGCGCATAAAAATCCTTGTTGCTGTAAAAAGTAAAAGGATAGGCTTCCTGGTTGAAAGGTCCCACTTCCAGTTCCCAGTTAATACGGGCGTTGTCGGACATGACCACACCTACTGCTTCGGTTTGCGTGCCGAGTACCGACAATTTGTCGAGCAGGAGTTTGGCATACACAGCTCCGGATGATCCACTGATCGCAACTACAATTTTCATTTGTCAAGGCAAGCGGTTTGTCAGGAGGAAAAAGCTCATTCCACCATCATTTCGTCAACAAAAATCCAGCATTTTTCGCCCTTGCCCGGGTGCCATGACGGATTTTTCAGCAGGCTTTCCACTTTTACCTTCACATACCGGGCATTTACGGTTGCTGGCAGATTAAAACCAAGCAAGTGCACTTTTTGTTCGCCCATACCGGTATTTGGTGCATATTTCTGTGACCCCTGCGCGACAAACTGTTTGCCGTCGGCAGAAGTGTATACCTGTATTCCCACGGGTTTGAATATCCACGACGGATTGTTTTCCAGGCAGTGGATAAATACCTTTTCCACGCTTTTTACGGCACCAAGATCAAGGGTGGCTGTGAGGTGTTCCCCCTCATATCCAAGCCAGGTATCGGCACTCTGTACATCGGAGATTTTGCCGTCTATGAGTGAAGTACTCCCTTTCGCCGGATACTTGGGCGATGGCGGCGACTGGATGGATGAGCCGGTCAGTGTATATTTTTTCTTCACCAGCACCGCGTCCACAACAGGTGAGTTTTTCCAGCCCTCGCGCGCTGCGAATGCGCGCACGTGTGTGGTTTTGTCAACAATAATTGTTCCGGTGTATTTCGGCGACTGCAGCGACGGGGTATCGGCTTCCTCCAGGGTGTAATGTATATCCACTCCCTTGAACGGGAATTCCAGCTCGATATGGGCTGTATCGTCAAAAAATGATCTGCCAAATTTAAGCTCAGGTGTTTTCAGTTCCATTTGTTCCGCGTTATTCATGGCCACGCCTGTCTCAAAGGATATACCCGGATACTTCTGCTTCCATTGATCCACTGTTTCAGCCGGGATGCCGGTTGCCCACATATAAACTTTCCTGAGCTGAGGCAGATTGCCAAATACACGTTCAATTGACAGATCGGCCTTTGTATTGGTGATATTGAGTACCTCCAGAAATGGTGAGTGGCTGATCATGGTTGCGATGTCAGCTCCTGTATTCGTATGCGACAGATTCAGTCTGACCAGATTCGGGAATTCCAGTCCGCGCAATATCTGATCCTGTACACCCGTATGAGAAAGATCAAGATCCACCAGTTGCTCCTTCACTCCGCCGAGCGCACTCAGGCGCTCCTGATCGGTTTCTTTAATACCGGCAAACGAAACTACAAGCCAGGGCTGTCCCTCTCCGAAACTGTTCACGCTCAGCCGAAGTGAGCGCAGTTTACGGATGGCGCTTTCGCCGGCCGGACTCACTTTTTTGTCAAATACAGGATTGGCCCGTACTTCCTGTTGTGTCCGGGGGCTAAAAGCAGCCTTCAGGTTGTCGGGGAGCGGCTTTTCAGCCAGGGTCGCTTTCAAATCAGCACCGCCTGTAATCCACCACTCGATCAGCTGTGTTTCAACCTGGGTGAGCTGAGGCCGCCCTTTGGGAGGCATGTGATCGTCGTGATCGCCCGGCAGATGAATACGTTTGAGTAGCTCACTCTTCTCCGGGTCGCCGGGCAAAACGGCTGGTCCGCTTTCACCGCCGGCCATCAATCCTTCCGGGGTGGAAAGTATCAGTCCGCCTTTCTTTTTTTCGGGTTTGTGACATGAAACACATTTCGAGCGAAGAACCGGCATCACCAGTCCTTCAAATACTTTTGTGTCCGGGTTCAACTCGCGCTGAACAGGTGCAGCATTGGCACTGGCGATCTGTTCGCCTGTTTCGGCACTTCCGAACAGGTAACCTGCACCGTGCGTAAGTGTGCCACCATAGTGACCAGTGACAACCAGTCCCGCCACGCCGGCAATAAATACCGGGCGTCGCCATTTGTCTTCCTTCAACCATGCGAGCAGTATAAAAATACCGGCAGTGAAAAAGCCCCAGTACTGGTGTGGTGTGGCCACCGATTCATCGTAACCACCTTCCCTGAACAGCAACCAGCCGCTGAATGCGCTCAGCGCTGCCGAGAATGCCCCCAGTATAACCGAAAGCTGAATGGCGGGTCGAAGTTCGTCGCGTCCTTTCCACCAGACCATACATTCGAGGGCGAAGGCTGCCAGCAGAATGCCGATGGGCAGGTGTACAAGCAGCGGGTGGAGGTGTGCAGTGATAGTGCCTGGATTCACAGTGTCGAGATTATTTGGTTGAAAAAGCTACTGAAACAGGATTTCATCGAGGAAGAGCCATGCCGGGCTGCCTGCGCCCGGATGCCCTTCAGGCAACTTGCCAAATGGAATAATCCTTATTCTGACTGTATCTGAACGAAGCGCCGCTATTTTAAGCGCTTTCATCCAGAAACCCGACAGGCGCTTCATATCCGCCAGTTCAGTGGCGGAGGCCGTCCAGTGCGCCCGGTTGCGCCACTGGCCCCGGGTATTTTTTGTCTGAACAGATATTTCACGGGGTGGCAGCACCCATGAGCCGTAGTTTGCCATCGAACTGATCATGATACGCCTCAGTTTCGCTTTGCCAGTCAGTTCAGCATCGAATACAATGGTGTCTCCCTGGTAAGCAATCCATTTCCCGTCGCGCAGGTCGTTGCTGCCCGACTTCAGGTCATAGAGCGTTCGGGCGCCGGCACCCGGATACTGTTTGTCAGGCGAAGGCGTCACAGTACCGCCTTTCAGCTTGTGGCCTGCTTTAATCAGATGCAGCTCCGCCATTTCACTCGACCAGAAATCCGGGTGAATGGCGTATGCCTTCAGATCGGCTGCGTGTTTTATGGTTACCGGACCGGTGTAGTGCTGGAAACCATTTGAGCCATTTTTGCCGTCCAGTTTGTAAAAAACGCTGGAGCCTTCCATTTCGAAACCGAAACCGACCGTTGTTGAGTCCGCGAAAAACCTGCTTTCAACATAAATCTGTGGAGGCGACAAACGAAATGACTGGGATACAGCGGTGCCCGGCAACAGCAAGAGCGCCAGTTTCAGAAGATTATTCATAATCAAACGCGCTCCAGTCTATAGGGGTAAACACTGCCACTGTTCCACTGTGTTACGTAAATATTGTCATCCCTGTCAACCAGCACATCGTGGGGGTGCTTGAAAACCTGTACAGTCTGGTACAGTGGCTCAAGGGTTCCGTCGGCCCTGAAAATAGGGCTACTGCCGCCCGGAGCAGATACGGGACGATTGTTTTCATTCAGAATCAGGACAAAGCCCGACTGACTGTCCCATGGCAGTTTGCTGATCAGCACAGCGAAATATACTTCGCTTCCATGTACTACGGGTCGGCATATATAGGCACCGGGAAGATCTACGGAGCCCGTTACGCCGCCGTTCATATCGAAGATTTTGAGCTTGTTGTCTGCCCTTGAGGTGACAAGCCATTGAGGGTTTGCCTTGTTTCGCTTGTCGAGCGCAATTCCGTGTGCATTTTTCAGGTGCTCGGGACCTCCGAAAACTTTTTTGACACTGCCATCCTGGCCGTACTGAATGATATAGTTTTTGCCATACCCATCTGCGACCACAACATCGCCATTGGGCGCAATAGCGGTTTCGGTAGGCTTGAATTCAGTCTGGGAGCCATATACCCCGGCATCTGCAGGCCATTCGAACACCTTTACCACGGTTCCGTCGAGCCTGGTTTTGATTACCTGATGTCGTTCGTAATCGGCGATATACAGAAACTCCTCACCATTCTCGTCGTGGAGGGTTAGTCCATGCGCGCCCGGGTACTCGTGCCCCCATGCGCTCAGGATTTTGCCATCTTTATTGAAAATGACGATGTTGTTTCGCGTATCATCAGTGGTCATGTAGATCTTTCCGGTGTGATCAATGACCATCTCGTGGCAGTTCTTGACGGGGTACTGCTGCGGATTACCGCTGCACCAGTTGGTGTTTATGCGGTATTTAAAGTTTCCGTGACCAATAATTGGGTCGCCGGGCAAACCTGCGGCCATGCCGGCAGTAGTGATGAGGCTGCTCGCCAGAAAAGTTCTTCTGTCCATAAAATCAGCTTAATAGGCCTGGAATTACCTTCCCGCTGATATCTGTCAGCCTGAAGCGCCGGCCCTGGTAAGGGAAAACAAACCGTTCGTGGTCTATACCGAACAGGTGCATGAGAGTAGCCTGGAAGTCGTGGACGTGCACGGGATCTTTGGCAATATTATAGCCGAATTCGTCGGTTTCTCCGTAAGTGATACCAGCTTTCACTCCTGCGCCCGCCATCCAGATGGTAAAACAGCGCGGGTGGTGGTCACGACCGTAGTTTTCGTCCATGAGGCCCTGACTGTAGTTTGTTCTTCCGAATTCGCCACCCCAGATAACAAGAGTGTCTTCCAGCAAGCCTCTTTGTTTGAGGTCGGTTACGAGTGCTGCCGAGGCCTGGTCCACATCTTTGGCGAGGCGGCCGGTCATTCCGGTGACGTCGAAGTGCGCATCCCAGCCCATGTGGTACAGCTGAACGAACCGCACACCCCGTTCGCACATTCTCCGTGCGAGGAGGCAGTTGGCTGCATAAGTACCTGGCACCATGGCATCGGAGCCATAAAGCCGGAATGTGCTGTCGGGTTCATCGCTCAGGTCGGTGAGGTCGGGCACGGAGGTTTGCATCCGGTATGCCATTTCGTACTGACTGATACGGGCGCTGATTTCCGGATCGCCGAATTCCTCGAGTTGTTGCTGGTTCATTTTAGCCAGAGCGTCGAGCATTTTTCTTCTGCTGAGGCTGTCGAGGCCCTCCGGGTCGCTCAGGTAGAGAACGGGGTCTTCGCCACCCCTGAATTGTACGCCCTGGTGCTGACTTGGAAGGAAAGCACTGCCCCACACCCTGGATGCCAGCGGCTGGATGTTGCCTTTCCCGCGGGAGAGGAGCACTACAAAAGCGGGGAGGTTGGCGTTTTCACTTCCAAGTCCATAACTCAGCCATGATCCGATTGCCGGCCTGCCGGGTTGCTGGTGGCCAGTCTGAAAGAAAGTTACGGCCGGGTCGTGGTTTATAGCTTCTGTGTGCATTGTTTTGATGACACACAGATCGTCGGCAATAGAGGCGGTATAGGGTAGTAGTTCGCTGAACCAGCTACCGCTTTGTCCGTGCTGGTTGAAGTCAACCCTCGCGCCTGCGAGCGGGAATCGAGCCTGATTGGCCGTCATTCCAGTCAGTCTTTGGCCCATACGCACGCTGGCGGGGAGCTCCTGACCCTGCATTTCGCGCAGTTTTGGTTTCCAGTCATACAGTTCGAGTTGCGAGGGTGCTCCGCTTTGGAACAGGTAAATGACCCTTTTGGCTTTTGGTGCGAAGTGCGGCAGGTTGGCGAGCAGCGCTTCTGTACTGGCATCGGACGGGCTGCATGCATTTCCGAGCAGTGATCCGAGTGCCATACCGCCGATACCCATTGCCGAGCGGTGCAGGAATGCACGGCGATTCATGTTGAGGTAATGATTCAGTTCTTCCATATTACATATTGACTGCTTCGTCCAGATTGTAGATAAGCGTGATAGCCAGCACGAGTGCGGCTTGTTCGGCGTATCCATCCTGTCCGAGCAGCGATTTTACTGCTCCGGGGTCATTGGAGAGTCGGTCGCGTTCAGAATTGTAGTAACGCAGGAGCGGTTTCATTTCGGAGCCCGACGGAGTTCTGGTGAGAA
>JAJTFM010000085.1 GCA_021298575.1 Saprospiraceae bacterium | reverse complement strand
GCCAGGGAAGGTCAACATCGGGTTGAAAAACGCCCGTAAACATGGTGAACCCCTCCCGACCATCGGGAAATATTTGTGGAACCGCGTTGTAATCGCGGCGATGCAGGTGCTGTGCACTCGCCCACTCGCTGAAACCGCTGATAGAAAGGGAGGTGCCGCTGTCCACTATATTGAAACGACGTACAGCATCGGTATAAACCTGCTCAAATCCGGGACCATGCGTGGGACCCATCGGATTATAGCGGCCCATAAATTTCTGTCCGCCAGCCAGATATAATTTTCCATAGAGCTCGGTGAGAACACCCCCTGTTACACGGATACGCTCGTCGGACGCCGACTGCCGGATATAAGACGCCGGCAATACACCATTCTGAACAGCCTGAATGGCACCGGGTAAATCAATGGCAATGATGTACGGAAATGTGATATGATCGCCTTCCAGCGCAGAATAACCGTAACCGCCAATCAGGTACAGTATCGTATCGCGCTGTATGAACTGAATATTGGTGGCTGCCAGTTGCTCGGCCACAGATGCCGGAAGAGCAGCAGTAGCGACACTCCATACCTGACCTGTTTCCGGATTGACCACCTGCAGTTTATTATTTCCTCCGGCCACATCAAATGAAGCAAACGGCTGTCTTCGGTGAAGTCCGTCGGTGCGGCCACCAGCTACCAGCCATAATCCGGCATGCTCACCGATGGCAAATGACTGTACCCCCTGAAAGCCCGACAGAGGTACCTCCTGCAGATGGAATCTGAAATCAGACTGGGCAGACAGTATTCCTGCTGTCAATAAACTGATTGCAAGGAGCAAATCACGGACGAGACGAGTATTCATGGCTGTATTTTTTTGCAAAGATCGCCGAACGATGAACCAAATTAAGTAACATTTATTACAAATGGCGGATGCGATGATGTGAATCAGCATAGTACAGGTATCACAATCACCAAAATAGCCGGAAAAAACCCTAACCTTTGCAGTATCAAAGTTCACAAAACAACAATTACCATGCAAACCGAAGAAATTTTGAAAGAAGCACGGGCGAGGTTCGCCGATTTTCGCAATGAAATGCAGGAAGTTTCCATGAAAACGGCTTTGGGCGCCAGTGAAGCGCGTGAGGCGTTTGAACGGGAATGGGGGCGTTTTTCCTCGTTTGTGGACGAGCAGGGCAACAAAATCAAGCGTCAGGGCGCGTGGACTGCCCGTATGACCGAAAGGCTGGATCAGCGGCTTCATCGCCTGAATGAACTCGTTACCAAAGGGAGGCCGGTTGCTGATGGCGACTTTTCACCATGGCGCGACGAGGTGGTCGGTGTCATCTACGAAATTGAGTTCATAATTCACGAACTATACCCGCTGCTGAAGGATGACGAACGCGATTTATTCAGTATGCTCCGTGTAAAGATGGAGATATTCCGCACCAATCTGGTTTTGAAAACCTGGCAGAATTATACCGAAACCGATTCACTGGCAGAGGCAATGATTATCAAGGTAGAAGAGGTGATGCGCTGGCATGCTGATTTCAGCGTTACCAATGAAGAGAAACTGGAGAAATTCAGAACGGAACTTCAGACCTCTCTGAAGCATTTCAAGGGGGCATTCGGTGAACTTTTCAGGTAGAAAGCGTATGGTCTTTTAAAATAAGCAGGGTAATACGGGTCCTTTGTAGCATATTTCTGGTCAGGATTTGTCCGGCGGACAGGTTCTGACCAGTTTTTTCGTGCCCTGATTACACCTCATATCGCCCGATCAAGATGGGTATAGCCGCCATCCACGTATATTATCTGGCCGGTGGTATGCGACGATTTTTCGGACAGTAAAAATGCAACCATACACGCTATTTCGTGCGGAGTAGTCATTCTGTGTCCGAGGGGTATCTGGTTGCTGATCCTTTCCAGTGCCACTTCCGGGTCGGGAAGTGTTTTTATCCATCGTTCGTATAGCGGCGTGTAACACTCCGCTACGGCAACGGCATTCACTCTTATTCCGTAGGGCAAAAGCTCAACTGCCCACTCCCGCGTGAGGGCATTCCGGCCACCGTTGGCAGCTGCATATCCGGATGTACCGCCCTGTCCGGTTTCTGCCGTCTTGGAAGTGATGTTGACGATAGCTCCCTTACTTTCCTTCAGACCTGGAAGTGCATAATGGGCCATCAGGTAATAGTGGACAAGGTTGCGGCCAAGGGATTCCATAAATGCTTCGGGTGATCCATTCTCCAGTCCCACTCCGTCGTTGGCGCCTGCATTGTTTACCAGCCCGTCTATCTGACCGTACTGTGCCATAATTTCACTGGTCACACGCCTGCACGCGTCCGCATGCGAGAGCTCAGCCTGAAATGCCCGGGCGTGTCCGCCGGCTGCAACTATTTTTTCCACAGCAGCCAGATTGTCGTCCATATTCCTGCCGACAATAGCTACATGTGCACCCTCTTCCGCAAGAGCTATCGAAATAGCCTCACCGATACCTTTGGCGCCACCCGTAACCACAAAAATTTTGCTGGAAAGATTCAGATCCATATTTCAGACTAACTGGTAAAAGTCAACTGCATTCAATCCCATAATTTGATTCTGTTCTACCGCCGAAAGACGACTGAAAAATGATTCCACCACCTCCAGCTGGCGTTTGTAACTCGCTGCCAGCAGGCAAACAGGCCAGTCGGAGCCATACATGAGCCTCTCAGACCCGAAGGCACTCAGCACCACTTCAAGGTAGGGGTGAATATCTTCCGGCTTCCAGTCCGACAAACTGGCTTCCGTGACGAGTCCCGATACCTTGCAATATACATTCGGAAACTGCGCCACCTTTCTGATATCGCGTTCCCAGTCCTTTATCTGCCCGGATTTGATATTCGGCTTCCCTATGTGATCAATCACAAAAGACTGATTATCAAGCAATCCAAGAATTTTCTCCACAGCTTTCAGATGGTGCGGGTAAACCAGAATATCGTATGTGTAACCTGATTTGCCCAGTATGTTCAAGCCCCTCAAAAAGTGAGGCTCCAGCATAAAGGCGGGCTCTTCTGCCTGAAGGATATGCCTGAACCCTTTCAGCTTTCCCTCATCCGACCATTTTTCCAGCCAGGCCTCCAGATCTTGTGCGCACAGATCAACCCAGCCGACAACACCGCTGATAAACTCGTAACGGGCTGCATGATCCAGCAAAAAAAGGGTTTCCTCTTCTGACTGGTCTGCCTGGACGGCCACGCAGCCATCGAAACCATTCGTTTTTAGCAGCGGCTGCAAATCGGCCGGAAGGAAATCGCGACGCAAGACGGCCATATCGTCGGTAATCCACGCATCACGCTGTGTATTAAATCCCCAGAAATGCTGGTGCGCGTCAATTCTCATGTATTTACGGTTGATAGGCGATAGCTACCTGTCGCTGGGTACCCAGTCCTTCCACACCCAGTTCCACCACGTCGCCCGCCTGCAGAAAGCGCTGCGGGTTCAGGCCCAGTCCGACGCCGAACGGGGTGCCTGTTGACACAATGTCTCCCGGCAGCAGGGTCATGAACTGACTGATGTAGTGCACCAGAAAAGGTATCTTGTAAACCATGTCGCTGGTATTGGAGTCCTGCATACGCTGTCCGTTCAGGTCGAGCCACAGGTGCAGGCTGTGAGGGTCGGGTATTTCGTCCTTTGTGACAAACCAGGGACCAAGCGGTGCGAAAGTATCGCAACTTTTGCCCTTTACCCATTGCCCGCTGCGCTCCATTTGAAATTCCCGTTCGGAATAGTCGTTGTGCAGCAGATAGCCGGCTACGTGATCCATGGCCTGTTCAGGCTCCACATAAGAGGCCTTTTTGCCAATTACAAAGGCAAACTCTACCTCCCAGTCGGTTTTGACCGAGTTTTTGGGAATCACCACCGGGTCGTTGGGACCGCATATAGCGGTAGTTGACTTGAAAAAAATGACCGGTTCGGGCGGGATAGCCATACCTGACTCCTGCGCGTGCTTTGCGTAGTTCAGACCAATACATACGAGTTTGGAGGGTCTTCCCAGCGGACTGCCGAGGCGTATTTTGTCGGCGTTACGGATTGGCGTGAGCCTCGGATCGCCACTTGAGACGGCTTTTTCCAGCCGGGCCAGTCCGTCGGAACCGAAAAACTTTTCATCATAATCCCTAAACAGTCGGGCGGCGCTGAAACGCTGCCCGCCAACCATTACGCCGCATTTTTCCCTGCCGGCAGGGCCGAATTTGAATAGTCGCATCAGTTATTCAGTTTAACAAATCCGCCATCTATCGGATAATCGCATCCGGTAATAAACGAGGCTTCATCGGAGCAAAGATAGAGGGCCAGACTGGCAATTTCCTCCGGCTGGGCCATGCGTCCAATCGGTTGGGTTTTGGAGAGTTTCTCGAACATCTCCGTCTCCTTTCCCGGATAATTTTTGGCAATAAAGCCGTCAACAAACGGCGTGTGTACCCTAGCCGGAGAAATGGAGTTAACCCTGATATGGTCTTTCAGATGGTCTTTGGCTGCAGCAATTGTCATGGCCATTACTGCGCCCTTGGTCATGGAATAGGCAAACCGGTCGGGCAAACCGACCAGCGCAGCCACGGAAGCCATGTTGAGCACTACCCCGCCCCCTTGTGATCGCATAATCGGGACAGCCGCTTTCAGGCAATTGTAAACACCCTTTATGTTCACGTTATACAGTCGGTCAAGGTCGTCTTCGGTAGTAGTTTCCACGGTGCCCACGTGGGCAATTCCGGCGTTGTTTACCAGAATATCTACCCGTCCGATCGTTTCAAAGACTGAGAATACAGCCGACTGATCGGATACGCTGCATGGGTGTGCCACGGCTTTACCGCCCGAGCGGGTGATTTCCTGCACAGCTGCAGAAAGTGTTGTTTCATTGAGATCGAGAATGTGTACGGAAGCGCCCCGGGCTGCGAACATGCGGGAAATGGCGAGGCCGATACCGCTTCCGACAGTTTCACCATAGGCGACACCGGATTTCCGGTAGCAGTCCCTAGTCCGGTAGTGAAAAGTTGAATAGTGGCCCCTGCCCCGGCCATTCCGGTGGTTGAAAGCACATCATTACCGGGAGTACACACCAGATGAAGTCCGCTCTCCCGGGCATATCCGCCGTATCCGACGGCAGAGACTACAGGTGAAGAGCCTCCTTTACGCGCCGCGCCGGCCGATTTAATGGCATCGGTAATGAGTCCGTCGCGGATATTACCCGGAGAGGGGTTCATATCAAATCCCGCGCCAATGGCCTCCGCGCGCCGCGCGTACTCGCGCATGAGGCGGATGAAGTCATCGGCGGTTTCGTCCGACACACAGCGGTCAATCAGTTCCTGTTCAACCCCGCAGAGTTCCGGATATTCAGCCATGAACACCCTGCCTCCCAGTGCCACCACCAGATCGGCAGCGTGCCCCGTGGCCGGATTGGCCGAAATTCCCGAAAAGCCATCAGATCCGCCGCATTTGACACCGACACTCAGGTGCTCCAGTCCGGCGGGTTTTCTTTCATACCGGTTTATTTCCACCAGTCCGGCAAAGGTCTGGCGGATAGCTTCGGTTAACATTCCGAACTCGGTTTCCCATTTCTGTCGTTCAAAAATGAGCAGTGGCTTGGCAAAATCAGGGTCCTTTTCTGCCAGCTTTTCTCTAAAAAGCTGGATTTGCGCGTGCTGGCAGCCCAGACTGAGCACAGTAATACCTGCCACATTAGGGTTCACACAATATCCTGCGAGCAGGGCGCACAGATTTTCCGAGTCGTCCCGGGTTTCTCCGCACCCGCTCTCGTGCGTGAGGAATTTGATGCCGTCCACATTGGGAAACATTTTCCCGGAGACTGTACCGGGCCACTTCAATTCCGGAGTAAAGCCGTCGGTACTCCTGTGTTCCGAGTAGTATGTGACCAGTTCACGCAGATATTCGCGGTAAATATCTGGCTGTGCATACCCCAGTTCCTTGAGAAAAGCATCTTTCAGCACCTGAATATTCCGGTTTTCACAGAAACCCAGCGGAATAACCAGCCAATAATTGCGCACACCCACCTGTCCGTCGGCCCGGTGGTACCCCATGAATGTACGGTCACGAAATTTGCCTGTATCCGGTGCCTGCCACTGGTAGTCCTTCTGCCGTTTACCGAATACACCCGCATCGTGCTTCAGATTTTCTGTTGAAATCAGTCCGCCCGACGGAATGCTTCGGGTTGCACGACCCACCAGTACCCCGTACATATAGACGGGATCACCTGTTTCCAGACTGGTGATGGCTATTTTGTGTTTGGCCGGGATGGAGTCCTGTAAAATGATGTCGCTGTCTCCGAAGTGAAGTACTTCACCCGTGTCGGCCGGTGCAATATGGAGAAAAGGTGAATGCAAGGGTTAATTATTAGTAGTGAGCCAGGTTTCATCCACAAACAGCCACGATTTGCCGCCGGCACCGGCATGCCATGCCGGACAAACGCCCTGATTGCGGGCGATGATTTTAATGTATCGCGCCTGTACATCAAAATTGGCGTTGAATTCAACGCTCGAATTCGAATCAGCATCTGAGGCCGGTTCAGGTGTAACAGTTTTGACCAGTTTAAAGTCGGATCCGTCAGTTGAAGCCAGAAAATCTATCTGCACAGGCAGAAATATCCAGGATGATATCAACCGAAGACAGGAGATACCCGCACCCTGTATCCGGCGGCGCTCTCCCATATCGAGTATAATTTCACTGTTTACCCCTTCATATCCAAGCCATTTCCCGTCGGTGAACCGGATGCTGCCTTTTTCACCGTCAATCAGACTGGAGGGACCATTCGCCCCATATTTTTCAGCGTAATCAGTGAGCAAGCGAATACCGTACTGCGCTTTTATACATTTCATGAAAACCGGCTCGCTGGTGGCACCATCCGGAAAGCGCGCAATGGCACGCACAACACAGCTGCTGTCAACCATAAATGGAGCCATGTAGCGGATGGAAGCAGCAGTTGGCTCGCTGCCATCCGTAGTGTAATGAATCGCTACCCCACGCTGAGCAGCAATAAAAACTTCCTGTTTTCCTGTGAAGACAGCTGTTTTTTGTGATTTCCCTGTCTCTGTTCCGATGTTTGGCGCATCAGGTGTGTTAACTGGCGTTCCTTTTATTTCCAGTACCCATATACTGTTTCCGCTGTTATTCAGGGGCCTTTTGTTCAGTGGTGGCAATTGAATCAGTACACCATCAGGTGTCTGTTGCCATGAAAGTGCACCCCTGTAACCCGACATACTGATCCTGCTACCCCGGACAGGCCTGATTTTTCTGAGCAGCAACTGTGTCTTTTCCTGTCCGCGGAAGGTGACGAACACCTTGTTCTTGTCACCCGCACAATAGCGGATATCGTCGCCCTCCTGCCAGTGCACCCACGCGTGTGCACCATGTACGGAAGCTCCGTTCACGGTCATCCACTGCCCGATAGCCTCCAGTCGCTGCGTACATTCGGCAGGGAATGTACCCTGTGCTGTCGGACCGATATTGAGCAGGAAATTACCGCCCTTGGCAACAATGTCAGCCAGATTCCAGATTAGTTCGTCGGACGACTTGAAATCCTTATCGTTCTTGTTGTAACCCCAGTGACTGTTCATCGTCATGCAACTTTCCCAATCGAGCGCGCTCTTTTCGCCGAGAATTTCCTGTTCGGGTGTTCCGAAATCTCCGGCCGCGTCGTCGGAGGTATTCATGCCCTGCATGCCGTTTCTCCCCTTCCCTACCCTGTTGTTCACAATCAGATCCGGTTGAATACTTCTCACATAGCGGTACAGTTCCTTACCCTGCTCTTCCGTCCATTCATCAATCCACTCGCCATCGAACCAGAGCACACCGATATCACCGTACCTGGTAAGCAACTCCTTCAGTTGGGGATACATATATTTATCGCGGTATTCTGCCCAGCCCTCTTTGTTGGCCTTCGGGTGGTGCCAGTCCATGATAGAGTGATAAAAACACAACTTCAGTCCATATTTGCGGCAGGCATTGGCCAGTTCGGCCATCGGATCGCGCTGAAAGGGAGTCCGGTCGGCTATATCGTAATCACTCACGGCAGAGTTGAACATGGAGAACCCGTCGTGGTGCTTGGACGTGATGACGATATACTTCATTCCTGCGTTCCGGGCAAGTCGTACCCACTCATCGGCATCAAACTGTACGGGATTGAACTGCGGTGCGAATTTTTCATATTCCGGAACAGGAATACGTGCTTCATTCATCAACCATTCACCATAGTTTTTTTGTCCGTTGTACTCACCGGCAGCTACAGAGTAAATACCCCAGTGAATAAACAGTCCGAACTTTGCCTCCTTCCACCACGACATCCTTTTTGAGCGCTGAACGGGAGTTTCGGGTACCTGAGCCGAAGCGGAAATGACAAATAAAATTGCCAGAAGCAGAGAAATCGTATTTTTCATGCCGTGAAAATAATGCACTCAGGGAATTCCAATAGATTTATACAGCGGATTTCACAGCATCCCTTATATCTATCTTGACTTTCTCCCAATCGAAGGCGAGATCGAGCACCTCCAGATCTGCATCCGAATCCGCATCATCAAACCACGTGAGACTTTTATAGACATGAAAAAGAGTCGAATGTTGATACATAATTTTATATCCTTCCATTATTTCAGAAAGTGAATACCGTTTTAACAAATAATACAGATCACAAAAATCCTTCTTCCGGCCTCTACCCATGATGGCATCTATTTTCATACAGGCAATATCTCTGATATTTGCAAGGCGTATTCCATCCGTGACAATAGTTGACTCCGCAAACGGGTACTTGAACCGGATAAAATCAACTTTGATTCCGTGTATTTCAACAATCAGAGTCTGTTTTTGATTAAAAAGAACCAATGGCTGATAACCGTTTTCATCCAGATGCTCGAGAATTTCAGAAGCCTGAAAATCTAATGAGGTGAACATATCCAGATCAACAGATTTACGATGACCAATCTGTAATGAGAGGGCTGTTCCACCAACAAGTACAAACTGCCCGAGTAACGGATCTAGCATCAGTTTTCTCAGTAATCCCAGTGTGAGGGGCTCGACTGTCTGAGTTTGTAGCATCTGAAATTTTCTAGTGGTTCATCAAAATAGGCTGAGCAAAAAGCAAGAGTTTGTCTGTCCAAATACCGAATTTCAAGGCTTTCTGCCTTGATTAAGTCTTTTCCGTAATAATCTTTGACCATGAACCAGTCAGACAAGGTACCGTGCGTAAGCGCACGCTCGATGATGAACCTGCGATGTCGCTCCGGATCCAGTGTCGCCTTGTTAACATCCCAAAACAGCGCTGGACTGAAGTCTTCAATGCTCAGTTTTTTTTCCTCCATTACCGGAATAGTCTTCAGGTTGATTTAGTGCTTGTTCAGGATTCTCTCACCGAGTCAAAATCAGCCTGTTTTTGCCACCGGCAGAGAATCCTGAACAAGCACTAAATTATTACGACCGCTAAAGTAACAACTTTTTACTATATCAGGACAGCCTTGAACATGAACAATATGATTGCAAGATGTGTTAAACTTGAAGGCTGACCACAGCCCAGTCTCTGCCTATGCACCCGTTACTCACCCAGATTCTGACGCAAACCACCCTGAAGCAAAAGGGAGGTAACCAGGGAAGGCGCTATTCCGACTACGAGCTGGCAAGAGCTTACCGACCGCGTTTGTGGTGATGCACAGTGTGAAGGACACCAAAGGAGGTATGATCAAGAAAAGACCACTCGACCACGGCTAACAATGACTGGCTTACCAGCCGTTCTTCTTCAGTTTGTTCTCATACCCGCGCACGTTGTAGCTCACACTCAGCATAAAGTAGCGCGCAAGCGTTGGCGCCAGGCTCCGGTTCACATAGTTGAGTGTAGCCGACTGATTGATAGTCAGTCGCTGGTTCAGTATATCGAACGCCGCCAGACGAACCTCTATCTTGTTTTTCGGACCGAACAGTCTGCGTACAGAGGCATTCCAGATGCTTATCTCGCGGTTGAAGTCAAACCTGTCGTTGGAGAAACTGGAATAGGCAATATTGCTTTCCAGGAAGGTTTTATCAAACATTTGCCACTTTACTGAAGCACTCAGGCTGCTGTTCACTGGATTCTGTGTGAGATCGGCGCTGACTTCATAAGTGGTATATGTAGAATTCAAATCGGCACTGATATCAAATACCAGTTTCTGACCAGGGGTAACAGAGAGGCCGGCACCCATATTGTAGCTGTCTGAATTCGTGCGGGTTTCCTGTCCGTTCACGTAAACAGGTGAGCGGTCGAATCCGATGTTACCATTCAGGTTCAGACTGAGTTTGGTCTTGATAATCGGATAGCTCGACCAAAAACCTGTCGAGAAGTTGGTGCCACCGTTAATATTTTCCGGTTTTGACGTGACACGCACCACATTATTCACAAATTCGGTAGTCTGGCTCTCCACAATCTTGCTATCATACAATGAGTAGTTGCTCCAGACACTGAAATGGGCAAAGTTGGCAGGATTCCAGTAGCCGAGATCCAGACCAATACCATGCCTCGTTTCCGGTTCCAGGTCAGGATTGCCTACTGTCCGGAAGGCAGGATTATTATCGTTTGGTACGGGTTGCAGCTGCTGGAATTGCGGCTGATCTACCGAATAGTTATAACCCAGACCCACGCTCATGTTATTGGGAAACTCATAGTTGAAGTCAACTCTTGGTATCAGGTTATTGTAAGTATTACTAATCGGTGAAGTGAGCAGCGGTTCATTTCTATCGCGCGCATACGCACCGTCGAGCCTTATTTGCTGTCCGGCCAGTCCGACTGACACATTTAACCCTTCATATCCATACCTGATTACTGAACCGAGCCGGTTGACGAGTATCGTATTGTCGTAGAAAATACTCAGACTGTCAATTCGCTGACCGGGTGTTTCGGGGTTATCCACCTGGCGGTTCACCTGATTCTGTGTCTGGTTGAAATTATAGAATGTTTCCCAGTTCCATTTTTTGGCAATTGGCTCTGTGAAAAGCATGCTGGACTTGTACTGTCTGGCACCTGTTTCGCCGTTATTTTGCTGGCGTATGGCGAGTGCCGAGAGACTGTTATTGGAGAACAGGTTATCGGTGGCATCGGTCTGGCTGCCATTGAAACCGGCACTCAGCGCGAAAGAGCGGCCTTTTTTCCTGAACTTGTGTCTGTATATGGAAGAAGCAGATGCGCGCCAGTTATCGGAAGAGGTGCTGTTCTGTACATTCAGGGAGTTAACAGGCCGGTAACCGCTGTCAGAGAACAACTGCAGCTGATTGTCGGCTGAATTATTGGATCCCAGTCGCCCGTTGAACTTTACAATAATGATATCAGAGGAGTCAATGTTGTGCTCAAAACGGGTTGACAAACTGTGGTTGCCTCTGAAATCGGTTTTGGAGAGTGTATCGGTATTGTAGAAAGAAGTATCTGACAGGAAAGTCTGCCTTTCGGAGAACTGGTCGAGTGTCAGGTCGGTCTGGTTATAGAAATAGCTGGCATTGAACTTGGACTTCCTGTTGTCGAAGTTATAGTTCGCGCCGCCGCCGTAGTTCTCGGTGAATCCGCGACCGTCGAACCAGCTCATGGGTACATCCTCGTCGCCACCCATCATGAAAAAGCGTCCGCCACTCTGTCCGAAACCAAAGTCGCCGTTATCCTGGTTACTGAACGTGTTTTGCCCCTTGAATTCGCCGTAGTCCTCCCAGTTTACGCCTGTCTGGTTGATATTGTTTCCGTAGGCAATAAAAGACAACTGTTCTTTTTCGTTGAATTTATTATAGTTACCCCTTCCAGCGAGGCGGTCGTCGGTACCTGCGGCGGCTGAAATTTTCCCGAAGGAGCCTTTTTTGAATTCTGCTTTCAGTTCGAGGTTCATGACCTTGTCCTTCTTGCCATCGTCTACCCCGGTGAGGCGCGCCTGTTCCGATTTTTCGTTGAACACCTGTACTTTGGAGATCGTTTCTGCACCCAGATTCTTGGTAGCAGCCTTGGGGTCGTCGCTGAAGAACATCTTCCCGTCCACATAGACCTTATTTACCTCCTTGCCTTGTGCCTTGATATTGCCATCGGCATCCAGTTCGATACCCGGCAGTCGGCGGAGCAAATCTTCCACTGTTGAGCCCGGGGGCACCTTGAATGTAGTGGCATCGTACTCGATGGTATCGCCATGGATACGCAGGGGGGCCTTGGCAGTTTTGATGACCACCTCCATTAGCTCATTGGAGATAGGTTTAATCATCAGATTGCCCAGGTCGCTGGTTTCGTTTTCTGAAACATTCAGGTGTTTTTGGAAGGGAAGATATCCGACATAGGTGATTTTGAGCAGGTAAGGGGTATTTTTCATCCCTTTGAAAGAAAATGCACCCTTGTCGTCACTTCTGGTAAAACTGACCAGCGTGGTATCAATCGGATTAAGCAGCATAACCGTTGCGTAGGCGAGTTCGTTGGCCAGCGTATCCGTAGCTACGCCTTTTATCGTTATGCGCGCAGGTGTCTGGGCCTGTACAAATGAAACGGAGCAGATAAAAAAGTACAGGACAGGAAGGAAAAACCTCATGAGCAGGTATAATTACAATGATGGTGAAGCCATAAGAGCTTGTTCAGGATTCTCTGCCGGTAACAAAAACAGGCTGATTTTTTGTCAGTTTTTGCATTTCTGAGGGCGCATAGCCGGAGCTACGCAACTGAAAAAAGGTGAAAAATGGCGAAAAATGAGACATTTTTGACTCGGTGAGAGAATCCTGAACAAGCTCTAAACGAGGCGCCATACTAACGATGTATTTCCGGAACAGTGTTCGGGAACGTAAAACTTTAACTATTGGCCCGGACGAATGCCGGGGAAAGAATAGAGCAGAAGCGTATTCTCGCCAAAATAGTCTTTAAAAGCCAGAGAGAACGCCCCGGGATTGGAAAAACCAACCAGTTCAGCGATAACGTTGGGGGTTCCGGCGCGTTTTTCCAGCAGAACCCTGGCTTTTTCCAGCCTTAACTCACGAATAAGCTGGACGGGTTCCTTGCCGGTGAGTACCATGAGCTTTTTGGTAAAGTGCGTGTTGGACAGCTGCAGGTTTTTGGCAATTTCGGAGGCCATGAAATCAGGATTACCGAGATTTTGTTCGATGTACTCGACAGTGTACTGAAGAAAAGGCTCTGACGCAGGTATTCTGTTATCTGTGAAGTAAAGGTGTATGAAGCGGACAAAGTCCTCATGCCGGAGTTTGCGCTCGTCCATCAGGCGCTGAACTGATGCGTCGAACTCGTCATCAATTACAGGACGTGTGAACCACACATCGGCGCCGGCCCGGAGTGCATCAAGTTTGCCCTCATTCCCAAATTTATTGGTTAGAAGTACTACCGGAATATGGTTGGTCCGTTCGGCCAGCTTGATCTGACGTGCAATCTCGATACCCGACTGTCCGTTCAGCAGTGCATCGCACACTACCAGATCGGGCAACATATCCGATGTCATTTGCAGCCCCTCAATAGCTGTACGGGCTGTTTCAATGCGGAAGCGATCCGACAGCAGCGACTTGAGATACAGGACAACCTGTCTGTTGGGTTCTATCAGAAGCGCAATCTGATCAGGTTCGGGCCCCTGAGGGAACGGGGATGTAACCAGACGCTGAGTTTCAGCCGGAGCAACTGCCTGAGCCGCAGCTATCACCTGTACGGCAGTAGTTTCCTCGTATTCCTTGCGGAGATTCCCCTTTTCAATTTCCCATTCCAGCTCCTTTTTGGAGAGCATTTTCTGCCAGCGGGAGTTATTTCTGAGCAAAGATATCAGCAGTATTACAAAAGAGAGTAGCAAGCCACCGCCGATAGCAAGGCCCGCATTGCGTTCTATTTTGACAAATTGTTCATCCTGAGCCACTTCCACTCCCCGCAGGGCCACAATGGAGTCAACTCTCAGTTGCATATCCGCTTCAAGTGCCCTGAGCGACTGAACATGCTGAGAATCGCGGGCAGCCATGACGAGTGCCTGTACATTGAAGGCACGTTCTGGCAACAGCCACTTTTTACACTCCCTGACCATCGCATCCAGAAGAGCAATCTTCAGGGAAAAATCACGCTGATTACGGGCATCTGCCTCGGCATCAGAGAGCAACTGCGCAATACTCTTATCGTCGAGATTGGCCTTGTAAATATCGGAAAGCAGGGATACGATTTCGGGTTCGAGGGGTACCGACTGGCTCTCCATGTACTCCCTTAGCTCAACAGCCTCCACCTGGGCCTGTTCAAAATTTCCCGATTGCGTCAGTTTGCGGAGGAGCGCAACCTGACTGTTTATGGAATCACGCGAAGCAATACCCTGTGCCCTTAGGTCGCAGGCACACAGAAGGAGCAAACTCAATGTGTAACTGAAAAAACGTGCGTACATCGGCTTCGAGCATGAAAGAGCGCAAATATAGTTAATTATTCTGACATGGTTAAAATGCGGTTAAACATCTGGCCGAACCAGCCAGTCGATGCCACTTAAATAATTGACAATGAATTAATTAGAAATAATTTGGTAAAAATATTTAAACAAACCGGGCAACTATCCGAGCCAAAAGCAAGTCATTTATTCAAAAAAGAACAGAAAGCCCCTACTTTTGAGCCGGAAATGACCATCACTCTCAATTAAAATCAGACCGCTATGACGATCAGAAAAATTGCTTCCACCCTGTTGCTTTCATTTGCAATGATATCGTTTGCTTCTGCACAACGTATTGCCGTGGTTGATGTAACTGCCGTACTGGAAAGCCTGCCCGAATACCAGAAAGCTCAGGAACAACTCGATAAGATTGCCACCGCCTGGCGTCAGGAAATTGCCCAGGAACAGGACAAAATTAAAGGAATGTACAGCAAATATCAGGCTGAACAGGTTCTCCTGAGCGAGGAAATGAAAAAACAGCGTGAAGAGGAAATCCTGAACAAGGAAAAAGACGTGCGCGAACTGCAGCGCCAGAAGTTCGGCCCGGAAGGCGCCCTCTTCAAAAAGCGCGAGGAACTGGTGAAGCCTGTTCAGGACAAGGTTTACGGCGCTATCGAACGCTTCGCTACCGACAAGGGCTTCGAATTCATTTTCGACAAGGGAAGTGCCTCCGGACTACTCTTCTCCGACAGTAAAAACGACAAAACCGAGGATATCAAGGCGCTGGTGAAGAAGTAATCCCGGTACCACTCATCTTAAACGAAAAATATCACAACCGAGTAAAATGAACAGATCACTCTTTGCAGGTCTCTGCCTTACACTGCTCACTGCTTTCTCTGCCAATGCCCAGAAATTCGGATATTGCAACTCAACTGATCTTCTGACCGAAATTCCTGAAGTAAAACAGGCCGAAAGCGAACTTCAGGGCTTCCAGACCCAACTGACCAAACGCGGTCAGGAAATGGTGAAGTCGCTGCAAGACAAAGCCGAAGAACTCAAAAGAAAGCAGGATCAAGGTCTTATTTCTCCCAAAGATGTTGAAACCCAGACGGTAAAACTGGAAGAAGAACAGGAAAAAATCGCCCAGTACGAACAGGAGGTTTACCAAAAGCTCTCCGCCAAACGCCAGGAACTCTTCCAGCCAATTCTTGACAAAGTAAACGATGCCATGAAAGTAGTTGCGGTCGAAAACGGATTCGCGTTCGTATTCGATGCCAATACCAACATACTGCTCTACGCCGACCCGTCTCTCGACGTTACCAAACAGGTGAAGGCCAAACTGGGTATTGCCGAGTAAACCGCTTGCAGGTTTGAATGATAAATAACAGGGGTGGCTTCGTGCCGCCCCTTGTTGTTTGGTTACTGCCCCTCCACCCACAACCTGGCTGGCTCACCCGCTCGCCCATACACAAATGCGCGCTGCGCATAAACACGTGCAAGTGCCACAGCACTTTCAAACGGGATACCTGCTACCAGGAAACTCTCCTCGGGAGGCCAATTTTCGTCGCTTACTACCCATGCACTCAGCTGCGACTTCAGTTCAGCGTTTCTGAGTCTGTTTTCCGCATCACCAAGCGGTTCCGACATGGGATTCCAGGCGGTGATAAAAGCCCATTCGGTAAAATCATGTTCTCTTAGCAACTCATCTGCCTCTGGCGATAACTCACCAATGCGAATGGGGTGCCGGAAGCCGTTTACACGGTAATCCGTGTTGTGGTATGCGAGTATTTGTGGGTCGGTATGCATGAGACAAAGTTAAATGCCGGCAGGCAAAAGCAAAAACAATTCAGCGTAAAACATTAAAAAATTGAATTATGTCTGGCTAAATCACCCTTTAAAATAAATATTTAGCCCGATATAAATTTTCATATCGGGCTAAATATAATAAATTTGCAACGATTTAGCCCGATATGAAGTTAGTCCGGGTATAATTCAGCTATATGAAACAAATTCTTGTTGGCAGAAAGTCTGAAATCGAAGTACTGAACAAGGCTCTGAATTCGAATGAATCAGAGATGGTAGCTCTGATTGGCAGAAGGCGGGTGGGTAAAACCTTTCTGGTTCGCCAGGCATTGTACGGCAAAATTGACTTTGAACTGACGGGGGAGCAGCGTACCGGTATGCGACAGCAACTGCAGAATTTTGCCGATCGCCTGACCATTCATGCCAAACCTGCAGTACCTTTTCAAAGGCCTGGCAACTGGCACGAAGCATTCAAAATGCTTGTCTTGTGGCTGGAGGCAACGAGTCAATCCCGGAGGAGTGTACTGTTTTTCGACGAACTGCCCTGGCTGGCAACACGCCGCTCCGATTTCCTGTCTGCCCTGGGGTACTTCTGGAACAGCTGGGCATCACAAAATAACATCATGCTGGTTATTTGCGGCTCGGCCGCCTCCTGGATGATACACAATGTCGTACGCGACAGAGGCGGGCTTTACAACCGTATCACACGCCGTATCCATCTTCAACCCTTCAATCTGGCGGAAACCGAGGCTTTCCTGATTCATCGCGGCGTACGCCTCGATCGCTACCAATTACTCCAGATATATATGGCCCTGGGTGGTATTCCTCATTACCTGAAAGAAGTTGAAGGGGGAAAAACAGCAGCCCAAAATATTGACCACATCTGCTTTTCACCCAATGGACTGCTGACCGACGAGTTTCAGCAGCTGTATCCCGCTCTTTTTGATCAGGCATACATACACATTAAAATGATCAGGTTACTGGCCCGTTCCAGACACGGATTGACAAGATCGGAAATCATCGAACATGGAGAACTGGCTAACGGGGGTAATACATCCCGGGTACTGGAGGAACTGGAGAGTTCCGGATTCATCACTGGTTTTTACGCCTATGGCAAGAAGAAAAAAGAGATGCGTTTCCGGCTGACCGATGAGTACTCACTTTTTTATCTGAAATTTATCGAAGAAAACAACGATGTACAACGAGGCTCCTGGCAAACATTCAGCCAGAACCAGTCCTGGAAAAGCTGGAGTGGTTCTGCCTTTGAAAATATTGCCCTTCGGCATTTGACCCAGATTAAAAGAGCATTGGGAATCGCGGCTGTTCATACCGAATCATCCACCTTTTCTATCCGGGGAAATAGTGAGCAACCCGGCATTCAGATTGATCTGCTGATTGACAGAAACGATCACTCCATCAATATATGCGAGTTGAAGTTCTACAGGGAAGAATGGCTCCTAACCAGAGCTATGGCAACAGAAATGAGACATAAAATTGCTCACTTCAAGGCTGTGACCCAGACCAAAAAGCAGGTTTTCCTGACCGTTATCTCCCCCTTTTTACTGATTCCCAATGAACATAGCACCGGACTCGTGGATGTTTCACTCACCATGGATGCGCTTTTCGAATGACACAAAGCAGGCCCATGCTCACTCTTTCTTCATTTTCTTCTTGTCGTACACATGCCTGAGCCACACGGTATCCCCCTGTACCGTTATTTTCATTCTGTCGTAACGGATAACCACTTTTGTACCGATGGGCGCCATGGCGTATATGAGCCAGCTATCGGCCTCTGATACCCCGATGCAGCCGTTTGAATAGGCTTTGTTCAGCGTCTCCGGATTGGTGGTGGGGTGTATCATTTGTCCGTAACGGGCACCGTTGATTTCCGGCTCAAGCCAGGGTATCTGGGGCATCTTTGTGCGCAGACCATCGTCGCGTTCGGTATCTTTATACACCTCCCCGTCCACTGGATTGGTCCATACAGGGTACTTGTTTACGCGGATGATCTTTCCCGTACCGGTTCTGGTGCGCAGAATTTCATCCCTGCCGATAGTTTCCAGAAATCGCTGCCGGTTTTGTCCAACGCGAACGGGCAACGTATGTATGGTATCACTGCCTTCCACGATACGAAGCCTGAACTCCGGTATGTTGATATCAAACCAGGTAGCGTCCATCTGCCGTTTTATACGTGCTGCCAGGGAGTCGCCCGGAATAAAAATGGTATCTCCCTTGTGAATAACCGTCAGCTGTTTCTGGTTGTAAACAAACTCTCCACGGGCTTTTCGCAGGTAATAGTCGGTACCTATCAGACTGTCCAGTAACTTCGGATTGGTACGCAGCAGGATATATTCATTCAAATCATAAGATACCTCGCCGTCGAGGCGTCGAACGAGCGTATCCATGAATTTGAAATAGTCCTTTACCTTCACCTCCCGGGGCGACACATAAAAAAAGGTATAGTCGTGCACCGGTGGCGGAACCGTATCGGCAACTACAGGAACTGGAGACGGCACGTTGTCACAAGCCGCCCGGGTAGCAAAAAAGAGAAGAACGAAGATGGTTGCTGCTACAACAGCGAGCAGCAGCAACCATTTATATTTTCTTGTAATCACTTGGTTGTCATTTGGTTGAGAAAGCACCATTGCCGGGCACTGCAAATGGCATATAAATCTTGACGAGGCACTAGAGACCTCTGAGTTCCCGTCTGAGTATCTTTCCGACATTTGTTTTGGGCAACGTATCGCGGAATTCAACCTGACGGGGCACCTTGTAGGCCGTCAGGTTTTCCCTGCAGTGTGCGATGAGTTCCTCTGTAGTAAGCGACGGGTCTTTTTTCACAACAAAAACTTTCACTACCTCCCCGGATTTCTCATCGGGAATCCCGACTGCTGCGGATTCCAGCACTTTCGGGTGCATGGCCAGCACATCCTCAATTTCATTGGGGAAAACATTAAAGCCGGAAACCAGAATCATATCCTTCTTTCTGTCAACTATCTGGAAAAAGCCGTCAGGATGCATAAATCCAATATCTCCCGTGCACAGCCAGCCATCCTTGATTGTTTCAGCGGTAGCCTCGGGGCGTTGCCAGTAGCCTTTCATCACTTGCGGACCGCGCGCCTGTATTTCCCCAATATGATCGCTACCGGCCGGGAGCGGATCACCGCTGTCGTCAACAATACGCACATCTGTAGAAGGCATGGGTACACCGATAGTGCCTATGCGCATGGTGCTGTCCACCGGATTAACCGTAATCACCGGACTGCTTTCTGTCATTCCATATCCTTCTGTCAGCTGACAACCTGTAACCTGTTGCCAGCGCTCGGCAACTGCCCGCTGTACGGCCATTGCTCCACCTACGGATGCGCGCAGCGTACTGAAATCGATAGTTTTGAAGTCCGGATGATTAAGCAATCCGTTGTACAGGGTATTCACACCCGTCATCAGATTAACAGGATATTTCTTCCACTCCTTGATGAGGGCCGGCAAATCACGGGCATTTACAATCAGCACGTTAGCCCCGCCAGCCTCCATAAATCCTTGGCAACACCCGTTGTGCCGCCCGTGTATTGAAGGGCTATTACATCATCGGGACCCGACTCGTATTTGGGTATAGTGAATTTCTTCCCCTGATTGATGGCATCGGTAAAGCAGATAGTATTCTGAAGATTGTATTTGGGCACCATCTTCTTCACCTTTCGGATCACAAAATTGACTACCGCGCCCTTCAGTCCGAGCATTTCGCCAATGGATGTGAGAACAACGGTTTTAATCTGGGTTTCACCTATAATCTGTTCGAGATTATGGGCAAAATTCTCTGCAATAATAATAGCCTTGGCACCGGAGTCAACGAACTGGTGACGCATCTCTCTCGGTGTGTAAAGCGGATTGGTATTCACGAGAATCAGTCCTGCCCTGAGGGCACCGAACATGGCAATCGGATACTGCATGATATTGGGCATCATGAGCGCCACACGGTCGCCCGGCTCGAGCCCGCGCGTGCGCAGGTATGCGCCGAAATTGCGGCTCATTTGATCAACCTGTTTGAAGGTGAGCATTTTACCCATGAAATAAAATGCCGGACGATCCTTGTATTTCACAAAACATTCATCGAGCATTTCTGTCACGCATGCGTACGCGTCAGGATTGATATTGGCCGGGACGCCTGCCGGATAGTGCTGAAGCCAGGGTTTTTCCATTTTTCCGAGTACAGTTTGGTTAGAAGTCGAAAGATTCTGAAAAAAATCTGAATTTAAGAAAAAAAATGATAGAATATGTAAGAAGTATATTCATAAATGATACTGCGCAGCCGTTACTCCTCTTGTGTATCTGATTTATTTCCTTTATTATTGTAGTAAAACTCGCCAATTCCATGAAAACCATACGAAACAAAGGGCGATTACTGCCCGTCTTGCTGTTCTTGTTCCTTTCAATCGCTCTCCATGCACAACAGGAGTCGCACGTGGAAGAAAACCCGGAAAAATACTTCACTGATGCTGAGTCGGCAGCTGAATCAGGACTGATACCATACCTTGAACTGCAGGACTATCACCCTGAAAAACCACTCGATATCAACAAGGCCACAGCTGGAGAATTACTTGAACCGGGAGTCATTTCCGCTCAGTTGATTGCCGGCCTGATCAGCTACAGAGAACAATTGGGGCCGTTTCTCAATAATTACGAACTACAGGCAATACCCGGCTGGGAACTGGAAGACATTCGGAAACTCCTTCAGTATGCCAGGGTACTCACCGGAATTGACACCCGTCAGCAGCAATTGTCGGAAGGCTTTTTGTCAGGAACCAACGATCTGGTGGTGCGCTGGGGCACATCTGGTCGTAACTCCGACAGATACGGGCAATCGCTCAACAGCGAGGGCCCTTACTTCACGCGGGCACTGCGCTACCGGCACACTTTCGACGGGCGTATGAGTTATGGTATTACCGCCGAATCGGATCCCGGTGAAGCGATTTTCAGGAAGAGTAACCGGCACGGGTTTGATTTTTACTCGGCTCATTTATATATAAGACAGCTCGGTCCGCGCGTGAGGTCACTGGCACTGGGCGACTATTCGGCGCGTTTCGGACAAGGCTTGTTATTGCAAAGCGGCTTTGCACCCGGCAAATCGGCTGAAACAGCCCTGCTGGCACGCAACGGCCGAAAAATAAACCAATATACAGCTTTCGGCGAAGCGCTCTTCTTCAGGGGCGCGGGTGCCACGCTCGCGTGCGGGAAAAAGACGGAACTCACTGTTTTCTATTCCAGCCGACGCCGCGACGCTAACACCAAAGTGCTGTATTCGCCCGACAGCAGCAGGATGGAAACAATCTTCACTTCATTCCAGACATCCGGACTGCACCGCGACAGCACTGAGGTCGCCGATGAAAAAACTGTAAGAGAACAGACAGGCGGTGTCTCACTCACTTACATCAGTCAATCCGGACAAATTTCAGTAAATACCCTGAATATTCTGTTCGACAAAAGCTGGGCACCAGCTCCCGCGGCATACAGGTTGTACACATTCCGGGGGCGGTATCTGGGTGCCGGAAGCGCTGATTATCAGTGGCGATACCGCAACCTTTTCCTTTTTGGAGAAACGGCCGTCAGTGGTAACGGCGGAGTCTCCACCCTGAACGGAGCTATCGCATCGGTTCATAAAAATGCAACAATCACCGTGCTGCACCGGCAATTGGGCGCCCGCTATCAGTCTGTTTACGCGGCTCCCTTTGCCGAGGTATCGGGGGCGTCAAACGAAAACGGACTGTTTCTGGGTGCCGATGTTCGCTGGACGAGGCGCTGGCAAATCAATGCTTACGCCGATGTGTGGCGGCATCCGTGGCTCCGGTACGGAGTGAACGCCCCTTCAGCAGGGCACGAGTACCTGGCAAGAGTACAGTGGCAAAAGGGGAAAGTACTTACTGCAAGTGCGTGGTGGCAATCGGAAACCAAACAGGCGAATGACCCCGCAGAAGGGGCTTCAGGCCTGATCAGTATCCGTCGCGACCGGTTCAGGGTACACGTTATCAGCAAGATCAGTATGTCGCTGGAGAGCAGATCGAGAGCAGAGTGGTCGTGGTACCGACCGGAAACAGGAGGCACTGCCCGCGGATTCATGGCGTATCAGGAATTTGTATTCAGGCCGGTTGAACGAGCATTCTCGGGCTCGTTCAGGTATACTGTTTTTGATACCGACAGTTACGACAGCCGGATATATACCTATGAAAATGATTTGTTTTCGGCTGTTTCAATACCTGCCTTCAGCGGGAGCGGAAGCCGGGTATTTGTCAATCTGAAGTGGCGCCTGAGCGAAAGGCTCAAACTGGAGGGCAGGTTTGAAGAGACCAGAGTGAGAAGCCGGATAGATACTCAGGAAAACGTGGAAAGGGCCTGGAAAATACAGGCAAGGTATCAGTGGTAGTTACAGGCCATTGACAGCCTCTACACCCACCACTTCAGGCACATTGGCCCTGATAGCCTCCTGAATACCGGCCTTCAGCGTGAAAGAAGACATGTTGCACGATTCGCACATGCCAATCCATTTAATCCGGACATGCATGTCGTCGGTAATTTCTACCAGTTCGACGTCGCCGCCATCTACCTGCAGGTGAGGTCTTATACTGGTTAATGCGTCTTCAACGCGATTGATAAGGGACTGTTTATCTGTCATAATCAGGGATAATGCGCTGCAAAGATAAGATATACGGTGCAGCTACCCGGTTTTATTGAAATTCTTTTCGTTATTATGGGCAAATGCGCGGTATTTTGCCCGTTCATTTATCAAATACCCCTTGTTTATGGCTAAAACAGCTAAAAAGAGTTCCAAAAAAGGGAAGAGCAATAAACCTGTGAAGGTTTCATACCATCGTCGCCCTGAGGATATGAAACTTGAACTCTGGCAACTGGGACTAAGGAAACAGTTCGGCGAAGAAAACGAGTTTCACATAACGAATACCGGCGCCGATCCGGTGTTCTCCGAATTTATTGTGTGGAACCCCTCTTCTAACAGTAGCTATACTGTCAATATCCGTACTGGCATCCCCAAAAAAGGGCTACCTCAGGAGAATACGCTCACCAGCGTAGGAAATACCTGTAACTGTCAGGATTTCAAAACCAACCGACTGGGTCTGTGTAAACACATAAGTGCCACCCTGCACCAGGTGCTCAGGCAGCGGGGCGCGAAAAAAATCATGGCAGCCGGTTAAAGGCCCCTTCATTCCATGATTTATGTGGATTACCGGCATGGAAGGCGAATTCGCCTCTTTGTGGGTATCAAACATGAAGCGCGCCTGTTAAAATGGGGCGCGCGGTTATCTGATACAGAAGGATATCTGGTTCCGGAGGCATTCCCTTTGTTTGATACCCTGCTTCGGGAAGCCAGGCTGATACAGCCTGACTTTTTATGTACCGACGATGTGTTTGATCTGATCGCAGAGGAGCGTGAAAAGGAACGTCTTAAAGAACGCCTGAAACGGTCGCTACCCAATGGTCCGAAAGATAAGTATCTGGATAAATTATTGAAGGTCAAACTGTTTCCGTATCAGAAGCGCGGCGTGTGGTTTGCCGCGAATGCCGGTCGCTGCCTCATAGCCGACGAGATGGGGCTCGGCAAAACCGTTCAGGCCATTGGAGCTGCCGAGTTGCTCCGTCGGGAAATGGATGTACAGCGCATACTGGTTGTGTGTCCTACCTCGCTGAAATACCAGTGGAAAACCGAAATTGAGAAATTCACCAGCGCGTCAGTACACGTAGTAGAGGGACTGCAAAGCAAAAGACTGATTGCCTATGAGAAAGAGAAGGAGGCCTATTTCATCATCAGCTATAACACTATGGCCTCCGATGCCGATTACCTGCACATTATGGGTGCCGACGTACTGATTATTGATGAAGCACAGCGTATCAAAAACTTCCGCACCAAAGTGTCGGCCCAGTTGAAAAAAGTACGCACCCGACATTGTATGGTACTCACCGGAACACCGCTGGAGAACAAGCTCGAAGACCTTTATTCGATTATCCAGTTTGTGGATCAGTACAAACTGCCGCCACTGTACCAGTTCCTCGACCGGTACCAGATTACAAGCGACGCCGGTCAGGTGATGGGCTATCAGAACCTGAAAGAGATCGGTGAAAAGCTGTCTGACTGTATGATTCGCCGTGTAAAAAAAGAGATGCTTGTCGAAATGCCCAAACGCATGGACAGAGTACTTTTCGTATCCATGACAAAGGAACAGTCCAATATACACCGCGATCTGGCCGATAATGTGGCACGGCTGGTAGCAAAATGGCGGAAATTCCACTTTTTGAGCGAAACCGAGCGACGAATTCTCCTGCTCTGCCTGTCGCAGATGCGCATGGTTGCCGACAGTACCTACATACTCGATCAGAAAACGCGGTACGACAACAAGATCACCGAGCTGATGTACATACTGGAAGAGTCATTGGCAGATCCGGAGCAAAAAATAGTGATATTCAGTCAGTGGGAACGCATGACCCGACTGGTAGCACAGGAACTGGATGCAACCAGCACCGGATATGCCAGTCTGCACGGGGGCATACCCAGTACAGAACGGGCAGACCTGCTCACCCGATTCCGGGAAGACCCCGCCTGCCGGATATTCCTTTCTACCGATGCAGGTGGTACAGGCCTGAACCTGCAATCAGCGTCTATGTTAATCAACCTCGATATACCATGGAATCCGGCTATTCTGGAACAGCGTGTGGCACGAATTCACCGGATGGGTCAGAAAGAGAATGTCACCGTTATAAACATGGTATCAAGTGAAAGTATCGAGCAGCGTATGCTCGGTCTGCTGGAGTTCAAATCGTCTATGGCGCAGGGGGTACTCGATCCGGATGGCGACGACACCATATTCATGTCAGAATCGAAATTCAAACAGTTCATGGAAAAGGTGGAGAATATGTCGGGTGAAAACTGGCGGACTCCGGCGACAGAACAGGGAGGAACAGGCGGCGATCAGACAGACGGGGAGGATCTTGAGCAGCCCGCCCCGACAATCAGTACGGAAGTTGGTGAAACCGGTAAA
>JAJTFM010000249.1 GCA_021298575.1 Saprospiraceae bacterium | reverse complement strand
GTTGCCAGGAAAGTTGTACCGGTACCATAACTCACGCCCTCAATCCGATAATACCCGTCTTCATTCGTTTTCCCGGAGGTTTTAACATTGGGACGATTACCACTGAAATTGGCACCACAAAAATGGATTTTCTGCCTTGTCATTATATCAAAAGAGGCTTCTCCCTGTTCTTCATCAAATTTCCAGTAATACGCCAGACCCGGGGTGAGCGAAGAAGCAGTACCCGTCATGACTTCATCCAGGTCGGCTTCTTCCAGCAGTTTGTGGTATATTCGCAACTCGTCGGTACGTCCAGCCCACTGTCCGTGATTTGTTTGTGCTCCCATGTCTATGGAGTTTTCTGTACTCAGGGCTGTCATAGAATTGATGGTTATCAGTGTGCCATCGAGGTATAATCTGCCTTGTCCACCGGCTGAATTGTAGGTGAGCGCAACGTGATGCCACCCATTTCTGGTGCTGTCAGGGAAACTGGCCGAGAGAAATGAACTGCCCGTTGCTGTGTAGCTTACTTCTATCCCGTCTGTACCTGAACTGCTGTTCATGGCCCGGAAATAAAGGCTGTCGGCACCTATTTTTATCACAGATCCATTATTAGCCGCCGAATCTGTTTGTACCCAGAATGCAATTGTCCACGAATTTCCCATATTCGGTAAAATGGGTGTTTGAGACGAATCCAGTCTGAAGAATGCGCCATCCAAATATCCAAACGCCGCAGAAAAACCCTGCAAGGGTGTAAGAGTTACCAACGCGTCGGCTACTGCCTGATGGTTTTGGGTTTCCACCTTCCCGGTTACTACTCCGTTGGGTGTCTGAAAGCCAATCGCCTCACCACCTGTACCCTCGCCAAACTCATTGATACCGCTAATTCTGTAAACGTATGGCCGGCCGGCAATGACGTTGAAATCATTGTAACTGCGAACGTTTTTCCCTACTGACGACAGGAATATATTGTCGCGGTAAATATTGAACCCTTCGCTGGCATCCGGACTGAGCGGATCTGTTATCCAGGTAACCTGAATGCGATCCAGCAGTTCGCCCTGCGACGCCACCACAGTGGGCGGGAGGGGCGGCAACAGAAAACGTCCGTAAAAACCCATCATCCCGTTGTACTGCTGACCGGCGAATACACCCGCAAGGGGTTCGCCAATTGTCAGCGTTGTCCGGTTTTTTGTACTGAAGGCATTGTTTACAGCCCCGTAGTTGAAAAAAACCTGTCCGGAATAGGTTTCTCCGGTGTTAACGGAGCCATCGGCACAGTTCACCTGCGACGATACAGTCAGCGGACACAGACTGATGCACCAGATCAGTGCTATAATGGATATTAAATTTTTCATGACGAATGCTGCTTGCTTGTATTGCCGGTACAATCTGGGTTTTAAAATTTCGGAATCTTTTGAAAATTCCGGATTGATGAGCAACCTGTTTGTTACGGAACAGGTCAGTTTGATACCGCTGCCTCCAGTTTGCTGACCCGGGCATCCAGTTGGTCTCTTCGCTCTTTCAGTTTGATATTTTCGTTTCTCAGCCCGGTTAATTCACTTTCGAGCGCTTCCATGCTGCGAATAAGCTCCTGTGTTACCGAGACATTGAGTGTGTGGATACGGTCGTAATCAACCTGGTGGAAATCATCTACCTGCTTGCCATATACGAACAGCCATTCGGGGGTTTCATTTCCCCAGTCCACCAGTGTGAGCTGCCGACTATTGGTAACCGGGCCCACCATACACTCCTTTTGTCCACCCGGGAAAATTACCTGCACCTTGTCGCCTTTAACAAGCTGATGATTTTCGGCGAGGGCGACTGTCAGGCGGGCACCTTCCACCACGCTGGAAACGCTGTACTGATATACATCCGGCAGGAAACTGGTGGTTACCGTTACTGCTTCCGGAAAAACAGTTTCCACTTCCTGCGCAATAAATCCTTTCTTGAAATCAGTGCCACGGGAAATGAAATCACGGTGACGGTAGTTGGCCACTTGCAGGCCTTGCAGGATTTCCATACCATCATTTGCATAATAGGCCAATGACGAAGCACTGGTGTAGGTCGCGCCGGTACCGGTAACGACCAGGTGGGTGGGCATCGTTACATCCGTCGTTGTAATGCTAAGCTTCGTTACTCCGTTGTGCCTAATGTTTAAATCTGCAGAGCAACTGATGGAATTCCCCGAAAAGGTGATATTATTGAACTGAGATGTGCCCGAAGAAACTGTCAGTCCATTAGAAAAGGTACCCGTACCGGTAACACTCAACCCCGTGCTGGTCACCACCATCCTGTCACTCCCGGCAACCTGAAAAGCTGTGTTGTTGGTGCCTTTAATCTCCAGAACAGAAGACGAAGGGGCATATCCGATTGATGCCGTAACGGAACCCTTTTTCATCTCGATGACAGCGCCGGACGATCCTTCTATCATTTGTTTGGCCTCTCCGGAACCGTTCTTGATGTGAAGGTTGTGTCCCGATGTCGGACTGGTTGTTCCGATTCCGATAACACCGGAACTTGGAAACACATTACCGGAACCCTTGAAAGAGAGCGCATAGGGAGCCACCGTCAACTGCTGCCGGGGGGTCATTTCGGGGGCGGCTTCTATCTGAACCGAGAGGAAATAATCGGCGTCAAAGGGTAATGAAAGCGCGTTCACATTGCCCAGTTGCGTACTGTATATGCCTCCCGCGACTTCAACCTGAGTTTGCTCCTCTGACCAAAGCACTGTTCCTCCTGTGGCAGCATCGTATAATCTGAATGTCATGTCATAACTGCCATCCTCCAGCGAATTGCCATCGGATTTCCTTACAGTACCCTGTACGCCGATTTTCGTACTTTGAGCCAGCATTACACCCGCATTCAGGGAAAACAGGGCAATGATTACCAACCGGATCAAATTGAATGTGTTATTTTTCATGTGTATTTTTTTTGAACAGTAAGCAAAAGCTGTGATCAGTTGGATACCCTGGCCTCCAGCGCACGCATGCGCAACTCCAGTTGATCAATCCTCGATTTGTTGCCTTCGATATCCCGACGAACAGACTCCGTATCGCTTTGAGCACCTTCAACCTGCCGGATGAGCTCTTTGGTAGCCGATACATTCAGGGTGTGAATCCGATCGTAGTCAACCTGAAGAAAATCTTCCACTTGTTTTCCGAATACAAATACCCACTCCGGGCGACCTCCCTCCCAGCCAGAAACCAGGAATGATCTGCCATCCAGAACGGTAGCTACCTGTAAATCCCGCTGCCCTTCCGGCAACATCAGCCTCACCATATCACCCGCTGCGAGTCCATGTTCACCCGTCATTGAAATCAGCAACTGACCGGCCTGAACCTTGTAATTTTCCGGTCCGTCATATATATCGGGTACAAAACCGCGACTGGAGATGACAGCCTCGGGGAACACTTCCCGTACTTCCTGAGCGATAAAGCCTTTCTTCAGCGCAGAACCAGTTCTGACCTCGTCAATATGCCGGTAATCACAAACACGCAACCTGCGCAATATTTCCTGATCAGCGAGATTGTCAGCCGGAGTGATGTCTTTTTTGATGCGTTTGTCCGAAATTGCGTTGAACTCTGTCGCCCGGATCCTGTCGTTGGCAGAAACTGAATAATTATAGTCTCCAGAAGCAGTACCAGAATTTGTACAATCGTTTTGACCATCTCTGGCAAACCAACCGTAGGAAATATTCCCTGAATTTTTGCCACCATCCACATTTAAATGACCAGCTACTTCCACAACATCTGCATTAATCTTTATTCTGTCACTGCCATTTCGCCGGAATAACAGTGTGGCCCTCGGAAAAAGTTCCCGATCCAGTCACAGTGACACCAGTGTTGGTTACATCCAGTACATCCGTACTGTTGCGCCTGAACAGCGTGCTGCCATTTGTGGGTGGATTGACTCTTAATATGTTGTCCGCGTTGCCAAGTCCTGCCGTGGTTGTGCTTGAGCCTTTTACAAATGTCAGACCGGCACCGGTAGTACCCTCTATCAGTTGTGATGCACTGCCTGTTCCGTTTTTAAGGTGTAACAGGAATCCGGCTGTCGGAGAAGTAGTTCCTGCGCCAACGGCACCCGAGTTGGGAAACTTGTTCGTACTTCCCCGTACCGACAATGCGTAGGGCGCCGTAGAGAGCTGTAGCCGGGGCGACATTTCAGGGGTTGATGCAACGCTCACTCCGACAAAGTAGTCCGTGTTGAAGGGTAAATCAAGCGAAGTGACAGAACCCAGTACCGCACTGTAAAGTCCGCTGCTGACAGGTACACTTCCCTGCGTCTCAGTCCAGAGAGCTGTACCCCCCTCAGCCACGTCATATATTCTGAAGGTAAGAGAATAATTACCGTTTGGAACTGCAGCACCGTCACCCCTCTTGAGGATTCCCTGTATGCCAAGTTTGACACCCTGTGCGCTGATGATACTGTAAACCAGCACAAACAGTATGGTCAGCCGTAATTTGGATGCAGCGGTTAAAAATCTCATTGCTTTTATTTTCGATGGTTGTGAAATCTTCATGATAAAAAAATTTTGCACCTGCATGGACTAGTGAGAAAGTGTTGCTTCCACGTTGCGCATCCTGACATCAATTTTGTCAAGAGATGCCTTGAGCGATTCGTTCTCGCGCCTCAGTGCTGCGCGCTCACGCTCCATGGCGTCTTTTTTGCGCAGCAACTCCTGCGTAACTGATACATTCAGTGTGTGAATACGATCGTAGTCAACCTGAAGAAAATCGTTCACCTGTCTGCCGTACACAAATACCCGCTGCGGAGCAGCTTCATACCAGTCAGCAATAACCAGTGTCTGTTCATCAGGTACAGCAGCCACCTGGCAATCCTTTTGTTGATCATCCAGCATGAGTCTTATTGTTTCGCCTGATTGTAAACCATGTTTCGACGTCAGGCTTATAATTAGCTGATTACCCGATTGCTGTACCCCGGCAGCCTTTTGAAATACATCTGGGAGAAATCCGGGCGTTGAAGTGACTGCTTCGGCATATACCTCCTTTACCTCCTGCGCAATGAATCCCTTTTTATAATCGTTACCGTTGGCCAAAAAGTCAATATGCCGGTAATCCCGAACCTGCAACGCCCGCAATATGTCAACATCGGCAGTTGAATTGCTGGTTCTGATATCCTTTTTAATTCGTTTGTCAGAAACAGCGTTAAATTCCGTGGCCCTTACTCTGCCGTCGCAACTGATCGAGTAGTTCTGTGGCGTAGCACCAGAGACACATCCCTCATCGCCACCAGAATTATACCAGGCAAAAGTAGTAGTGTAAGATTTCGAACTGCCAGTTGTCATATTCAGGTGACCGGTAAGTGTCACTTTATCGGATTCAAACGTCAGTTTGTTTCCTCCAGTCTTTTGTATATCCCATGTATTGCTGTTGTTCA
>JAJTFM010000084.1 GCA_021298575.1 Saprospiraceae bacterium | reverse complement strand
GTGAACATCATGCCAACTGGTATGATCACGATGAACGATGTTGACTTCCTGGAGTACACAGTAGACAACTACACGCAGACACAGTTCCTGCAGACAGGTATCCGCAAGTGCGGTGCCGGCAGCGGCTTCCCGGTTGATGCGAACGGCAACCCGATCACGACGGTGACGTTCAACTGCTCCGAAGTTGGTACACAGTGTGTTGAATTGTGGTCGATAGATCTGGCCGGCAATGCCGACTACTGCGAGACGTACATCATTGTACAGGACAACAACGGCAACTGCCCGAACAGCGACAAGGTGAACGTATCCGGTGCACTGAAGACAGAAGGAACCGATGGAGTTGAAGAAGCTACAGTAACGATAGACGGTACAGTGAACTTTGCACCGCCATTCAACTACTTCGATCTGTCAGATGATCTGGGTGAGTATAAAGTGACGAACAGCGTACCGGTAGCATCGAACTACACGGTGACTCCGGCGAAAGACGACAGTCCGCTGAACGGTGTAACCACTTATGACCTTGTACTGATCAGCAAGCACATCCTGGGTATTGAGCCACTCGGTTCACCATACAAGATGATCGCAGCTGACGCGAACAAGTCCAACTCGATCACTACGTTCGACATTGTTGAGCTTCGCAAACTGATTCTTGGTATCTACAACGATCTTCCGAACAACACCTCCTGGAGGTTCATCGACAAGTCACAGCAGTTTGCCAATCCGCTGAATCCGTTCACTGCTCCGCTGAAAGAGAATATCTCGATCCAATCTGGTGGAAGACTTCGTGGGTGTGAAGATTGGCGACGTGAACGGCACGGCAGTAGCGAACAGCGCGATGCAGGTTGACGATCGTACAAACGGTACACTGTTGTTCGATGTTGACAACCGCGTGGTGAAAGCCGGCGAGACATTCGACGTGACGTTCAAGGCGAGCGAGGCAGTACAGGGTTACCAGATGACACTGAACCTGAACGGACTGGAAGTAGCTGGCATCGTGAAGTCAGACAAGGTATCAGAGAACAACTTCGGTGTGTTCGGAGATGCCCTGACGGTATCGGTTGATGGCGAGAATGCATTCACGGTGACATTCAGGGCTGCGAAGGCAGGCAAGCTGAGCGAGATGATGAGCGTATCGAGCCGAGGTTTCGAGTTGTATCAGAACCAGCCGAACCCGTTTGTCAACAAGACGTTCATCGGATTCCACCTGCCAGAAGCTGCTACAGCTACGCTGACAGTATATGACGAAACAGGCCGCGTGTTGTTCACACAGCAGGGCGACTATGCTAAAGGTTATAATGCCGTTATGCTGGATCGCGCACTGCTGACTACAACAGGAGTACTGTACTACACACTCACTGCGGGCGACGACACTGCTACCCGCAAGATGATCCAAACGAGGCAGTAAAAATTGATTAATAGAACACAGGGTTAGCTGCCCCGGTCGGTCTGAAGGTTTCAATTAGTTGAAGCGCTCAGATTGGCCGGGGCAGTTCCCTTTTGTGGCTGTACGGATGGTAGTTCTTCAGGGAAGAATATTTCCAAACATACAATTTTCAGGGAGTATTTATTTGGTAAAGGGGTATCGGAGTTTTCTCCGGTACCCCTTTACTGTTAGTGTATCCGGCATGGGTGCAGGCCCGGCGGTGTGAGTCCGCCGGAACGCATGGCGGTAAATACGGCAGGTACAAGAGATGGTGGTCTGTGTTCTCACCAGGGTAGTTCTGTGTCGTAGAGGCGAGGTGAGATCGAGTGCCGTAGCACAGGGCGGAATCCGGAAGATAAGACAGGAGTGTATCGCCCCGGGTATTATATGAAAACCGGACGCGAAGCTATTATAAACAGTAAATACGATGATCTGTAAGATAAAAGCAGGGAGGAAAGAATACGCAGTTGAAGATATTATGGGGCAAAAAAAATCCCGAATTCTGGTATGAACCGGAATTCGGGATAAACCGATAAGAAATATCAGCGTCAGGAAAGTTTGCCCAGGCTGTCTTCCAGAATAGAGATTCGGGTTAAGCCATCGGCCAGCTTTTTGCGTTCATTATCAACCACCTGGGCCGGTGCACCGGCAACAAACCGTTCATTGGAAAGCTTGGCCTCTATTGACTTGATGAAACCGCGCTGGTATTCCAGTTCCTTCTCGGACTATGTAGCATTTGTCAGTACCGGAAATGAAAGATTTTGCATTAGCTGGTTCATCGGTTGTTATGGTACATTCGCTGAGAACGGCCAGTTTGGCGAGTAGTTCTGACAAACCTTTACGGCCCAGAAAAACGTTAATACCGGTGGAGTCCTGGAGGAACATCGCAAGTGGATCTCTGGGTTTTATCTGATTCTGATTCCGGATATCACGTACCTTGGAGATGATATCCTTTGCCTGTTCGACATCGGTTACCAGTTGTTTGTCCCATTCGGATACAGAGGGCCAGGATTGAGCCATGCAGTCTTCACCAACCGTACGCTGGCGGAGCTGGTGCCATATTTCTTCCGTAACGAATGGCATGAACGGGTGGAGCGTAACCATCAGTTTTGAGAATATATCAAGAGTGGCTTCGCAGGTTTCGCGGTCAATGGGTTGTTCATAGCCGGGTTTGATCATTTCAAGATACCAGGAGCAGAAGTCATCCCATATAAAAGTGTAAAGACTGAGCAGGGCCTCGCTGAGCCGGTACTGGCGGAAATCACTTTCTATATCAGTCAAAACAGACTGGTATTTGTTGTTTATCCACTGTACGGCCAGTCTGTTTTTTTCGATAGTTCCCTGGTTTTCAGCGGTTTCTGTGACATCCCAGCCTTTTACGAGGCGGAGGGCGTTCCAGAGTTTATTGCTGAAATTCCTGCCATTTTCGCATAGTTTCTCGTCGAACAGAATATCACCACCTGCAGCGGCACTGGACATCAGGCCGTACCGCACCCCGTCAGCGCCGAATTCTTCGATCAGTTTTAGTGCATCGGGTGAATTTCCGAGAGATTTGGACATTTTTCTGCGCTTGTTATCGCGCACCATACCCGTGAAGTAAACGGCCTGAAAGGGTTTTTGTCCTTTGAATTCATATCCGGCCATAATCATACGAGCCACCCAGAAAAAGATAATATCCCATCCGGTAACGAGAACGTTGGTAGGGTAGTAGTAGCTGAATTCACCGTCAGGGTTTTCAAAGCCGTTGAATACACTGATGGGCCAGAGCCAGGATGATGCCCATGTATCGAGCACATCTTCGTCCTGACGGAGATCGGTGATTGAAAGAAACTGGTTACCGGTTGCCTCCCGCGCCTGTGCTAGGGCTGCATCGGCAGATTCTGCCACGAACAGATGCGTTTCCTGGCCGCGTGCTTCCGATACCAGATACCATGCGGGTACCCTGTGTCCCCACCACAGTTGTCGGGAGATACACCAGTCGCGGAGATTTTCCATCCAGTTTCTATAGAGATTCTGGAAACTTGGCGGGAAAAAGCGAATTTCCTCTTCGAGAACCGCTTTGAGAGCCGGGTCTGCGAGGGAGCTCATGTTAACGAACCACTGAAGAGACAATTTGGGTTCGACAACAGAGTTTGTTCGTTCTGAGCGACCTATATTAGTGGTATAGTCTTCAATTTTAACGAGGGCATCAACAGATTCGAGCGCGTCTTTCATTCGCTTTCTTGCATCGAACCGGTCGAGACCGACAATGGGTTGCCAGGTACACTTGTCATTGATAGTACCATTGTCATTGATGGTATCTATTACCGGCAGGTTGTGGCGCTGGCCTACTTCATAGTCATTTTGATCGTGGGCGGGTGTGATTTTGAGGGCACCTGTTCCGAATTCGATATCAACATAATCATCGGCGATAACAGGTATTGGTCTGTTAATCAGCGGAATAATTACATTTTTCCCGACGATGGATTTATATCGTTCATCTTTTGGATTAACGGCAATAGCCACGTCGGCGAAAATAGTTTCGGGGCGCTGAGTAGCAATTGTCACTCCGTCGGAACCGTCTTCAAACTGGTATGTAATATGATAAAGCTGAGCCTGTTCTTCCTTGTAGATTACCTCTTCATTGGAGAGCACAGTCTGAGCTTCCGGATCCCAGTTAACCATTCGGAGACTTCGGTAGAGTTTACCGCGATCGTACAGGTCGATAAATATATTGATGACATCCCTGTAATAGCCGGGGTCCATGGTGAATGCAGTGCGGTCCCAGTCGCAGGAGGCGCCGAGTTTTCTGAGCTGGTTAAGGATGATACCGCCGTATTTGTCCTTCCACTGGTAGGCATAACCGAGGAATTCATCCCTTGTCAGATCTGCTTTCCGGAGTTTTTTTTCGTCGCGGAGCCAGTGAACAACTTTAGCTTCTGTTGCTATACTTGCGTGATCGGTACCTGGTACCCAGCAGGCATTTTTACCATCCAGGCGAGCCTTACGGACGAGAATATCCTGAATTGTATTGTTCAGCATGTGCCCCATATGGAGCACACCCGTCACGTTTGGGGGTGGGATAACGATGGTGAATGGTTCTCTGTTATCCGGTTTTGACTGGAAATAGCCGCGGCTTTCCCAGTGAGCGTACCAGCGCTCTTCTATTTCTGTTGCGTTGTAACGAGATGAAATTTCCATAATTCGCAAAGGTAACGCTTAGCGGACAATCAGAACAGGGATTTCGACGGCATGTCTGACAGCGCCGACAGTTGTTCCGAAAACAAGATCCTTGACCGTATGATGACCGTGGGCACCCATTACAAGAATATCAGCTTTTTTTTCGAGGGCGAGTCGGGGCAGTGCCTTTTTGGCAGAGCCAAATCCGATGAAGGCTTCACATGAGTAGCCCAGTTCTCTGACAGCCTGAGCATATTTTTCGAGGTTTATGGAATCGCTGTCAGCTTCAAGGTCGCCGACATCGCTCCCGAGTACCCATGCGCCGGCAGTTTCGACGGCATGGAAAAGCATGTAACGGGCATTTTTTCCACCTAAATAAAGAGCATGTTCTATGGCTTTCTGATCGGCGTTTGAAAAATCGAGTGCTATAGCGATATTATTATATTGAGGTTGTCTTATTTCAGACAACCCGTTGAAGTGACCGTGCGGAACTCCGGCCTTTGTAGTTCCTGCGAGGCGGGAGGCAAATGGTTTGAAGGTGATATATGCCAGCATAACCATGGAGAACGCGAACATTGGTACGGCGGTCAGATATACAGCAAGAGCATCGGGGCCGCTTGTCCATTTCTGAATCTGGTTAACAACCATGCCAATATTAAGAGAAACAATTACCAGTGCGGCTGTCCATCCACCCACTTTAGACCAGGTACCAATTGCAAAATTGCCCATCCTGTTTTTATCGCTGACATAGTGCAGCAGTGGAATAACAGCAAATCCGAGTTGCATGCCCAGAATTACCTGACTCATCACCAGCATTTCACCGGTGGCGTGTTCACCGGCGTAATGAACGATCAGAAGAGCCGGAATGACAGCGAGTAACCTTGTGATTAGTCGGCGAAGCCAGGGAGCAATGCGGAGGTGCAGATATCCTTCCATGACAATCTGGCCGGAGAGCGTTCCGGTTACGGTACTGCTTTGGCCAGAGGCAATCAGAGCAATAGCGAAGAGGGTAGGGGCATAACTTTTTCCGAGTAACGGTTCCAGCAGTTTATGGGCGTCCTGAATTTCGGAGACACCGTTGTATCCGGATTTATAAAAAACGGAAGCGGCCAGAATGAGAATAGCTGCGTTGACAAACAGAGCCAGATTGAGCGCAATCGCAGAGTCTATGATATTATAACGTATAGCCTTCCTTATTCCTTCAGCGGTTCTGGTAATTCTGCGGGATTGAACCAGGGCGGAGTGGAGATACAAGTTATGTGGCATGACAGTAGCTCCGATAATACCGATAGCGATAATCAGGGCATCGGCATCGGGGATGGAAGGAATAAATCCGGTTGCTACATCGGAGAGTGCAGGTTTGGCCAGTACCATCTGAATACCGAAGGCCACACCGATTATGAGCACCAGTCCCAAAATAAAAGCTTCCAGTTTTCTGATTCCAAGTTGCATAAGCATAAGCAGGAGGAATGAGTCGAGAATACTGATTGCAATTCCCCAGGTCAGGGGTAGTCCGAAAAGTAACTGGAGGCCAATAGCCATGCCTACCACTTCTGCCAGATCAGTTGCGGCGATGGCGATTTCCGCCAGCAGGTAATTGAAGATATTGGTTGCGGGGTGGTATAGTTCCCGGGAGGCCTGAGCCAGATCCCGTTGAGCAACTACTCCGAGGCGAGCGCACATACTTTGAAAAAGCAACGCAATCAGGTTGGACATGAGCAGTACCCACAGAAGAGCGTAACCATACCGGCTGCCACCAGCCAGATCGGTAGCCCAGTTGCCTGGGTCCATATAACCTACACTAACCAGATATGCGGGGCCGAGAAAAGCAAACAGACGTTTCCAGAAACCACCTTTTACGTCCGTTTGTACAGTAGAATTGACTTCGGAGAGTGATTTTTGAGACATTGGATAAATGTTGGATGAGCAAGTTGCAAAATACGCAACAAATATGCTGTTTTCCGGACATTTTGTGGGAGATTATCTCATAAGTTTCAGATAATAGACAAAAAAATACAATATTTACCGCGAAAATCTGACAAAGGTTAAACAGCAGAGAGAATCCTGAACAAGCTCTAAGAGCTTGTTCAGGGTGTTTCACAAGTCGAATCATTTTTTCATTTTTGCTTTCACAAACTCAACTATACTTTTAAATTGATGAAGCAACACATTATTTCAGCAGCGTTTCTGGTTTTGTCAGAAATATTGGCTGCTCAGGAGAAACCTGCGTTGACAGATCTTTCATTCTGGAAGCCCACACAGGCAAAAAACTGGCAGGTTGCCGGATCGGTGAATGCAGACTTGCGCAAGAATGAAACAATGAAAGCCGATAGTGGAACGGGGGTACTGGTAAATATTCCTGACGAAAAGAACAGGGCCAATTTGCAGTCGGTTGCTGAATATGGTGATGTGGAGGTTTCATTTGATTTTATGATGGCCAGGCATTCCAACTCGGGATTTTATCTGCAGGGAAGGTATGAAGTACAGTTACTCGACAGTTGGGGACATCAGCAACCGACCTATGGCGATTGCGGGGGGGTATATGCCAGAAGGAGATGGAATCCTGATGAACAGATGTTCGATGGTCATTCACCCAGGCTGAATGCCTGTCTTGCTCCGGGCCTTTGGCAGCACCTTGACATCAGCTTTCAGGCTCCCCGCTTTGATGAAACCGGGAAAAAAATTACCAACGCGAGATTACTCAGGGTAGTTCTCAACGGATATGTTGTTCAGGAAAATATAGAACTCACTGGTCCGACAGGCGGGCCCATATCAGAACAGGAGGCTGCGAAGGGGCCGTTCATGATTCAGGGAGATCATGGTCCGGTGGCGTTCAGAAATTTCGTGATAACCGACAAGGGAGGTGAGCAGGTTAAGGGTGGTCCTTTCAGCTACAAAGTGATTTACGGTGATTTTCGCTATCCGGAAGATTTTGCCGGCAAAAAAGTTGAAAAAACCGGCGTTTCAGATAAATTAACCTGGGAGGTTACAGGCAAGGAAAATGGCTATGCCATCATTTTCAACGGAAAAATGAACAGTCCGAAAGCCGGAAAACACCGCGTTGTACTTCAGGCGGGTGGAAAAACAATACTCAGGGTTAACGGACAGGAGGTAATGCCCGACAGGTGGACCTATGTTGCTGATCAGAGAACGGCAGAAGTGGAGCTGGCCGCCGGGCAGTGGGATATCGAGCTCACCAATTACAAAATGGATGGCTGGATGACCCCCTATCTGGGATTATGGATAGAGGGGCCGGGTGCACGGGCTTCCGAGTTTCATTCAATGGGTTCGGCACTTGCACTTGAAGCTGCAGATCCAATTGAACTGGATGCCAATATACCGGTAGTATTCAGATCGTTCATGGATATTACCATGCCGAACAGCGTGAGGGGAGACAAAAATTTCATGGGTTACGATGACCCTCATAAAAAGCGCGTTGTTCACGCTGTGCATGTGGGTGATCCTGCGAAACTGCACTATACCTATGATCTGGATAACGGATCTTTGGCTCAGGTATGGAAAGGAGGTTTTCTGAATACATCACCCATGTGGGACGACCGTGGAGACGGATCCTCGCGCCCGCGCGGGCCCGTACTCGCGCTGGATGATATTCAGACAGTTGTTACAAAGTCGGGATTATTTGATATGAAATCATCCGAGCACGATCCGGTAAGTGGTTACAAACCAACTGGTTATAATATTGATGCGGAAGGGCATCCAGTGTTTCGCTACATACTGACAAAAACCGGAACCGAGGTGCAGGACCAGATGAGAGTGGTCAACGGGGAATCACTGATGCGAACCCTCACATTTAGCAGTGCCAATGCTGCGGAGGGTTATATTGTCAGGTTGGCAACAGGCAGAAGCATTGAAAAAGTTGATGACGGAGTTTGGGTTGTGGATGACAAGCGGTATTATATCCAGACAAAGGCCAATGCAGGCGTGGAGACGTCGCAGGGTATTTCTGTTTTATACGTGGTACCTTCCAGCGACAAGGTGGAGTGGCAGGTACACTGGTGATTTGCCCGTGAACCTCGCCAACAATTTTTCAAACCATTGCTTTTCAACTGAATACGCGATCAAAAACATGAAACATATCACACTTTTACTGTTATTTCTTTCTGCCATTGAACTGAATGCGCAGAGCACCCCATCTACGGCGAAAGAAGACGATTATTACAGAATTATCAAAGTGCCCATTCCGGAGGGAGTTGTGCTGGAGGTAGGAGGTATTTGTGCGCTCAACGACGGCAGTGTAGCTGCGAGTACGCGGAGGGGTGATATCTGGGTAGTAGAGAACCCGTCGTCGCTGAAGCCCAATTACAGGCGATATGCCACAGGATTACACGAAATACTGGGACTGGCAGAAAAGAACGGCAACCTGTACTGCGCACAGCGCGGAGAGTTGACGAGACTCACGGATGGAAACGGTGACGGTCGGGCAGACAAATACGAGACAGTTTACGCGTGGCCTGTATCGGGTCATTACCATGAATACAGCTTTGGTCCCAAGGTAACGCCTGAGGGTGATTTCCTGGTTACCGGGAATGTTAGTTTTGGCTCAACAGACTGGTGGTCGGGCAAGAGCATAGTACCGTGGAGGGGCTGGACGATGAAGATAACGGAGGATGGCAAAATGCAGCCCTTTGCAGCGGGTATGCGTTCGCCGTGTGGAATAGGTATGGCGAACGGGGCGTTTTTCTATGGCGATAATCAGGGAGACTGGATGGGATCCGGATTTATTACACATGTTGAGCAGGGAGATTTTGTTGGTCATCCGGCTTCCCTGAACTGGGCAGACAGGCCTGAGTCGCCAGTAAAAATGCGACAGGAAATGGTTTACAAGCAGGTTGATCCGCGCGACGATTCGCGGAAGAAGCCTGAGTACATTGCAGAAGAACCGGCCACTACCATATATGAGATGGGTCACAAGACCTATCCGTACATGCAGGTAAAGAGTCCGGCCGTGTGGCTTCCGCATGGTGTGCTTGGCGTTTCAACATCGGAGATATTGCCTGATGAAACCGGAGGGGATTTTGGTCCGTTTTCGGGACAGATGTTCGTAGGTGACCAGGGAATGTCGAAGATAGCCCGTGTATTTTTGGAGAAGGTGAATGGTCAGTGGCAGGGAGCCTCCTTTGATTTCAGGAGCGGTTTTAAATCGGGTGTACTGAGGATGTGCTGGGGAAAGGAAGCCGGAACGATGTATGTAGGAGGAACGAATAGAGGGTGGGGTAGTACAGGCAAGGAGCCGTACGGACTGGAGCGGCTGGTCTGGACGGGTCAGATGCCATTTGAAATGAAAGCGGTGCGAGCCATGCCCGACGGGTTTGAGATAGAATTCACACAACCTGTGGACAAAACGACGGCGCAGAATCCTGAAAGTTATAATGTCAGCAGCTACACTTACAAGTACCATCCTGTTTACGGCAGTCCGATCATCAATTTCAGGGAACACAACGTACTGGGAGTCAAAGCCAGCACAGACGGACTCAGGGTACGCGTGGTGGTTGACAGTTTGAGAGAAGGATTTATTCATCACATACAGCCGGTGGGAGTGACTAACTATACAGACGGGAAAAACCTGTTGCATCCGGCGGCTTACTACACGCTGAACAGTATCCCCGCCGGAGAAAAGGCTGATTTCAAACTGGAGGCGCCGAAGGTTAAAACAGGAGCTGTGACACCGGAAAAAGATCCCGGGAGCGCTGTTAATACACCTGACAGCCAGATGAAAGAGGCACGGCCGAGCACGGCTGGCGAGGCGAAGAAGCCGGCTCCGGTCAAACCGGCAGGCACAGCCGGAGTGAGTGAAGCAGAGGTGAAGGCATTATTGAACAAATATACCTGCAGTTCGTGCCACAAGACAAATGAGCGGGCAGTTGGTCCGGCATACAGGGATGTTGCAAAGAGAGGATATTCTGTCCAGCAGATAGTTGCACTGGTTTACAACCCGAAACCTGAGCACTGGCCTGATTACACCCCTATGGCACCTATGCAACATGTTCCCAAAAAAGACGTGGAAAAAATTGCAGCCTGGATAAATACCCTGAAATAGCTCTAACAAAAAATACTCCTATTTTTGCAATCGGCAGAAAATCATAGACATGCTCTAGTAACTTTGCCCCGTCAAGCATTTGATATGAGTTACCCGCCACTTTTCAGGATAAAAGAGAATGGATACTTCGGTTTTATAAATTCCGGAGGAGAGATCGCTGTGGAACCGCAATTCCTTGAAGTAGGGGAATTCAGGGAGGGGTTCACGCATGCCCGTTTGAATGGGCAATGGGCTATTCTGGACCAGTATGGCCGGCTGTATATCCGCCGGCTATACCGGTCTGTGGGTAAGTTTCACAGTACATTCCTGGGGTTTCATTGATTATGCGTGCAGGGAGGTTATCCTGACGATATTTGACGAAGTATCAGATTTTCACGAGGGTTTGTCGGCTGTTACGTTTGAGGGTCGGGCAGGATATATTAGTGAAGATGGTTCATTTGCTATCAAGCCGCAGTTTTCTGCTTCAGGCAAATTCGTCGGAGACATAGCCCCGGCGGCTAAAAACGGGGTATGGGGATTTATCAATCGTCAGGGAGAGTATGTTGTGTCTCCGGCCTGGGACAAGGCCTCCTCGTTTCAGGGGGATGTAGCAGTCGTGAGCAAAAACGGGTTATGGGGGCTGGCAGATCGTTCTGGTAAAGAATTGGTTACACCCCGTTTCCAATTTGTAAAAGGATTAGCAGAGGGGAAATTTTCCGACGGTATGGCCATGGCATACAGGGAAGGTAAATATGGTTATGTCAGTGAAAGTGGAGAAGTTGCCATAGAGCCGATGTTTGATATGGCCGGAGATTTTGGGGAAGGATTGGCCCTGGTAGAGATAAACGGAGCATACGGATATATTGACAAGACTGGCAAACTGGTAATTATGCCCAAATATGAGGATGCGGGTATATTCTCCGAAGGGGTTGCCCAGATATGCAATAATGGCAAGTGGGGATATATTGATTCGGATGGAAGGATTATTATCCCTGCAATTTACGATATGGCCGAACCATTCAGGGACGGACTGGCGCTTGTTGCGCTGAATGGCAAGTGGAGCTATATCAATCGCGACAGGGAGACTGTCTGGCAGGAGAAATAGAGGCAAAAATTCAACACCATATTATCATGAGGACATCCATCATAACAGCGCTCATGGCGCTGACTAACTTCCTGTATTCACAAACAACGGTACTCCACTGCGGAAAGATAATAACGATGGCGGGAGAACCGCTGTCCAACTCGTCTGTGGTAGTGGTAAACGGGAAAATTGACCGGATTGAAAAGGGATTTGTCACAGTGCCTGACGGGGCGAAACTGGTTGACCTGAAGAACAGGACGGTTATGCCGGGTCTGATTGATTGTCACGTACACCTCGAATGGGAGCAAAGCAGGAGTTCGTACAATGAGCGCTATACCCTGAATGAAGCTGACATAGCCTTCAGGGCGGCAGTTTATGCTCGGCGTACACTCAATGCGGGATTTACGACGGTCAGAGATTTGGGTGGAACAGGAGTTAATATTGCCTTGAGGAATGCAATAAACAGCGGCTGGGCTGTCGGGCCAAGAATAATTACGGCTGGCAGAGCCTTGAGTATAACAGGAGGACATGGCGACAACACAACCGGAGGAAAATGGGACCTGTTTGATCCGCCGGGACCGGAGCTTGGCATTGCCGATGGCCCCGATGAGTGCAGAGAGGCAGTCAGAACACAGGTAAAGCGCGGAGCAGACTGTATCAAGGTATGTGCTACAGGTGGCGTTTTGTCGCTTGCCCGCGACGGGAGGCTGCCACATTACAGCAGCGACGAACTGGAGACAATTGTCAGAACAGCCAGAGATCTGGGGGTTGATGTTGCCGCGCATGCGCACGGGGACGAGGGAATGCGGCGGGCAGTGGAGGCCGGGGTAGTAACCATTGAGCACGGATCCTACATGAGCGAGAGTACGATGGATGCCATGATAGCACACGGCACATGGTATGTGCCTACCCTGACAGCGGGTCACGCAGTCAGCGACAGTGCCCAGTATGCCAAAAACTTTTTTCCTGAAACGGTGAGGGTTAAGGCACTGGGAGTTGGCAAACAGATACAGACAACGGCGGGAATCGCCTACAAGAAGGGAGTAAAAATAGTATTTGGAACAGACGCGGGTGTATTTCCGCATGGAAAGAACAACCTTGAATTCGTGTATATGTCGGAGGCGGGCATGAAAAACGCTGATATTCTCAGAGCGGCGACCACGGACGCGGCAACCATGCTCAGGATACGCGACAGGACAGGCAGTATAGAGGCCGGTAAAATAGCCGACATAATAGCTGTTGATGGCGATCCTTTGTCAGATATAAGTGCAATGCTCAGGGTTGACTTTGTTATGAAGGAAGGGGAGCAAATCAGATAAAAAAGGGGCCGGTCGCTTCCCGACCGGCCCCTTTTTGTGTAACTGGCACTGAACTATCAGGAGCTTACCTTACGAAAGCACCCTGTTTCAGCTTGAAATCGGCGACGCGTGCCCGGAGAACATTCTGCAGCGGATTTTCGGCAACAACGATGAAACTGGCTTCGTATCCTTCGGCGATACGGGCTATCTTTCGTTTTGGATAAACAGCTTTAGGGGTGTTTTCACAGAGAACCTTCAGCACCTGGAGATGATCAACAGCTCCGGAAGCGTACCAGTAATTGAGTTCAGCCCTGATTGTTCTTTGCGGATCGTCGGAACCAATCACCACATTGACACCCTGAGAGAAGAGCCTGTTCAGCGTTTTATTGGTATATTCCTTCGCATCAGTTCTGCCGGCCTGCATTTGTGCATGGGAGAAGAGTGGAACAACCGGGGTTTTCTTTTTGGCGAGCTTCTTCAGATCTTCATCTGTGAGATTGTAAGGGGCGGCATCACCGGATCCGTCCCAGTTACTTCCGGGCAGGTTGGCAAAGCCATCCACACCCAGTTTTAGGCCCAGGCGCAGGTCGGCGGCATTTTCCACGTGTGCCCATACGCGCAGACCACTGCCGTGCGCTTTTTTGACAATAACTTTTGCCATTTCTGCAGAGAGGCCCTTGCCTTCCTTGCCGCCGTTCGCTTCAGCATCGAGCAGGCAGATAAAGAGAGCCGCCGGCTTTTGAGCCTTGATTTTGTCCCAGTTGGCGTTCAGGGCAGTTTTATTGTCAATAAACCAGTAGCCGTCGCCGAGCATCAGGCGGCTGGTTTTGATTTTATCATAGTTAACACCCCACTGAGTAGGATTCTTGATTCCGCTTGCCGGCCCTTCATATTCCACGAAAGGGTGGCCGAGAGAGCAGGTGACAGCACCATTGGTATAGCTGACATCGGGAGTTTCGGTTTTTCCAGCGAGCGATTCAGTAGATGATCTTCCAGCCTGTGTGTTTCCTGCAGCCTGAACGTAGAACACTCCTTCACCCATGTATAACTTGAGTACATTGGCAGCATTGGAGTTGTCGGCGATACTGGAGGAGAAAGCATCAGCGAAAGGAGGTATAACCCATTTATCGGACAGATTGATCACAGAGTCAATTTTAGAGGGAGCCTTTTGGGAAAGGACACCATTGACAGAGTACCAGGTTAGAGAAAAAAGTATTTTTCATGGAGAAGAAATTGAGTCGGCCGGGGGAAATTAAAAATTCCAGGTGAAGCCGAACCTGTAAGAAAAAGGATTCTGGAAAGAGTTGAAATCATTGGCGATGGCAAAATTGTAAAAAATGCCGATTTCCGAGCCGGCGCGTCCGTTACTCCAGTTCCAGCCTCCGCCGATTCGCTGGTTAAAGCGTTGGGTTGTGAACTTTGTTTGAGAGAAGTCAATATCCTGATACCATTCATGAGATACTTCCCCCTGAACAAAGAGGCCTCTGAAAACCTTGCCACGTGCAAAGAGTCCGGCGTCGAGGTTGTAAAGACTGGTTGCCCGGAAACCCGCCTGTTTGTATGAAGAGAGAATGAACTCCACTCTGGGTCCGACGGAAATTGCGGGGGTGATTTTGTATCCGACCATCGGGCTGACGCCGAAAGAGAAGATACTTGCGTTGTTGATACCATTGAAACCGAGGAGAATACCACCTCCGTACCAGAGGTCGGACACGAAATCTGGTTCCTTTTTCTTTTTTTTGTGAGATTTTTGGGCGAAGGCCTGACCGCAGCAAAGGATCAGACCGGAAATCAGGCAGACAGAGAGGAGACGTTTAGTGGCAGACATGCTGTTTTGATTGCTGGTTAAAAAACAAACAGGGTGCAAAAGTAGTTATTCCGGATATTTGAGTGCGTTTTACATTTTTTATTCACATTTGGTTCAGAAATTATTGCAGTCTGCCCTAATTTCGCCCGTGTTAATTTTGAGCACAACCCCAAGGTCAGGAAAAAGTTTTTTCCGTGTTAATCCTTCCCATGAATCCGCCTGTTTCATCCATGCAATTTCGTCCAGTTTTTTACATTCAAACAAAAAGTCAGATCATGACGAAACGTTTCAAACTACTTTGCTTTGCGGCATTGCTGTCCGTGTTATCGGTCATACCGGTTGACGCGGATGCCCAGATTTTTGCCGGAGAAAAAGTACCTTACACTTCATTGGCGCTATTCAAGTCATTCACCAGTTATGAGGTGTTTGAAATAGATGCGCAGTCTTTGGCAAACCTTGTTCAGAACAACACGGAGAGCAACCCGGTTCTGTCGCTTGGTGCGCATCAGTGGTCGCTGAGCCTTACTTCTAGTCAGTTGTTGTCAGAGGATTACACCCTCAGGGTAGAGGCCCCGGATGGTGTCAGTATTATTACTCATCAGCCCAATATTGCTTTCAAGGGCAATGAAGCTGGTGGCGGTAAAGTTCGTCTGACGATTGACAAGGAGTTTATAATGGGGTACGTTGAGCAGAATGGCCTGACGTGGTACATTGAGCCTTTGTACTATCTGGAGCCGGACGCACCGCGCAATCAGTTTCTGGTATATGAGCGTTCGGATGTAAAGCACGATCCGAATGTTTCCTGCGGTGTAACAGAAGCAATGGAGAAAGCGGCAGAACTGGACCGCGACCACGAATCAGAGGCCGAGCAACTGGGGGTTTACGAGCTAGAACTGGCCATTGCATCGGATCAGCTGATGTTGGCAAAGTATGGTTCTACAGGTGCCGTTGAGGGCCATAATATTGCTGTAATCAATATGGTTGAGGGTGACTACACGGGGGCATTCAATCATGACCTGTGTTTCAATATTGTCACACAGTATGTTGCCAATACATTTCCCGGGCCGTGGAGCGGTTCGAATGATGCCGGTACACTGCTTGGCAGTTTTCAGGCATGGGGCCAGGGCGGTGGTTTCGGGGTGAATTTTGATATTGGAGAGTTGTGGACTGATCGCGACTTCAACGGAGGAACAGTAGGTATTGCTTACCTGAACGGGGTTTGTAACACGGTCAAGTACCACTGCCTGCAGGATTTCACCAACAACGACGACTTCCTGCGCTGCATGACTTCACATGAGATTGGTCACAACTTCAGTGCAACACACGACAACTGCACTACCGGTGAGTTCATCATGTGCCCGTTTGTATCGAACGCCACAGCATGGAGCGCCCAGTCGCAGAGTCAGATCAACCCGTTCATGCAGGCGCGGATTAACAATGGCTGCCTGGGATCTTGTTCGCAGGGGCCGCCGCTCGTCTCTGCATTTACCTGGACACCCGAACCGGGTTGTGTGGGACAGCCAGTTCAGTTCACCGATCAGTCAACAGGAATCATAACAGCCTGGGCCTGGACATTTGCAGGCGGGTCTCCGGCAACATCGACCCAGCAGAACACGACAGTAGTATTCAATTCACCTGGTCCACATCAGGTAACCCTGCTGATAACGGGCACATCTGGAAACACCAACGCACACGCAGAGACAATCACGACTGATCCGCTGCCTGTCAGCAATTACACCTACACGGTGGATGACCTGACGGTTACGTTTACCAATACATCCCAGAATGCTACCACTTATTACTGGGAGTTTGGCGACGGATTCGACAGTTTCGAGCAGGATCCGGTACATACATATTCAGTTGCAGGCACCTATCTGGTTACACTCACGGCTACCAGCCACTGCGGTTCGGTGACGCGAACCTATACGGTTACAACAGCACCTGCAGCCCAGTTTTCGGCAGAACCGACCAGCGGATGTGCCACGTTGCAGGTTAATATGGTAAATGAATCATCCTCCAATGCGGTTACGTACCAGTGGTCTTTCCCCGGCGGAGCACCGGCTGCATCGAACCAGCCCGAGCCGACAGTTTACTATTCTGTACCGGGTATTTACTCGATCACACTGATAGCCTACAACAGTTCCGGCTCAAGTACCTTTACCAGAACGAACTACATTACAGTTTCGACGGTACCGGCGCCCGGATTCAACTTTAACAGTACCGGACTTACTGTTTCATTCAACAATACGAGTGTAAACGGAACATCATATTTGTGGGAATTTGGCGACGGAACCACCAGTACGCTGCAAAATCCGACTCATACCTACGCGAATGGAGGTACTTACACGGTCAAGCTGACTACAACCAATGCCTGCGGAAGTACAACCATAACCAAAACGGTATCCCTGATTCCGGCTCCAACGGCTTCGTTCACCACCACGGGCAGTCCGGGTTGTGCACCGCAGACGGTATCATTCACCAATACCTCAACGGATGCGACCACATACAGCTGGTCATTCCCGGGAGGAACGCCACCTGCATCGTCAGACACCAATCCGGTGGTGGTTTACGACCTGCCAGGTACATATACAGCCACACTTGTAGCAATAAATGGCTCCGGAACTGATACAGCGACGGCAGTTGTCACAATTGGTACAGTCCCGGGTGCCGGGTTTAACAGGCCACCAGCACAGAAACAGACCCGTCGCACACATACACTGCAGATGGAGTCTATACTGTTGTACTTACAGCTACGAATGCCTGTGGATCTTCTACCGTTACACAAACAGTAACCATAATAACACCGCCAGCTGCGAATTTCACGGCAGGACCTCTAACAGGTTGTCCGGGACTTACAGTGGTGTTTGACAATACATCAAGTGACAACGCAACCACTTTCGCCTGGTCATTCCCCGGTGGCAGTCCGGATACATCCTCCCTGGAAAATCCGGTAGTTGTGTATAACGCACCCGGTCAGTACAATGTGACCCTGATAGCGAGCAACCCGGCTGGTGCCGATACCGTGGTATTTGTCAATTACATACAGGTAGGATCAGTTCCGGTTGCCGGTTTCAGCAATGCTACGAATGGTACTGTGGTGTCGTTCACCAACAGCAGTACCAATGCAACCAGCTACAGCTGGGACTTTGGCGACAACAGCGGCAGTTCAGAGACTAATCCGGTACACACGTATGCTGCAGACGGAGTATATACGGTAACACTGAGTGCCACAAACAGCTGTGGTACAGTTACCTCAACGCAGACGGTGACCGTAACTACTGCTCCCTCTGCGAACTTCACAGCTGGTAACACGAGTGGATGCGGTCCGCGACCAGCTGGTTCTGGACATTTGAAGGCGGAGAGCCGGCCACTTCAACGGAGGAGAATCCGACGGTGATTTATCTGAATCCAGGGTCGTATGATGTTACACTGATTGCTACAGGTGCCGGTGGTTCGGATACACTGACGCGTACAGATTATGTGACAGTACAGGGAGCACCAACAGGTGGTTTCACCTCTACACAGGTTCAGAACACGGTCTCATTTACCAATACATCGGCAGATGCGACTTCTTACACCTGGACATTTGGAGATGGCAATGTTAGTACGGATGCCAATCCGACGCATACTTATGCAGCGGATGGGGTTTATACAGTCGTTCTGGCGGCAACCAACAGTTGCGGAACCACTTTTGTGGAGCAGACAGTCACCATTATCACAGTGCCTGTAGCAGCATTCACATTCAATGGTGCGATTGGATGCTCACCTTTTCTGGTACAGTTTGACAATACATCGAGCGACAATGCTACTTCCATTGAGTGGACGTTTGAGGGTGGTGTACCCGGCACATCATCAGAAGAGAATCCGGTAGTAACATGGGATGCTCCCGGTGTGTACAACGTTACGCTTGTTGCATCCAATCAGGCAGGTTCAAGCACTGCTACGGCAAGTATCACTGTAATTGGAGGGCCGAGTGCCGGTTTCACCAGCCAGACAGCCGGTTTGAGCGTTATATTTAGCAACAGCAGCCAGAATGGAGGCACATACAGCTGGGATTTTGGTGATGGTACAACCAGTCAGGAGGAAAATCCCACGCACACGTACGCGGGTACAGGCACATACACAGTGGTTTTAACGGCCTATAATGAGTGTGGAACAAGCACATATACGCAGGTCGTTACTATTGAGGGCAGTGCGCCACTGGTTTCATTCACATCAGATACACAGAAGGGATGCGCCGGCGTTACGGTGCAGTTCACTGATCAGTCTGCCGGTGATCCTGTTTCGTGGCAATGGACATTTGAAGGTGGAAACCCGGCCACATCCAGCGAACAGAATCCATCTGTGACGTACGCCACTCCCGGAACCTATGCAGTTACACTTCAGGCAACCAACATTTACGGGTCAAACACATCCACACAGCCTGGTTATGTAACCATCATCGGTGCGCCGCTGGCAGGATTCAACTACAGTGCGGTATTGGGTACAGTTACGTTTACCAGTACATCACAGGGAGCTGATTCCTACGCGTGGAACTTTGGCGATGGCGGAACAAGCAACGAAGCCAATCCGGTACATGTTTACGATCAGTCCGGAGCGTACACAGTAACACTGACCGTTACAAATGATTGCGGTGCCGCAACCCTGGAGCAGTCAATCAACGTAATAACTGTCGGTACACAGGAAGTTCCGTGGTTGAATGATTTCGAGGTATATCCAAACCCGGGAACGGGCCGATTCACCCTTGAAATGACCGGCGAACCACAAAAAGAACTGGAGGTTGCGCTCTATAATGCACTGGGGCAGCGTCTTCGTTCGGAAGTCGTGGATTTCAGCAGCGGAGATCTGACTAAGGTACTTGACTACACCACGCTGCCATCGGCTGCGTACACACTCCGGATTACTGCTGCGGGTGCGTCCAAAAATGTAAGATTGGTTATCCAGAAGTGATTCTGGTTACGGAAATTAATAGTAGAGAGCCCGGGTACCTGTTCAGGTATCCGGGCTTGTTTGTAAACAAGCTCTAAATGTATAGCTGTGTCGCCGCCAACCCTTTCCTGCTCCATAATTTGCCCGTCAAGACCTGTACACCATATTATTGTTATCAAGGCACGAGAAGTACAAGTGTATCAAACCTGCTCAAATTGAGTCGTGACCAAAATAACTCCTCCAGTATAAACCCTTTCACTACCTTTGACCTCTTTTTTGAGGACTCTGTATTTTCGTGATACGGTGGCCTGCTTCCATTTCAATTCAACCTGTCCGAATGATTTTCAGATTAACAACCACATTATTAACTGTTCTGCTGGCCGTATCCGGTTATGCACAAACGGGTGTTATCAGTGGATCCGTGCGCGATGCTGACAATGATATGCCGCTTTCCGATGCGGCAGTTGTTGTAAGCGGTACGGGCAAATTCACAGCTACCGATGCCAAAGGTGACTTTCGTCTTGAAGGAGTTCCGGCCGGAAACCAGTCTGTACTAGTAACCCATTCCGGTTACTTTCCCAAAGAAATCAGGTGGAGCGTAAAGGCAGGAGCGAACAGTCAGGAAATCACGTTACAGCGTGATCCGGCCGCCAGCATCACCAACATCAACGATCTGCCCACTGTGACTCTGGAGGAGGCGGACACGGAAACTGAGGGCTCCGGCGACGTGGCCAACCTGCTCAACGCCAACAGGGATATTTTTCAGCAGGTAACAGGATTCGGCTGGGGAATTTTCCGTTTTCGGGAAAGAGGGTACGATTCTGAACACTTCCCACTGTTTCTGAACGGGGTAAATATCAACGACCCGGAAACAGGTTTCGCGGTGTTTGGCGAAATCGGCGGTCTGAATGATGTACTCCGCAACAGGGAAAGTACGGTAGGTCTCAATCCTTCCGAATTTACTTTTTCCGAGATTGGAGGGGCTACGCGCATAGATACGCGCGCAAGCAATCAGCGCAAACAGATCAGGGCAAGTTATGCTATCAGCAACCGGACCTATACCAACCGCATGATGCTGACTGCCAGCACCGGACTGATGCCGGGAGGCTGGGCTGTCAGTTTTTCAGGAAGTCGCCGCTGGGCGCAGGAAGGCTACTTCGATGGAACATTCTTCGACGGGTACTCTTACTTCTTGTCCGTTGACAAAAAAATTAACCGGAAACATGCGCTGAACCTGACTTTTCTGGGAGCGCCATCCATACGTGGCAAAGTGAGCGATTCGTTCGGCGAGATGTTTGAACTCGCCGGTACTAACCGCTACAACCCGAGCTGGGGTTACCAGAACGGAGAGAAGCGAAACGCTAACATCGGACATTCCAATCAGCCAATCGGTATGCTTCGGTACGACTGGGCGCCCATGGCCGGCACATCCGTTACTGCCTCGGTTTACGGACAGGCAGGTAAAAGGGGAGATACCCGACTTGACTGGTTTGAAGCATCGAACCCTGCTCCCGATTACAACAGAAGGCTGCCTTCGGCCATTCTGGACTCCACGCTCTCGGCACAGTGGGCTGATGCACTCAGAAATGATGAAGCACTTCGGCAGATCAACTGGACGCAGTTTTACGACGAAAACAGCCGAAACCGGTTCACGGTAGATAATGCAGAGGGTATTGCCGGCAATACCGTAACGGGCAACAGAGCCCAGTATATCGTGGCCGACCAGCGCGCCGACAGCAAAGAGCTCGGCTTCAACGTCGTACTGAATCAGCAACTTAACAGTCGCTCTTCGCTGCAGTCGGGAGTTAACTACCGCTGGTACAAGGGGCAAAACTTTCAGGTACTCGATGACCTGCTTGGTGCCGATTACTGGCTGGATATCAATCGCTTTTCTTCCCAGGATTATCCCGGACAACCCCTGCTTGAAGACAACGACGCCAATAACCCGAGAAATGTGATTTACGAAGGTGATGTGTTCGGCTACGATTACGACGAGAATATCCGCAACGGAAGTATCTGGGTGCAGGCACAAACAAACCTGAGAAAACTGTCGCTGTTCGGCGCAGCAGAAGTGGGTAACAATACCTTCTGGCGTACGGGTAATATGCTCAATCCCCGATATCCCAATGACTCCTACGGCGACTCACAGGTCAATTCATTCTATACTTACGGACTGAAAGGTGGAGCCACCTACAAGCTGAATGGTCGCAATTACCTGTATGCCAATGGTTTCACTGGAACCAAGGCGCCACTGTTCCGTGACGTGTATATTTCCCCCCGACAGCGCAATACCGTTGCTCCCAATACGGATGTTTACGGAATAAACAGTGTCGAAGGCGGTTATCTGCTCCGCTCTCCACTCGTGCGTGCGCGCCTGACGGGCTATTTAACCAACTTCGATAACGAGTTTGAGGCGCGTTTGTATTTCTCGCCGACGGTAGGAGAATTTGCCACACTGGTAATGAGCGGTATCAACAGGACACATTCCGGCATCGAGGCGGCCTTTGAATACAAGCCGGTTCCGCAATGGGTACTGAGCGGTGCAGCCAATCTGGGTTACTACCGCTATACCAATCGCCCGACAATGACTTATACACCCGACAACAAGGATTATGTGTCGTTTGAAAATGTGACCTTGTATCAGGATAACTTCCTCGTGCCGCGCACGCCACAGACAGCGGCTACCTTCAACGTCAAGTACGAGGGCCGCCGGTTCTGGTTTGCCACGCTTACATTCAACTGGCGCGATGACTTCTGGTTCGCTTACGATCCGCTTCGCCGACGTGCAGAAGCCGTACTGGCACTGGAACCCGGCTCGGAAATATGGAATACCATCGTTGAGCAGGAAAAGGCACCTGCGGCCTACACCGTTGATCTTTTTGCCGGAAAATCCTGGAAAATCGGAGATGTTTTCCTCTATCTGAATGTGGGAATCAACAATATTCTCGACAACAGAAACGTCATTGTGTCGGGCAGAGAGGCATACAGAAACGCCTTTGGCCGTGAGCCGGATGACGCACGTCTCTACATATCAGAGGTGCAATACGCGCCGGGACTGAACTACTTCATTTCCTTCAGTGTCCGCAAATAAGAGCGTGTATGGAACGCTCCAAACCAGAATCAATCAGATATTGACAAACGTCAAAAACATCATCACTATGTTTTTCAACAATAAACTAAACTTACAAAACAGCCTCTTTGCTGTATTAATGCTCGTGTTCACCCTGAATTCATGTGTAAAAACAGAATTCGACCAGCCTCCGGTTGGTGGTGACGGCAAAGACATTCCCACCAATGCCACCATCGCCCAGCTCAAGTCGCTTCACGAGGTGAACGGTGCATACGATCTGATCAACCAGGATCTGGTCATCGGAGGAACGGTTATCATGGATGACCGCACCGGTAACTACTACAAGACCATCGTCATTCAGGACTCAACTGGCGGGGTAGAGGTGAAATTCAGCAATGGTTTTCTGTACAACCGATACCCGGTGGGCCGAAAAATCTATATCAATTGCAAGGGACTTGTACTCACCGACTACAACGGACTTATCCAGCTGGTAGGAGGCGTCCTGTATGAAAACGGGGTACCCAGCGATATTGGTATCACCGAAAATCAGGAACGCACCAATATTACCCGCGGATTTCTCGGCGCAGCACCCGAGCCAAGACTCGTTGAGCCGGGCGATTTCAACCGGAATATAGTGAGCACCCTGATCCGACTGGAGGGAGTACAATTTACTCCGGCAGATACAGCCCAGACCTGGGCCGATGCACCCTCCGGTTCCAGTGTTAACCGCTATCTGGCCAATTGCTGCGGTCAGGAAGTGCTGGTGAGAACCAGCGGATATTCCGATTTTGCCATCCAGAAAACACCATCCGGCAAGGGTAATATTACAGGCGTACTGAGTGTTTATGGAAATACCTACCAGCTTTACATCCGCGACCTGACCGACGTGGACATGACCGGTGCCCGCTGCGGCGGTGTTTCAGGCAATGAAGTACTGGCTCCGATCAGCCAGGTAAAGGCTGCTTACACGGGTTCTACAGCCTGTGCCCCGGGCAATACCAAAATCAAGGGTGTGGTGATTTCTGACAGAGCAGGCAATAATCTGAATAACCGCAACGTGTATATACAGGATGCAACCGGCGGCATTGTGGTGCGATTCTCTGCCACGCACGCGTTCAACCTGGGCGACCAGATTGAAGTGGTTATTTCTGATCAGGAACTGTCGGAGTACAACAAACTGCTCCAGGTAAATAACGTGCCGCTTTCCAATGCAACACTGGTAGCCAGTGGTGTTCAGGTGACACCACGCGTAGCCACTGTGGCAGAAATCAATGCCAACTACAATGCCTGGGAGAGCACGCTGGTGAAAATTTCCAATGCCACGCTCACTCCGGCAGGTACTTTCTCCGGAAGCAAGACTATTAACGACGGAACGGGTTCCCTCACACTGTACACTTACAGCAGTGCGGTGTTCTCCGGCAATACCATGCCGACAGGCCCGGTTACCATCACCGGAATTGTATCCGACTTCAATGGTAAACAGCTCCTGATCAGGAATCTCGCTGATATTCAGCAATAAGACATCGCCGGTGGATTACTACAGATACGATATAAAGTGTGATGCTGAAACGGCGGAGGTACTCGTTGCCTTTCTGGCCGAGGCACCCTTCGACACGTTTGAGGAGAACGAACAGGGTCTTTCCGCGTACCTGCCCGCGCGGGCAGGTATGCAGGAGGCCGAAGCACTGCTGAACGAATTACAGGATCAGTTCAGTTATGAGTGGTCGAAGGAATTTATCCCGGGACAGAACTGGAATGAATTGTGGGAATCCAATTTTCAGCCGGTAATCGTGAATGATTTTTGTGCTGTGCGCGCCGACTTTCACGAGCCCATTCCCCAGGTAAAATGGGAGCTGGTTATCAATCCGAAAATGGCATTTGGTACCGGTCACCACGAAACTACCTGGCAGTGCATGGCCGCCATGGAACAACTTCCCATGGAGGGTACCCGGCTGCTCGATTTCGGCTGCGGCACCGGTATCCTTGCCATACTCGCCTCCAAACTCGGAGCATCTGAGATTGAAGCTGTTGATATTGAAGACGAATCGTACCGTAACACGCTGGAAAACAGCGAGGCTAACGGGGTAAGCAATGTGATGGCCCGCTGCGGTACCCTTGATGCTGTTCAGGGTCGCGATTTTGATGGCGTACTGGCCAACATCAACCGGCACGTGATATTGGATGCACTGCCCCGCCTGGCAGATATGACCAAACCGGGTAGCTGGTTGCTGGTATCGGGTATCCTGTTATCCGATGAACAGGTAGTTACCGCCGCAGCCCGTGCGGCAGGTTACGAATTATCGTGGTTCGGAAGCCGGGGCAACTGGCTGTGCGGGCTGTTTACAAGAGAGTAGGGGGCGTCCCCGTATAAATCCCCCGGCTGCCCCGACCGGAAATAATCGTCGGGGCAGCCGGGGAATACATCGGTTAAACTATACATGTATCATATTTTCACAAGTTTTACGCAAACGGGTTTGTCAAGCAGTATATTCAAGAAATACACACCCGGAGGCAGGGAGGAGAAGTCTGCACTCCCGATATTCCCCCCTGAAAAAAGACGCTTCCCTGTTGAATCAGACAAGACACAAACAGTGGTTTCGCTCACATTGCTTAACACGATATGTCCGGAAAAGGGATTCGGACTAACCCTGACCGTATTCATTTCCGACGGACTTCCGGTTGCGGTTGAGTTGGGGCATAAATCACCCGTACCCACCAGCGTGGTCATTTCGTTACACAGGTACTGGTAATTCGAGCGTTCACTGGAGTTGAGCGTTCCTGTCAGCAGGTTATTCGTTTCATCCGGGTCGGTGGCAAGGTTATAAAACTCCTCTGTTCCATTGTCGAACCGGAGCAGCTTATATGCTGAATTGCGCATCGTTTTTCCATCATTCGCATCCGGTGTGAGCTTGAATATTTCGGTGAAAGCCCACGGCCGGACGTCAGTGGCGGTATTTTGCAAAACAGGCATCAAACTGCGTGAGTCAACCGGCTTGCCTGCGGGAATCTGCGATGGCCAGTTGTAAAAGCCAAACATTTCAAGAATAGTGGCGAACAGGTCGGCAGTGTTTACGAGGGCTTCACTCATTCGTCCCGGGTTGTTTACAGATGGCCCTGAAATCAGGAACGGAATACGTACTCCGTATTGGTAAATAGTGCCTTTCGCCCGTGCGGTATTCACAATTTGCGCAGTTCGTTTGGTATTTCCGTTATCACCCATAAAAATAAAATCGGTGCTGTCGAGCTTGCCTTGCACTTGCAGGGTATCGAGCAAGCGGCCGATTTCATGATCCATTGCTTCCATCAGGGCCTTGAAATACTCTTTGGGTCGTTGATTGATATCCTGTGTGGTACCCGTCAGTGTGGTATTGGAGTACATACCTGGTGGTGGCAGGTGCAGTGGTTCGTGCGGTGCGTTGAAAGCGAGCCACAGAAAAAACGGCTTCCCCGGATTGCTTTTGGTCCATGCGATGGCATCATTTGCCGTTTCGGTGGTGGCATAAGTGGTTACGCTGGCCGAAACTCCGTTGGTGACCTTGGTCCAGTTGGTATAGCTGGTCAGTTGTCCGATAAAATTACCTGCAAAATGATCATATCCCATAATATTCGGATTCATCAGATTGGAGACCGGCATGGCATTCTGGAGGTGCCATTTCCCGATATTGGCCTTTGCAATACCGTTTGGTTTGAACAGATTGAGCATCCGCGGAATAGTCATCTCGTTAATATTCAACGGATTGGATCCGCCCATTCCACCGACTATACCGCCGACGCCTGTCCGGAAGCTGTATCGCCCTGTCAGAATGCCGGCCCGGGTGGCTGAGCAAACCGGATTCGACCAGGCATTGGTGAACCGCACACTTTTGGGCAACAGCCTGCGCAGGTTGGGCATCACTGCTGTATCCTGATGATCTTCGTAGAACCCGAGGTAATCGGAGCCGAGATCATCGGCGATGATGAGTACGACGTTGCGTTGTGCCTGTACACGGGCAGAGAGGCACAGTATGAATAGTAGCTTCAAGAGATTTTTCATGTGTTGTATGTGTTTATCCCTTAGACGTTATTCAGGGGTAAAACCTGCGGGAGCGCGCGATAATTATTCCTGAAATGATGCTAAATATTCAATCAGTGGCATTTTCCCGAATTACCCCTTACCTTTACCCATCATAAGAATCCATCCGACGTGAGACATATCCCACCCATTATTCCGCTTCTTCTCCTGCTCGCTGCCATTGGTTGCAGAAGAGAAGAAAACAATACAAAAGGCCAGTTTTATGCCGTTTCTGTCCGTTCAGGTGACAAGTTCCTGTACCTGACCGACCCCACCCTGAATAAGGATATTGATCCGGCACAGCCGCTGCGGATTGAATTCAATCTGCCTCCGGATCCCGCGACGCTCAGCGGAACAGTCCGTTTGCTGAAAGATCAGACGGAGTCACCCGTTTCAATTACCATGGAACAGGAAAAGGTGGCGGTTATTGTTCCTGCCTCCCCGATGGAATACGCGGCGTCTTACACCATCAGTATATCGGATGCCCTGAAAAGCACCGATGGTCGCGACTGTACGCCGTTTTCTGCCGGATTTACAACCAAAGCAGGTTTGCTGCAGGTGGATTCTGTTATTTCAAGCGGCGTGGCACTGACCGCAAATCCGCCGGCACAGAATATTGACCACAATTTTTCTGCCCGGATATATTTTAACCAGCCGCTCGACCCGGCCACCGTCAATACGACCAATGTAAAGTTGTACCGTACCAATGACTTTGCCGGTATTCAGGTAGGTCTGGAGCAGAACAACCGGGTAATGACCGTGCGTGCGGATCAGCCACTGCGGGATTTCGAGGCATACACCATATATGTATCGCCGCTGGTGCAGGGGCTGGGCGGGTACAGGATGCAGCAGTTTTCCCGGGTGTTTTACACGGCTGTTGACCCGACTCCCAAGTTTCCGGTTATATCTGACGAAGCATTGCTTGATCTCGTACAGGAGAAAACATTCAGGTACTTCTGGGATTTTGGCCATCCGGTGAGCGGTATGGCGCGCGAGCGCAACTCATCCGGCGACGTAGTGTCCCACG